>CAXUJE010000025.1:0-28041 GCA_964251035.1 uncultured Acetobacteraceae bacterium
GGCACGAGAAGGAGCACCGCGCCACGTCGGAGCGGATCTTCGCCATGAGCTGGGCCGCCCACGTCGCCGCCCACGCGGCGAGCGGCCGCCTGCTCGCCACCGGCTATTCCTGCCGCTCGCAGGCCAAGCTGGTCAGCGGCCACAGGCTGCCCCATCCGGCCCAGGCCTTGCTGGCCTGCCTGCGCCAGCAGCGTTGAGCCGGGAGGACAACCCCCATCATGTGGCGTGCGAGAACATCGGCAGCCCCGGCACGTCCAGCTCCGCGCGCAGCAGGGTGCCGGTCCGGCTCTCCGTGACGAACAGGCTGCGCCCGTCCGGGCCGCCGAAGGCCAGGTTGGTGGTGCCGGCGCCGGCGCAGGACACGATGCGGTCCAGGGGCTCCGCCACCGGCGAGAGCCGCCAGACCGAGCCGAAGCCGGTGTGGCAGACCAGCAGATTGCCCTGCACATCGAGCGCGAGCCCGTCCGGGCCGCCGGGGCCGCCGTGCAGGTGGGCGAAGATGCCGACCTTGGTGACCAGGCCGCTGGCGGGCAGCGGCACGCGCCAGACCTGGTTGGCGCGCGTCACCGCGACGAGCAGGAACGACTCTTCCGGATCGACGACGATGCCGTTCGGGCTGGGAATGGTGTTGACCAAGCAGGAAAGCCGCCCCTCCGGCGTCAGCTTCCAGACCCGGCCCGTCGGGTCGTGCATCCCCGTCTGCCCCTGGTCCGTGAAGTAGAGGGTGCCCGACGGCGCGAACACCAGGTCGTTCACGCCCTTGAAGCTTTCGGACGCGGCCGTTTCCAGGAACGGCGTCACCGCGCCGCTGTCCGGGTCCAGCAGCATGATGCCGCGCTTGTAGTCCGGGATGAGGATGCGGCCGTCGCGGTGGATCTTCAGCCCGTTCGGCCAGCCGTCGTACTCCGCCACCTGCTCCCACGCGCCGTCGGGGGAGACGCGGAAGACGCGGCCGTGCGGGATGTCGGTGACGTAGAGCCGCCCCTGCCGGTCGAAGGACGGACCTTCGAGGAAGCAGTCGATCTCCCGCCCGCCCTGGTTGGCGTCGGCCCAGGCGGTGCGGCGCGGGCGGCGGAACCGGTCAGGCAGCCGGGTGAACACGGCGGTCTCGATCCGGCGGGGCGGGGCGAAAAACGTCATGGCGCGACCGGGGGAAAGCCGTACAGCGCGGCGGGGTTGTCGACCAGGATGCGCTTGGATGCGGCGTCGCCGCCCACCCACCCGGCAAACAGGTCGAACAGCCTTGCGTCGTCCGGCTTGTGCTCCTTCGGCTCCGTCGGGTGCGGCCAGTCGCTGCCCCAGACCATCCGCTCGGGCGCGGCCTGCACGTACGCCGCCGCGACCGCGCCCGCGTCGGCGTAGCCGGGCGGACCCTCCTTGCTGGATACGTAGGGGCCGGACAGCTTGACCCAGGTCCGGCCGCGGTCGAGCAGGCCGCGGATGATCCTGTAGGGCGCGCTGTCCAGGCCGCCCGGCTGCGGCACCTGGGCCAGGTGGTCGAACACGAGCCGCCCGGGAAGGGAGGCGAGCAGGTCCGCGCTGTCCTCGATCTGCTTGGGGCGCATGTTGATTTGGCAGGTCCAGCCGAGTTCGGCCAGCCGCGGAGCGAGCGGCTTGAGCGAGGCCACCGTCAGCACGCCGGGAAAGCCGAGGTTGAACCGGACGCCGCGGACGCCTTGCCCGTCCAGCCGCCGCAGCTCGGCATCCGGCAGGTCCTCCGCGACGACGGCCACCACGCGGAAGTTCTCCGGGCCGAGCGCCAGCCTCGACGCGATCTGCAGCCGGTTGTCGGTTCCGTATGTGGAGGGCTGGATGATGACGCCGCGGGTGGTGCCGAGCCGGCGCTGCAAGGCGCGGTAGTCGTCGGGCAAGGCGTCGTCGGGCAGCAGCGCGGCCCCGGCCGCGGCCGGGTAGCGCCGGTCGTATGTGTGGAAGTGGCAATCGGTGGCGCCCGGCGGGGCCGGCGTCCGAGGAGCCTCGGTGCCGCTCGACCAGCGCACGGCCTGCGGCGCTTGCGCGAGGGCCGCGCGCGAACCGGGCAGCGCGGCGCCGATGCAGCCGGCCAGCGCCGCCCGCCGTCCGAGTGTGATCATGTCCATGTGCGTCCTCCCTGGCGCCGTTCTACGGCACGCGGAGAGGAGGGGGCAAGCAGATTGAAACGGCGTTCTGTTTCCCTGAAAAGCTACGCCGCGGCCCGCTTCAGCGACGGCTTGCCGCGCTTGGCGGGGCGGGCCGGCGGCTTGCCTCCGCAGGCCAGCGTCAGCTTCGTGGCCGCGTCCAGGAGGGTGCCGCCGATCTCCGCCGCGCGATCCGCGGTCAGGCGGCTGACCGGTCCGGACAGCAGCAGCACGCCCACCAGTTCCTGCCCGGCGCCATGCACCGGCATCGCGAGCGAGGCCGCGTGCGGGTCGGTGGCCCCGGAGGTGAACAGCGGCAAGGGCATGTCATCCGGCAGGCCGGCGTCCGAAAGGCGCAGCATCTGGCCGGACGCCGACCCGTCGAGCGGCCTGGTGTCGCCGGGCTGGACGTGCATGCGCACGGGCTTCTCGCTTTCCGCCCGGAACAGGCACAACCGCTCGTCGCCGTGGCGCACGTAAAAGGAGGCGGTCTCGCCCGTTTCGGCCGCCAGCCGCTCCAACGCGGGCACGACGTGGTCCGCCAGGGAGAACCCCTGCTGGTAGGCCGTGCCCAGCCGCAGCGCTTCCGCGTCCAGCCGGTAGCTGCCGTCCGGCAGGCGGGCCAGCAGGCGGTAGCGCTGGAGGGAAACCACGAGGCGCATGATCGTGCTCTTGACCAGCCCGGTGCGCTCGGCCAGCTCCGCAAGGGTCAACGCGCCGTCGCCGCGCCGGAACGCCGTCAGCACCGCCAACGCACGCTCCACCGCCGACACGCCCTCCACCGCGGGAGCTTCCTTCTCCTTCGTCCTTGCCATCATCCCGCCTTCGGTTCGGCCCGGCAACGCCCGCCTCGCGCCAGTATGCAACGGCATTCCACATTCGGCTAATCCCGAAGTTGGAGGCGTGGACAGCCGGCAGCGCCCGTGCAGGGATCTGCGTCATGGATACGAGCGCCATCAGGCTTCAGCCGCCTGATCGACGCAGGGAAGCTTCGGTCCGTGTCTGTACCGCCCGCGCCTGTGCCGCGCGGCGGAGCGTCAGGAATGGTTCGCAAGCCAGAGTCATCGCGGGTCGCTGGTGGTTACGTTCTGCCTGCCGATCAGAGGCTCGCCTGTGTGAACGCGTGGAACGAGGCCCCGCCACAATCCTTATTGGCGCTCTCAAGACGCGTATGGGCGCTGGGAGTGGCGCGCAGTGATCTTCTGCAACTCGTCAACGAACGAGGTGTGCCTGATCGCGCATGCAGCCGGGTCAATGAGCAGAAAACGAACCCTTTGTGGATCGAATTGGTCCTGCAGGTAGCGGCTCGCCTTTTCTGTGACAACCATGCGGGCTGACAGGATGTCAAAAACCCGCAGGTTGACCAATACTCTTCTGTCAAGGGCCACGCTGAATGCGACGTGGCAGTCCTGCTGCTCAGCCCAGAACCGGAAAACAGGCATGTCGGCTCCGATTTCGATGCGCCCATGCAGCTGCGCGTCCTGCTCGGCCGTGCGGCCGAAGACGACATCCCGCAAGACGGCCGCCATGGGATCATCGAGGTAGGCTTCGCCCAGCCAAAGAAAGGCCAGCTCATAGGCGATCTTGAGCATTCCCCTGCGGAACGCCGCAAGGTCGACCGAGATGCTTGCGATCGCTTCTGCCTTCTCGATCGTCCTCGTGTTGCGCACGGCCTGAGCGACTTCCTGGTCGAGTTCCTGCTTCGACAAGGAAGCAAGGCCGGCGCGTTGCCGCTCACGCTGCAGGATCGTCGGGAGCTGCTTGACATCTCGTGCATCGACCACGACGCGGCGCTCGACCTTGCCGTTCGCGAGCGGCGTTTCGCTCACGCTGTAGAACCTGTAGACGTCGGGTTCTCCGGTCCGGGGATCGGTGCTGACCCGCAGCTTGACGTCCGGGTCGCCCGCAAGGGTCAGGTCGCCGAACAGGAGGCGCAAACCGTCTGGCAGCTTGCCGCTGGTGCCACGCAGGCCGAGGCTTGACCGCCGGAAAGCCACAAGGGGGTGGTCCACGAGCCGCGCGTCCACCTTGCTTCCGAGAAAGGAGTTGCAGCTTTCGCAAACCCGGTCGATGACCAGCGTGCCGCCGATCGCATACTGGAACACGTGTTCAGCGGCTGGCAAGCGGTCCAGGAGGCAGAAGATGCAACGCATCGTCTTTTGCGGCAGTGCTGCTGTCATCCCGCGAGGTACTTTGCCGAGCTGTCGGACGGCCTGGCGTGCAGGTACCGCCCGGTGGTGGCGACGGAGGCGTGGCCGAGCGTGGCCTGGACAAGGTGGACCGGCGCGCCGCGGTCGAGCGCGTGGCTGGCGTGGGCGTGACGCAGCCAATGAGCCGACACTTCCGGCGGAAGGCCGGCGCGGCGGGCAGCCGCCTTGACCACACGGTGGATCTGCGAGGCGTCGAGCGGGCCGCCGCGGTGGGAGCGAAACATCGGCGCGTCCGGGGCGGCCTCGCCGCGCAGCGCGGCAAGCAGGATCCAGGTGGCGCGCGGCAGCAGCACGGCGCGGGTTTTGGCGCCCTTGCCGAACACGGTGAGTTGGCCGGCGTCGTCGCGCGGCTGCGCGTCGCGCCAGCGTAGGCCGGCGGCCTCGCTGATGCGCACGCCGCCGATGTAGAGCACGGTGAGCAGTGCGCGGTTGCGCGGGTCCGGCTCCAGCGCCAGCAGCCGGTGCACCTCGGCCTCGGCGACGATGCGTTCGGCCAGCGTGTGCTTGAGCGGAGGCTGGCGCACCGGGGCGGCGACGTTGAACGGCACGTAGCCGAGCCGGTGCGCGAAGCCGAACAGCGACTTCACCGCCGAGAGCTTGCGGCCCCGGCTGGCGGGGGCGAGGCCGGCAAGGTCTGCGATGAAGCCCTGCACGTCGCCGAGCGTGGTGGCCTGGATTGGCTTGCCCGTGTGGGCGAGGAAGCTGCGCACGTCGCCGGCGTAGGCGCGCCGGGTTTCCTCCGGCCGGTCGAACAGCCACAGGGCCAGCAGCTGCTCGTCTCGCTCGGCCTGCGGCGGGATGGCCACCGGTGCCGAGACCTGGTGCTCCGCCGCCGGCCTGCCCTCCATCGTGGCGCCGGTCACTGCCGGCAGGCGTCCACCTTTCACCTGTGTCGTCCCTTTGCCCGGCCCGTTGCGGCCCGCTTTCCACTTACCTTTTCCTGTGCCCCGGATGCAAGGTAACAAGGATTATCTTGCATCCAGGGCGGAAAGCCTCAGGGCAGGGCTGGACGCTCGCCTGGCCTCTTGACGGGCCGAGTGCGGGCGCTTGCGCGCGATCACGGGTGAATGCGCCGTGTACGCCGTCGCAAAGCTACCAACGCTTCAATCTATACAATCTTCCACATAGTTAATACATGATAAAACGCATTTTTGCTGCTATCTAATAAAAATTTACGATGCTATCAATGCAGCATTCTTGTAGCCGAGGCACCCATGGCAGAGTTCCCCGCCGACACCGCTCCTGCCGGCACCGCCGTCACGGTCCGCGGCCTCGCCCCCGAGCTAAAGGCGCGGCTGCGCGTCCGCGCCGCCCATAACGCCCGCTCCATGGAGGCCGAGGCCCGCGCCATCCTGGAAGCCGCGCTTAGCGCCCCCGAGGAGGACCCGACCGACCTAGCGGCCTTCGCGCGCGCGCTGTTCGCACCGCTCGGCGGCGTCGAGCTGGAACTGCCGCCCCGCGAGCTCGCCCGCGAGCCGCCGGACCTTGGGGAACTGGAAGCAGCGCCGGCGTCGCCACCCCAGGCAGGGCCATCGACACCGGAGCCCATGCCCGCGGAGCCGGCGAAGGCCAGGGCCGGAGCGAAGAGCGCGAAGCTGCTCCGCCGGAAGGCGGCCCCGGCCGGCGCCGGGCGCCCCCGGTGATTGTGCTCGACACCAACGTGATCTCGGAACTGGCCAGGCCCGACCCCGATGCCGCCGTGCTGGCCTGGGTCGCCGCCCAGCGCCGCGCCGAACTGTGCACAACCGCGGTCAGCGAGGCGGAGCTGGCCTATGGCCTTGCCCTGCTGCCGAAAGGCCGACGTCGCGACGCGCTCGCCCAAGCCACGGCCCGCCTGCTCGGCGAAGGCCTCGGCGGACGGGTGCTGCCCTTTGACCGCGCCGCAGCCGCCGCCTACGGCGAGTTCGCGGCCAAGCGCCGCGCGGCCGGCCGGCCCGTCGCCGCGGCTGATGCCCAGATTGCCGCGACCGCACGCGCCCGCGGCGCCTCGCTCCTCGCCACCCGCGACACGAGCGGCTTCCAGGGGTGCGGCGTGCGCCTCGTCAACCCTTGGGGCACCCGAGCCGTCTGCTGAACCGCACCGAGTTTGGAGGAGACCTCAACTTTTGGGAGGACGCGGTCATTGGCGATCGGAAGACGGGAGCGAACTGCTCGCCTGAGATGCGGAAACGGGCAGTACGGCGGTTGGTGGACCAAGGAGTCGCCCCTGGAACGCAGTGCGACCGGCGCTACTTTGCGGCTGTTAGCAGCTACGTTGGGTTAGCCCCTCGTAGGAGCGCACAGAGCGGCCGGTTGCCGTCCGTCACCCGCGGCGATTGGCGCCGGATGTGGGCAGGGCGGCGTCACCGGCGTTCTGACCTGACCGGGCTTGGCTGGCCTATGTGGAGCGCTGGCGGTTGTTGGTCAGACCGTTGCGGGCAGGTCGGCGCCGCTGGCTGCACGCCAGTTCCAGGGCAGCAGGGTGTGCAGCTCGTGCGCTTTGGTCCGCCCCGAGACGATGCGTTCCAGCACGTCGGTGAGCCACGCCGCCGGCTCGACGCCGTTCAGCTTTGCGGTCTGGATCAAGGTCATCGCCATCGCCCAGCTGCGCGCCCCGCCGTCCGACCCCGCGAACAAAGCATTTTTGCGCGTCAAAGCATGAGGCCTGATGGCGCGCTCGACGACGTTGGTGTCCATCTCGACCCGGCCATCGCCGAGGAACACCACCAGCCCGTCCCAGTGCCGGAGCGCATGGCGGATGGCTTTTGCCAGATCGGAGGCGGCGGACACGCGGCCCGCGTGGTCCTGCAACCAAATGTGCAGGGCATCCACGATGGGCCGACTTCGGTCATGGCGCACCCGGGCGCGGCGTTCGGCGGGGTGGCCGCGGATCTCGGCCTCGATCGCGTAGAGTTCGCGGATGCGCGCCAGCACCTCGCCAGCCAGCGGCGACTGCGTGGCGGCGAAGAACTCGTAGAAGGGCCGGCGCATGTGCGCCCAGCAGAACGCGAGGCGCACCGAACCGTCCGCACGGTCGCCGGCCAGCCGCTTAAACCCGGCATAGCCGTCCACCTGCAGCACACCGCGGAACTCGGCCAAGTGCCCGGCCGGGCGCTCGCCGCGGCGGTCTTCGGAGTAGACATAAGCGGCAGCCGGGTGGGCCGGGCCACCCCAGGGCCGGTCGTCGACCGCATAGCACCACAGCCGCCCGGTCTTGGTCCGGCCCCGGCCAGGGTCGAGCACCGGCAGCGTCGTGTCGTCAGCGAACAGCTTGGGCGACGACAGCACGGTGCCGAGCACCAGGTCATACAACGGTGTCAGCCACCAGCAGGCACGCCCCACCCAGTGGGCCAGCGTCGAGCGGTCCAGGATGACGCCCTGGCGCGACAGCATCCCGGCCTGGCGATACAGGGGCAAGGCGTCGCAGAACTTGCTGACCACGACGTGCGCCACCAGCGCCTCGGTGGCCATGCCGCCGTCGAGCAACCGGTCCGGCGCCGGCGCCTGCACGACGGCACCCTCGCAGGCGCGGCAGCCGTAACGCGGCCGACGGGTCACCCGCACTCGCAGCTGGGCCGGCACGATGTCCAGCTGCTCCGTGCGGTCCTCGCCGATGAGATGCAGGACGCCGCGGCAGCACGGGCACGCCTGGTCGTCCACGTCGATCACCACCTCGTAGCGCGGCAGGTGGGCGGGCAAGGCGCCATGGTTGCGCCGGGGCCGGGCCGCCCGGCGCTGCTGCCGTTGCTCTTCTGATTGCGCCGCCGCGTCCTGCGCCGCCTCGCCTTCGGCAACGGCCTGCTCCAGGTCCTCAAGCCCGAGCTGCAACTGATCGGGGTTGAGCTGTTCGGACCGCCGGCCGAACCGGTGGCGCAGCAGGCGCTGGATCAGCAGCCGCAGCTTGTCGCATTCCGCCTCGCGCTCCAGCACGGCGCCCTGCAACGCCGCCTGCTGCTGGTGGCCCGCGGCCACCACGTCGCGCAGCATCCGCTGCAACACCGCAGGGTCGTCCGGCAAAAGGTCGAGGTCGATCTGCACGGGAGCACCATGGCCGACGCGATGCGCCGCCGCCAATGACTCCCGCGCGATCAGCCCGCCAGCTCCGGCCTGCGGCTGTAGACAGGCGCCCGCCATTCGCAGCCTTCCAGCAGCGTCGCGAGCTGGGAAGGGGTCAGCGAAACGGCACCGGTGCTGGTCGTCGGCCAGATGAAATGCCCGCGCTCCAACCTTTTTGCCAGCAGGCACAAGCCGATCCCGTCGTGCCAAAGCAGCTTCAGCAGGCTGCCCCGGCGTCCGCGGAACGCATACACCGCGCCCCCGAACGGGTCCTCGGACAGCACCTGCTGCACCACCATGGCCAGGCCGTCCATGCCCTTTCTCATATCCGTGGTGCCGCAAGCCAAGTACACCCGCACTCCGGGCGGCGCCGAGATCATCGGCGCTCCAACGCGGCCAGCACGCGGCGCAACGCCGCGCCGTCAACGGACGCGTCCACCCGCACCGACGCGCCGCCGGGCAGCGCAATCTCGATCAGGCCCGCATGCGGCGGCGTTGGGGCCGGCGGGGCTTGCGGAAACGGGGCGGGCGGAGGTGGATCAGGCTGGACCGGTTCCGGCGCTGTCAGCCGCGGCACCTCGCCCACCAGCTCCACCCGCGCGAACCCGGCCACCGGCTGCGGCGCCGACCCAAGCTGGCCCTCCCTCAGCTGCCGCCGCCAGGTGTAAAGCAGGCCGCTGGTGATACCATACCGGCGGGCCACCGCCGTCGGCGTCGTGCCCGGGTCCAGGCTCTCCAAGGCAATGGCGCGCTTCTGCTCCACCGCCCAAACCCGCCGCCGGTCGCCGCGGGTGATGAACTCCACCCGGCCGCTCTGCGCGCTCCTACGACCATGCGTACGAGCGTCCTCACCATTGGCAATCTCGAACTCGGGCAGCCGCACATCGTCCATCAACCAAGCGCAGCACAGTCAGCCAAACCAAAGGAATGTGACGCCGCCGCGCCGCTTACTGATCCACCACAGCCGCGGCTGGTGCGCCCTGAAGTCCTGGGCGGTTCGCGTGGCCAAGCGCCGCGGCCTGGGCAAGGCCAAGGTGGCGCTGGCCCGTAAGCTGGCCGTGGTGCTGCACAAGATGTGGACGACGGGCGAGGACTACCGGCTGAAAACCGCAGCCTAGCCGCCCGCACCGGATCGGCCGCATGCCAGACGCGGCCGGAGAGGTCCCTCCGGGGACGGGGTTGGGGAGAGTGCGCTCAACTTCTTTGGCGGCCGCATCGCTTTGTGCGGGATCACGACGCCGCAAATAAGGAAGCACCCCTCAGCTCCTGCCCATACCTTATCCTGAGCCGGCCCCGTGCTCGAGCTCGTAGAGAAGGCTGCCCCCGGGAGGACACCATCAGCAGGCCAATCTGGCCCGCTGCAAGGCCACAAGAATCAAGCCGCCAACGAGAACGCAATGAGCTGTTGACGGAAGGGACCGGGATAGAGAAAGAGGTGAAGCGCCGCGCCGATGTCGTGGGCATCTTCCCGTCCGAGCAGTCGATCATCCGGCTGATCGGCGCCGTGCTGCTGGAGCAGCCCGACGAGTGGCAGCTCCAGCACCGGTACATGCAGGCCGAAAGCATGGCCGGGCTGATCCCGCCCACCATCGGCGGCGAGGCGACATCCCTCCCGTCTGCCCAGATCACGCCCCAAGCCGCATGATCCAAGGCCACCCAATTCTACATCGAAATTACACCAGCTTGACGGACGCTATCCGAAACAACCACCCAGGCCCTGTGTGCCCACGTCCTGGCGTTCGCCGCTGCATTCAACTTCGCCAAGCACCTCAAGACACTCAGATGACGCACACCGTTCCAAACCATCCGCGATGCCTGGAAAGCCGACCCCGCACCGTTCAAGATCAACCCGCACCATCTCACCCCGGGATTATACACTTAGAAGTAGAGAGCTGTACCCGCGATGACGTTAAGCGCACTGCCGGTGTTGCCGGTGTAGATGATCGGACTCGGGTTGTTGACGTACTGCACACCGAGGTTCGCGAAAACCCCGTGTATGACCTGCGCGCTGTAAGACAGGGTGAGGGTCTTGCTGTCCTTGTGCACAAGTTGGCGAGCAGCTTGCAAAGCCCTGACCGCTTGGTTGCCAAACACGTTTTCCGTGAAAACAAGGCTGACCTGGTCGAAGGGTCGGCTGGGGAGAAGCCCCAGACCATACAGCCGCGCTTCGTAGTATTGGGAGAACCTGTTGTAGCTTGTCGGCGCATATTCAACCGAGAGGCCGGCATACAACCCGCGATAGGCTTCGCCCGGCCTGGAGGAGGTCTGCACAAGCTGCCGGTCGCCAAGGGCGTAAAGCCCATACTGGTTGTTGGAACGACGTCCGGGATGATCCAGTTCGGGGAAGCGGGACTTGTCGAGCATCGCCCCGCCCCGCACCCAGGTCTGCGGGGCGCTGGCAGCAGCAGGCCGGAGATAGCCCAGCTCGTTGATGAGCAACGGCCCGGAGTTCGGCGTGATAAATCTTGAGATGCCGGTCGGGTTATAGTTGTGTTCATTGATGGTGCCGTCGGGACTGATCGCGCGCAGCAGGCCGACCTTGTCGTAGATGTTTGTTGTGAAGTGGCCCGTGACAATAACGCCGGGTTGGGGATATGTTACTGCGCCAAGCCCATTCTCAACGAGAATCGAGCCTTGGGGGCCGAATACGCCGCCATTTAGGCTGCCTCCGATAAACGTTCCAACAAACTCGGTGTTCATGGGGATCAGGCCCACCCTGACATCCATTCGCTTGTTGAACAGCGATTGGTAGTAGCTAAGCGACCCGAGGTTCAACGAGACCGGCCCGAGCGGGTTCCAATTGGTGGTCTGGTAGATGCCGGTGATGATGATCTGGCCGTTGGGGATGCCGTAGCGGCTGAGGTCCACAGTGGCGGCAAGGAAGTTCTGGCTGACGACGGTCGGCTTCTGGCCGACGTATACCTGGGCGCCGCGTATGGTGTGCGCGTGGTTCAGGACGTTGCTGAAGAACGTCGTTTGGGACAGGCCGAAGTAGCCGATGCCATACTTGTCATGCAGCATCTGGCGAAAACCGCCGAGTTCGAGGTCAACGGTGTTGTTTACCTGCGGAACGTTGACGACGGTGCCCTTCCACCGGACGTCGGCGTAAGGGTCGGGCGCAACGCCGGGAGCTGCCGGCGACGGCGCGTCAGGCGGGCGCGCGGTGTTGGGAATGCCGCTACCCCCGATAGGAGCGATGCCGTTGTCCTCCAGCGGCACCGGCGGTGTCCTCTGGGCGTATAGAGCGGACGAATCGAAAAGGCGAATGGTCACATCTGAGGGTCCAGTTTCGGCACTCCTGAATGGCGCCGGTAGCGGCGCCGCATGAGCCGTCGTGGCAAGCGGGACCACCAACGCCAGGGCAATCCCGGCACGCCGCCTGACCGTCTCCGGTGTCCGGCGCTGCCGCCCCGGCGTTTGTTCTTGTTGGTTGATTTCGGACTTGTTCCTGCGCGTCACAAACATTTTTCTTCCCTGGGCGGTTTCTTCGTTGTCCCGTTTCCCCTGTTGGCCAAGGACGGGTTGCCTGCAGTCGTTTTGCCGACGCTTTCTCGCCAATTTTCTCCTAATGCCCCTGCTAGGCAGGGGAGACCTTCTCGGCGAATGCGGCTGGGCCCTCCTTCGCGTCTCTTGATGCGAGCAGACAGGCAATCTCCGGGCGATCCCAGATCTCTGCGACTGTTTCTGACAAGGGCCGCGCCATCGCGTCCAGCCCGACACGCTTGGTCGCGCGAAAGGTCAGGGGCGCGCAGGTGATGATGTCCGCCGCCCATCGCTTTGCACAATCCAGCACGTCCGCCTCAACGACCTCGGCGACCAGTCCAATCCCAGCCGCCTCTTGCGCGCTTAAGCGGCGCCCGGTCAGCAACAGGCTCATCGCGCGCTTCATGCCGATCTCTCGGGAAAGCCGCTGAATGCGCCATCCACCTCGTCGGTGTGAACGACATCGGTAACGTCGGACGCCAGCATCAAGCGCTTCATCTTCTCCGAGGGGATGCTTTCCACCGTATTGACGAAGCGGCTGCCGACACAGGCGAGATCCGCGTCGGCGGTGATCGTGCCGGCGACCGCTTGCCCGTCGCTCATGCAGCCGGCGAGGATAGGGGTCCTATCGCTCATAATCGTCTTAAGCTCGCCCAGGAAAGCGAAAGGACCAGATTTGCCGGAGTGATCGCCGGCTCCGCCGGCAACCGCGATGATGCCGTCGCTACTAGCCTCCAAAGCCTTTCTGGCGTGTCGGACGTTGATCGCGTCGTGAAAGACAGAGCCGCCACAGGCACGAACAGCGTCCGTCACTTCGCGTGTTATGCCGGTGTTGGAAATGAGGATCGGAACCTCGTATTTAATGGTGAAAGCAATATCCGCTTCGAGCCGGTCGTTCGTGCGGTGAACCGGATATCGGGCGCCCCATGGAATGCCATCGTCGCCGATCCGCGCGCGAATGTCCTTGAGCCACTGTCCATAGCCCCCGGATGTGCGCTGGTTGGAGGCGGGGAACGAGCCAAGCACACCGGCCAGAAATGTTGTCCCCCCGTCACAGCAACGAACTGACGGAGGTGTCGCAATTCCAGTCCCGGTTTGCAATTTAAAATGGAGCATTCTGCCTGGACAGATTGCGAAGGACCAATAGAAAGGTATTTATCTGAGGCGCAACACCGTCTTGTTGAATGGACCACTGGTCGCCGCGGCATGACTGATCGCTTCCCGAATCGATAACAATGGGAACTCGACGACGTCAAAGCGCTTCAGATCAAGTATGCCGTTCTTAGCAAGGGCAATAAGCCGGGCGATGACTTCACGGGGGTACAACCACTGACCTTTCAGGGTGATGTTGTTGCGCATCAGCCAGGCGTAGGGCAGCCCGAGCTCGCCACCGCCGGCCATGCCCACGCCCCCCATCAGCGAAACTCTGCCGCCTGGCCGGACGGAGCGCACGGCGGTCAGCACTTGGCCGGGGGTGGCGGCCGGCGGCAGAATGTCGAAGACGACGTCGATGGGCTGGCAGGCGGCCGAAGTGATCGTCATTCTATCGACTTCCTCGTCGCCGAGCATGGCGGCCGGGCGGACGCGCGGGCCGTAGCGCTCGGGTAAGGCGTCGAGCGCAACCTGGTTGCGGCCCGTAGCGACGACGCGCGCGGCTCCCATTGCCAACGCGACCGCGACCGCTGCGCTCCCGAAACTGCCCGTCGCGCCATTGACAACGACCGTTTCGCCCGCCTGCAGCCCGACGCTCGACAGCCCTCCATAGGGGACAAGCATGGAGCCGAGCGTCAGCCAGTTCGACGCCGAGCCTTCGTCGATGTCGCCAAGTGGCACCACATTCTCGAGCGGCAGACGCAGCTTCTCCGCCCAGCTGCCATCTCGGTACTGACGCTGGATCGGCATCGCCGCGGGCCCGTTGGCGGTCAGGCCCTGCAGCGAGATAGCGGGCAGGCCCTGCGCATCCCGTCCGCGCAGCGTCGGGTCACAATAGACCCAGGCACCGGCCTCAAGTTCAGTCGCCCCTGGCCCAACCGAGCTAATTCGTCCGATCGCGCCCGTACCGGGTGTGAAGGGCAGGGCAAAGAGCATCGGCCGTTTGCCCGCAAATATTTCGTGGTGATACGGTAGCACCGGCGCCGCGACAACGTCGACAACGACATCACCCGGTCCGGCTTCCGGATTAGGGAAGTCCTGGATCACAGGGTCCGTGCCGATCCCCTCAAACACCGCTGCCTTCATGTCTTTGTTTCCCTTTGTGATGCCGGCCAATCTGCGGCCGGTGTTCAAATTTCGTCGGCGATGATCAGCCCGCGCTCATGTGTGCTCGCGCCGCCGCTCAGATCTCTCGTCCCGGCGTCCGCGTATGGTACCGTCCGCTCCATTGCCGCAACCACGGCTCTCGCTTCCTCCGCTTCGCCCTGGTGCTCGATCATCATCGCCGCCGACCAGATCTGCCCCACTCGACTGGCGATCCCATGTCCTGCGATGTCCGGCGCGGAGCGGTGCACCGGCTCGGAAGACGAGGGTTGTCGGCGCTTAGGATCGAGGTAACCCGACGGCGCGATGCCGATAATGCCCGTGCAGGCGGGGCCGAGATCCGACAAAATGTCGTCAATTCGTTTCTTCTAGTCGTGCCACTGCTGCTCAACCTCGAAACCGAAGCGTGGGCCAGCCCGCTCGAGAACGCGAATGCCATCGGGCATGACCTCCTGCGATGCCGTCATCCGGCAGGACCGCAACGCGGTATCGCCTGATCACGCCCGGTGCCCGTTAGCACAGGCGAAGGAACGGTCACTGCCCGGCGCTTTCGGGCGCGGGACCGAACGACGGCAGGAGGGGGTGCGGCACTACCGGCTTGACATCAATCGATCGGAGATAGGGGAAGATCGGCAGGCTCTGCAGCTCCGCCATCAGATCACCGTGCGACGGCGAGTCAACTACGAAGATGACACCCCCTAGGTCGGCGCGAACCCAGAATCCGAAAATCCTGCCTTCGTCAAAAGCGCCCACCGCGCGCGCGCGCTCCGCTTCGGACACGCGGGCTCGTTCCTCCCCGAAGCCGAGCGCCTGGTGATCGGTGTTGAACGTGACATGGTACAGCATCGGTCTGACTTTCTTAATAAAGTGGTTAGGGCTGAGCAGCATCACGGCGGCCCTGCCATGATGCCCGAACTGTGCATCGTTGGCGGCGCAAGCTGTTCACGCGCACCGCCGTCCCGCGGCCGCACTCGGCGCGACGGCGTGCCGCGCGCGCAACAGTTTCCTGTCGACCTTCCCCGTGTCGCCGAGAGCGATTTTGTCGACGAAAATTATCTTGTCGGGTATCCACCAGCTGGCGATGCGGTGTTGGAGGTTCGTGGATGGAGGCACCGTCGAATTTGGCTCCGGGCAGGACGAGCTTCCCGCCGACTGCCGGGGCAGCGAATGCCACGCTCCAAGCGTTGGCGTGGAGCATGGGCACAACTGAGAGAGGTACATCCGTCGCGGACAAGTCCAGCACGTCCGGCTGGAGCGACATCATCGTATCGCTGAAAATGGAACGATGCGAGTAGAGCACGCCTTTCGGGTCGCGGGTGGTGCCCGAAGTATGGCAGAGGCCATAGGCGCACCTGTCGTCGAACCCGCCCCAAACGGGCGCGCCCTCGCGATCCGTGCTCGGCCGACCAGCTATCCAGCCCTCATACGGGAACGTCCCCTCCCCGCGAGCGCCTGCGATTCCCTCCGCAGCGAGCACAGCGACACGCTCCACAGCCGTCGCCGTCACGTGGAGCTCTTCCTCGAGCACGGTGACGAACGCGGCATCGACCAGCACCCGGTCGCCCCCGTGGCGGATGACGGCGGCCAATTGTTCGGGATGCATCCGCGGATTGAGCGTGTGGCAAACCGCCCCGACGCCCATGACGCCGTAACAAGCCTCTATATGGTGGTTCGAGTTCATCGCCAGCGTGACCACATGGTCGCCAGGCGAAATGCCGGATTCGAGGAGACCGTGGCGTATCTGTCTGGCGCGCCCGCGCAGGTCGGCATAGGTTGTGCGCGTGATCGGCCCGTCACTCGACCGGGTGACGATTTCCAAGTCTCCGTGCTCGCGCACCGCATGGTCGAGGATGCGATCCACCGTTAACGGCCAAGGCTGCATGAGGCCTAGCATGGCCAGACGGGTCCAGAGGTCAGCTTCATCACATTTCTCGAGTTGCTGTATCGAGCCATGACGGCCTTCGACGCGGGAAGGGTCGCAATGGACCCGCAATCAGAACAGGACGAGCCGCCGGCCAGCGTGACCACCCGGCTCGTCCATCCGGCTTCGCTAACGGACAGTGCTGCCTTCCGGCGGGTTCGTGATGCGCGTGTCGAGTCCGCTGTCGGCATCGATGCTGCGCCCATGCACCCACCAGTTCTCGGGCGCGGTTTCCTTCACGACAATCATCATGTCGGACCGGCTCAGCCCGGGGCTAGCCTCAAGATTGTCGGCGATCTTTTCGTAGAGCCTGTACTTCAGCTCGGGCGTGCGCCGGTTCCACGACATATCGATGAATACCGTGTCGTCGCTGCGCGGCATACCGAAGAAGTTCGGGTCGTAGTACATCTCGTCCGGATCGACCTGGAGCGTTACTCCCGAATAATCGTCCTCGGGCAGCGCGAAAACCTCGAGGAGCGCGCTCTTGATGCTGGCGTGTACGGCGTCGCGGTACTCGCGGCTCTTACCCTTTTTGAGGGTCAGGTAAACCAACGGCATGGCTTGTTTCTCTCGCTTGAATAGGGCTGCAGATAACGGCTCCACCGCGTCGTCAGCGGAGACCGCATCGTATCACTCGGTGATAAAGGGCCGATCGCGTGGCCTGGCGTCCGGCTGGCCCCAGGTCGCGTCCAGAACGTCGCGGCCGCCGAAAGCGTCCATCAGCGTGATGGCGTTCCAGTATTCGCGGTAGCGCCAGATCTTGCCCTCGCGCATTTCGAAGTAGAGGACATAGGTCTGATTGTACTGGTGCCCATTCTCGACGAAATGGGCGCGCGTGCCGGCCTCAACCATCGCGGCTTCGGGGTTAAGCAGCGGCCGGACTTTGAAGTAGCGGACCTTGTCGATCTGCACGCGGCTCATCGCCGACGTCATCTGCGCAATCACCGCCGCCTTGCCATGGTAGGACTGCTGGCGGCCGTTCGGAGCGAAGGGGAATTCGAGAACGCCGTCCTCGTGCCACAGCTCGCCCCATTCCCCCATTCGTTTTTGCGGGATGAAGGTCTGGAAGTCGCTGATCACCTTCAGCGTCCTCACCCTGATTTCCTCGTCGGTCATGCCGATGTCCTCTCTGTCGTTCCCGGCGGCGTCCCCGCGCCGGCTCACTACTGCTGCGCCGGCCGGGAAAAGAGCCAAGTCTTCGGCTCCGCCGGGCGCTCGTTGAAGCGCATGTCGATTAACAGCGGGTCCAAGCTGCGCGCCAGGCCGAAGAAGTTCGGGTCGAACTTCATGTCGCCTGGCCCGGCCTAGATCGTGATCTGTGAGTAGTCGCCCTTGGTAACGTCAAACTGCACAATCATCGCGTGTTGAATGCTGGCACAGACGGCGTCGCGATACGCGGGTGACTTGCCCTTGTGCATAATCGCGTAGATCAGCGGCATTCCGGGCTCTCCCTTGACGCTTCGGCGTCTTGCCGGAAGACTTTACCGGAATACAATTCCGCTTGTCAACCGGCCACCTGTCGCCGAGTCATTGCGAGGGCCGATCGGGCAGGCGCAGCATCGTGCCTTGCGCGGCGGCGCACAATTTCTCCCCGCCACCGCTCACGACAAAAATGTTGCAACGCGAAACGCCCTGCATCCGCCCAACGCTGAGCGCAGTCGCGCGCGCGATCAGCCGTTCGCCTATGGCGGGGCGGAGATAATTGATCTTGATCTCCGCGGTCACGATAGGAGCGCCGATCTGCTGCCCCACGGCAAAAGCAAGCCCTACGTCCGCCAGGTACGCGAGCACTCCGCCATGCGCAAAGCCGTTGTTCTGCTTGAACTCATCGCGCAACGCGAGTTCGATGACGACGCCGGCCGCGTCGCACCGGACCATCTCCGCGCCCAGAAAGGTGCTGAACGACTGCCCGGCTAGCACTTGGCGCGCCTGTTCGAGGGATCTCATCTGTTTTCACCGGTGATGACGAGGACCGTCGCCTGATGATGTTCAGGCGAGGTGCAGCACGGCCTTGCCCGTGAACTGACGGTCAATCAGCTGGCGGGCGACCGTGGCGATTTCCGTCCAGGGCGCCTCGACGCCAATACTCGGCGTCACAGCACCGCGCGCGAGCAGGTCGACCAGAATGGCAAGCCCATTCGCCGCCGGCTCCGTCGCCATAATGTCGTCGAACAGAAGCATCGACTGCAGCGACGTGTTCGGCGCGTCATACATCCCGGCGAGATTGAACTGTACGATCTCGCCTTCCGAGCGGCCCAGCGTGACGCAGACGCCGTTCTTTCGCAGCATGGTCATGGCGGCCGAGAGCGCCGAACCGCCGATAGACTCGATAATGAGATCGAACGGTCCGAACGCGCGTGCCGCCTCAAGCGACGGGCCGATGGCGACCCCTCCGGCAGCGTGCGCGTCGACCAGCTCGCGCTGCTCCTCGCGCCTGATATGCGCGACCACCTTGGCGCCGGCCGCCGCAGCGAGCTGGATCGCCATCTGCCCTACCCCGCCGCTCGCGCCGTCGATCAGCACCCTCTTGCCCAGGATCAGCCCGCCTCGCCGCAAGCCATGCAGCGCTGTCAGGCCCGCTACTGGCAAGGTGGCGGCTTCCGCGTCGGTGACCTGATCGGGGATCGCGGCCAGGAACCCCATTGAGAGATTGACGCGCTCGGCCCAGGAGCCGACCGGCAACACGCCGACAACCCTGCTGCCGACAGGCGGTGCACCAGGTACGCGGTTCGTGTCCTCGATCACGCCGACCAGGTCCCAGCCCGGCCGCTCGCCCGTCGGGCTGATGGTCAGCGCCCGCTTGGTCTCGCCGCGGTTAAGGGAGATGGCGGTGACCTTGACCGTCACCTCGCCTGGTCGCGGCGTCGCGAACGGAACATCCCTGATGACCAGACGCTCGGGCAGCGACTGGTCGACGATGACGGCCTTAATCGATCGGGTGCTCATGAACAGTGCCTTTGCTGATGCTGCGCCGAGGATGGTCATGGACAAATGACGGTGGTGTGGAAGGGACGACCGTGCGCCGCAGCATGGGCGACCGCGGTGTTCGCCTGCTCAAGGCCGAAGCGGGTCACGCCCCATTGCCGCAGGTCAATAAGGCCGGCGGGTACGAGCTCGATCAGGCGGACGTTCGCGTCGGGTCTGTACATCCACTGGCCGATGACGCTGATCGAGTTGCGCAGGATCCACAAATAGCGGAGCGCCAGGTCGTCGGCCCCTGAACATCCCGACGCCGCCGGTCAGCACGACCCGGCCGTACTCGCGCACGGTCATGGCAGGGGCGCGCACCGCACGGGCATTCACTGACGGCGGCAGGATGTCCAGGACGCAATCGATCGATCCGGGAGCGGCAGCGACGA
Organism: uncultured Acetobacteraceae bacterium; assembly: GCA_964251035.1. Taxonomy (GTDB): domain Bacteria; phylum Pseudomonadota; class Alphaproteobacteria; order Acetobacterales; family Acetobacteraceae; genus CAHJXG01. The sequence continues at coordinate 19,382 of CAXUJE010000025.1, forward strand.
TCCGGATCCGGTTTCCGGCCTCGTCGCCGGTCAGGCGAACGGGCCGGACCCACGGACCGGAGCGGCTTGCGAGCTCGTCCAGCATCGCCTTGTTGCGGCCTGGCGCGACGACGCAGGTCGCGCCCATCGCCAGCGCCACGGCCACTCCGGCGTCACAGAAATTTCCAGTCGCTCCACCAGCGTCTCGATGAGCCTGAAGTTCGCGGCCAGCAAGCCACCGAAAGGCACGAGCAACAGCGCCAGCACGGTCCAATGCCCAGCGCCGACGGGGTCGAAGCCGCCGAGCCGGAACACGTTCTCGGTCAGCGTGAGCATTCGTTCGGCGAAGGAGCCGTGACGGTAATTGCGTTGCAGGGCGAGGCCGCCGGGTCCGCGCGCGCTCCACCCCTGTAATGTGATGTCGGTTGTCAGCGCGTCGTCGCGCGCGCACCGTGGGATAGCAGTGCACCCAATCGCCGACCCTCAGACGCGTGGTGTCTGGACCGACGGCGCGCACGCGGCCGATAGCGCCGGCGCCGGGCGCCACCGACAAGATGAGCAAGTAGCGGCGTTCGCCGCTAGAGACCTCGGCCGAGTAGGGCAACGCGCAAGCGGCGGCGACGTCGACGATCACGTCGCCCGTGCCCGTGACCGGGTCGGGCATTTCCATGATGGCAAGAGGCGCGTGCCAAGGCGCTCTAGTACCGCTGCCTTCATGCTGCCCTCTCCATCAATCTTCAGGGCCTGCTGCCTTCGAGCCGCCCCGAGCGACGTGTGCGAGCAGTAGCGGAATATCACTCCGCTTGTCAATTGCGAGAGGCGGTGATTGTCGACTGGCCGGTCGTGATTGGCTGACGGGGCGAGCTTGGCGGCGCTGACCTCCGACGCGTGATTTTCCGCCTGTTCGGATCCGTTCAGCCAGTCGAGCTGCCCTGATCTCCGCGTGCCGCGCAGCGGTCAGGCCGTAATCCAGAAAACAGGCGGGTTCCAGCAGCACGAACAGGACTTGTGCGGCGAGGAAGACGATGCCCATCGCACGAATGGCGCCGGGCGTATTCGTCACCCCTTCGGTCGCCTGGTAACAGAGCCACCCCAGCAAGGTGAAGGAGAGCCCGATGCTGAGCGCGCGCACGACCTTCTGGTCTTTACAGACCATGGCATAGAGCAGCCCGGTACTATCTTGACCATGCTCCAGCCTGATCGCGTCGTTAGCATCGGCGACCATGGCCTGGTTCAGCAACGGGAACCCGGACGCGAGAAACCCCATGACGAACATGAACGCACCGCCCATCTACATATTGCCTTTAGGCAGGATGGCGAGCCCGAGCAGCCCGACGGCAAAGCCGGTGCTGGTCAGTTGGTCGGTATGGCGCTTTCCGAACCGCGTGGTGAGGCGGCTGAGCCCGGGCGCACCGGCCAACCCGACGCCGACATAGATCAGCAGCAACAGCGCGCTCGCGTCCGCGATCGTGAACCTGAGCAAATCTTGGAAGTAGAACAGGTACAGCACCGCCAACCAGTTCGTGCCGAGTTCCAAGCAGAAATCGGCGGCGACGATGCGGCGCATCTCCGACCAGGAGATGACCGTCCAGAACAGCCGCATCGAAAGCTGGCCGCCCTGACAGCCGCCCCCGCGCCGCCGCCGGTGGCGGCGCCCATGCCAAACCAATCTATCGCGAGAATGGCGCCATCGCTGCCGGCGCCCCCTCGTCCGGCGTGCAGGATGGATAGCACGATCGCCGCGGTCGCGCCCGCCACGAACAGGAGCTACAGCGCCCCGAACACGCACAAGCGCTCATTGTAATTGGACACGAGGGTGGCGGCCCAGGAGTACTGCGTCAGCATGATCAGCGGGATGCCGAAATAGATGACGAATACCCATCGGACGAGATAGCTGGCCGGCGCGTCTGCGGGGGCGGACCAAAAAGCTTGAAGACGGAAACCAGCAACATCGGCACGGCGGCCTTAATCCAGGGCCGGTAGCTACCGACCCTCGTCCGGGTCTTGTCTATAGCGAGACCGATCAACGGGTCGATGGCGATGTCGGCAAGCCGAACCACCATGATGGCAAGCCCGACCGCAGCGAGGCCGAGCCTGACGTGACCGGCGTAGAAACGCGGCAGATAGATGCTGAGCGCCATGAGCAGCGCGCCCGTCGCGAGGATCGGCGCGGCCAACGCCACCGCGGTCGAGAAACGGCAAGCCTGCCCTCGGGAAAAGCTTCGCTCGGCAGCCATCGAACCTCTCCCTCGGGGGCAATGTCCAGCAGGGGCGCTGTTCCGGTTTTGGTTGGCAACCACGACTTGCCGGCGACAACAGGCTGGCGCTCCTTGCTGCAATGCGGTAGTGTCTGAAGGGCAGTGTAGTCGTTGGGAAGCGATAGGCCGAGATGCTGGACGTAAGGATAAGCCCTCCGGCGCGCGCGACCAGGGCCGACGCCCTGTGCAATCGGAAGCGCATCATTGCGGCTGCCAAGGAGTGCTTTCTCAGCCAGTCCGCCGGCACCGCAATGGAGGACATCGCGCGGCGCGCCGGCGTGGGCGTCGGATCGCTTTATCGCGGTTTTGGCAGCAGGGCCGGACTAGCCGAAGCTGTCTTTCGCGATATGCTGGACGAGTTGGGCGAGTTCGCCACGCATGAAGAGCACAACAACAATCCTTTGGCTGGACTTGTGGGATGGATCGATAGCTTCGTCGATAAGCTAATCGAGAAACGGGCGATGCTGACTGAACTGAAGCCGCTGTTCGAACATGATCCCCAATTACTCGCGCAGTCGCATCAAGTCGCGTCAACGGCGCTGGATCAGCTCCTCAAGCGCGCTCAGACAGCCGATTGCGTTCGCCGGGACGTCAACGCGCCTGACCTGTTTCAGCTCATTATCGGCATGGTTACCGCCGGCGGTGGCGAGCGATCGCGCATTGAACCGCTGATGCGGATCGTCCTGCAGGGGTTGCGCGCTCAGCCCGCCGCCTGACGCTTCTCCCGGTTGCCAACCAGTTCCCGTTCTGGGCCGACCGATAAGGTGGTGTCGGCCCAGACGTCGCTCGCTGTGTTCTGCCCGTCCAGCACCGCCGCCAGACGGGCGCCGTCGTGCGCGGCGGCGTCGGTTGTGGTCCAGCGCCGGATCAGGCCATGGCGGCGATCGATCGAGACATGGCTTTTGTAGCCAAAGGCCGGCACTGCCAGGTCGACCTGCGGCGTTCCGTCCTGGCGGGGCTTGACCTTGGAAAACTTTACCGTCCAGCGGGCATCCCGGTCCTTTTGCCGCAACTTGGCCGGCTTCTCTGCCCAGCCGCCTGGAATGCGTCCCACCTTGATCGCCGCCTTCTCAGCGGTGGTGTTGCGCTGGCGGGGAGCGGCGACGATTGTGGCGTCCACGACTTGTCCGCTCATGGGCAGGTAGCCGCCCGCCCGCAGCGACGCGTCGAAGCGCTGGAACAGCGCCTGCACCGCGCCGGCGTGCTTCAGGGCCTCGCGGAAAGTCCAGATCGTGTTGGCGTCCGGCACCGGATCGCCCAGGCCCAGGCCGACGAAGGGCATGAACGACAGTCGGTCGCGGATCAGATACTCGCAACGCTCGTCGGACAGCGTGTGCATCGTCATGCAGCAGCAGGACTTTGAACATTAGCACGTGGTAAGGCTGGCCGGCCACCTTTCGACCCGTTCGAGCGTGGCACAGCCCGTTCCGGCTCTGGCCGGAACATCTCGAAGTCGACCAAGCCGGCAATCCGCTCGTGATCGTCCCCCTTGGCCGAGAGCTGCTGCAGCCGATCCGTGACGTCAAAGAAACCCGGCTGCCGACCCATCCCAGACCTCCGCCATTACGAGGCCAAGTGAATCAGCATGAAGCCGATCCGACCAGGGGGCTTTGGAGGTGTCCACCTTGCTGAACCGTGCTGCAATCCAGCCGTGATTGCCCTTGGCTTGCGAAACAAGCGAACGGCAACGAGCCAGGTCGCGCCCTCGAACAGGAGGATAGGCCAATCACGAGGTAGCCAACCCTAAGGCGTTCGATTGGGTGGCGGTTGCAAATCTTCCCGATATTCTCAAGGATCGAAGTGCTATCGCGCCACCCTCTATCGCGCGCTGTCCGCCCCAGCTGCGTAGGCGTTTTTCAACCGCCACCAGCGTCTGTTACTTTCGAAGAAAGCTTTATTGGCGCGTCAAAGTCGGCTTCAACGTCTTGAGTATCAGGTTGTGCCAGGCCGTACATCGGCGGTTGGGTGGTTTACCCGTCAACGGGGAAGATAAACGGCCAGCTTAAGCCTCGGGTCATCGTTCGCCTGAAAGGTCGTGTAATCAAAGCATAGCCGGCCCCTTGTCGGGTGATGCAGAACCTTGCTTCCGGATACTGCTGCACCGACCTCGTGCGCCGCCCACCAAGCGTCAAACTCGACGCAGCCCGCACGGATGCGGGCAACGAGATCGATAAAGGCAGGATCGGCGGCCCAGAGATCGTGGGTAGCTCGAAACAGGGCTACCATGCGGCTTGCCTCATTGGGCCAAGTTTTGCCAAACAGCACTCGACCTTTCGGGCTGGTGAGAACGTAGAGGAGGATGTTCCGATCCTCGACGTCTAGACCATCAAGGTCAGTCAGTAACGTCGCAGCCGCATCATTCCAGGCAAGAACATCCCAACGCAGCCCGGTAATGTAGGCAGGATAAGGCAGGTTCTGGATCAAGCGCTTCAGCGAGTCCGGCACCTTCTCCCGAACATAAGTTGGCCGCCTTGTCCCGCAAGCGAGCATGGACAAGTGGGCATGCTCAACCTCGTCGAGCCTCAACGCGCGCGACAGTGCGTCGATCGTGGCAGTTGAAGGCGCGACAGGTCGTCCCTGCTCCAGTTTGACGTACCACTCAGGACTGATCCCGGCGAGGCTGGCCACCTCCTCCCGGCGCAGGCCCGGCGTCCGGCGACGACGCGGGTCGGACAGACCCACCTGTTCCGGCCTGAGTCGTTCGCGCCGCGATCGAAGAAACTCACCAAGTTGTTCGGCGGCGCCGGCCATGTCGGATCTTCAGGATGGTATTGTGAATACCAGTATCACAACCAGTCTTGCTACGGAAGGCGCAAACTGGAGGATAGGTCATCAATGAGGAGATCCCCATGAGAGCTGCTGTCTTGAGAGAATGGGGAACCCCGCTCGTGACGGGAAACGCAGCCGACCCCGTGTTCGGGACAGGGGAGGCCATCGTCGATATCGTGGCGACGAACCTGCCCTCCTACGCGGCCGAGGTCTTCAGCAGTAAGCGTATCATCCCATGGTGCTGCCTGCTGTTCCCGGTGCCGGCTGCAGTGGCCGCGTACGTGCGTTCGGCCCGGATGCAACGCCCCTTGCAGTTGGAGGTAGGGTCTATTGCAAGTGCTTAGTCCACTCGCGGGACGACGCACTCTCACCCGACATCTCGCTGCAAGGCCTGAGCGCACCATAGTGCCGTATGGAGGCTTCATTGCCGCGGGCCTGCAAGCAGCGGAGACCGTGCTGTTGAGCGGTGCGACTGGCCATTTCGCCAGTGCCACCGTGGCTGTCGCTCTCGCCATGTGGGCCGCCTGCATCGATAGGTTCCTAGGGCAGTGACGCGGCTCGCACCCCTGGCTCAATCGGGTGGGCTGGATCTGTAATCCGTATCGGGGCCACCTGCCGGCGTGCCCGCTACAATGAGAGAACGATGTGATGACGCAGCCCATACTAGACCGGCGCAGATTTCTCGGCAGTGCGACCCTTGTAGCGGGGGCGGTCGTCATGCCAGCATCAGAATCAGATGCGCGCCCGGAGCCAGGCGCCCGACTCGATGCCGCCATCGCCGAGATCAACGTCGTGCTGCGTGTCAACAGCGCCGAGCGTCGCCTAACGCTGCCTGCGTATGCGGTGCTGGTGGACGTGCTGCGCGACCGCCTTGGCCTGCCTGGCACCAAAAAGGGGTGCGGCCAAGGCACATGCGGCGCATGCACGGTGCTGATCGACGGCCGACCCGCGCTCGCCTGCCTGACGTTCGCCGCTCTTGCCGAAGGTCGTGACGTGGTGACCATCGAGGGTTTGAGCGGCACGAATGGCGGCCCGCACCCGGTGCAGGCCGCGTTCGTGCGACACGACGCGCTCCAGTGCGGCTATTGCACGCCGGGGCAGGTCATATCGGCGCTTGCCCTGCTGGAGGAGGGCCGGCCGCTCGACCGGGATATGGTGCGCGAGCGGATGAGCGGCAATCTATGCCGTTGCGGCGCCTATCCCAACATTGTTGCCGCAGTGCTCGATGCCGCGGCGGAGGCAGCGCAGTGACCGGCCCGGCACTGCGCGAGGTCGTGCGCCCTGCCTCACTCGAGGTCGCGCTCGGCTTGCTCGCCGCACCCGGTGCGATCGCGATAGGCGGCGGCACCGACCTCACGACCCTAGTTCTCGATGGACAGTGCGACCCCACGCAGCTGGTCGAGGTCGGTCGCTTGCCGGGACTGGCCGGCGTTTCTGCCGAGTCAGACGGCTCGCTGCGCGTGGGTGCGGCGACGCGCCTGTCCGACTTCGCGGAGCATCCTCTCGTCCAAGAGTACCACCCCGCCATTCGTGAGGCTTTGCTGGCAGGGGCGACGGCGCAGCTCCGGGCTATGGCGACGGTGGGCGGCAATCTCCTGCAGCGCACGCGCTGCCCCTACTTCCGCGCCCCTGCTACCATGGCCTACCCGTGCAATAAGCGTGCGCCTGGCTCGGGTTGTGCGGCGCTCGCCGGCAAAAACCGAGGTCACGCTATCCTGGGCGGCTCAGGGCACTGCGTCGCCACGCACCCGTCCGATCTTGCCGTACCGCTCGCGGCGTTCGACGCCACCCTGGTGTTGCGCGGCCTCGGCGGCGAGCGCCGCTTGCCGGTCGCGTCCTTTCTGCTGCCGCCTGGCGACTCGCCGGAGCGGGACACTGCGAACGCGCCGGGCGAACTGGTCGTAGCGGTCGTGTTGCCGGCGCTGCCGGCCGCCCGGCGTGCCCGCTACGTCAAGGTGCGCGACCGCGCCTCCTACGAGTTCGCGCTGGTCTCGGCCGTGGTGGGTCTCGACCTTGCCGGAGACGGCACCGTGCGCGACGTGCGGGCGGCGTCGGGCGGCGTCGGCACGGTGCCCTGGCGGTTGCCGGCCGTGGAGGCGGCGTTGCGGGGGCGGCTCGCGTCCGACGCGGCTTTCAATGCAGCTGCTAACCTCGCCGCCGACGGCGCCCGGCCGCTCGCAGACAACGGCTTCAAACCCGAGCTGCTGCGGCGCACGGTCCGTCGCGCGCTCGACCTGGCATGGAGAGAAGCATGACGGTCCCGCTGATCGGCGACGCCTTGGCCCGGGTCGAGGGCCTGGATAAGGCGGCCGGGCGCGCCCGCTACGCCGCCGAGCACGCCCCTGCGGGCTTAGCCTATGCCGCGCTCCGGTTGTCGTCCATCGCCCGCGGGGAACTGACGGCGGCTGATGCCGCGCCTGCGCGGGCCGTGCCGGACGTGCTCGCTGTGCTGGTGTCGGGCGATGCGGCCTTACGGCTCGCGCCGCTTCCCCCGCCCTTGCCCCCCGTGCCCTTGCAGACCCGGCGCATCCTGTTCGCCGGACAGCTGCTCGCCATAGCCATCGCTACAACGCAAGAGGCCGCAGCGGCCGCAGCCGGGGCGGTGCGCCTCGACCTGCGGGCGGAGCCGCACCGGGTCTCCCCCGAGTTGGTTCCGGGCGAAGGGGATACACCGGAGGCGATAAGGTCCCAGCCGCCGGACATCCGCCGCTGCGAGCCGGAGGCAGCCTGGGAAGCGGCCCAGGTGCGGGTGGTGCACGAGTATGCGACGGCGCCGAACAGCCACTGTCCGATTGAGCCGCAGGTGGCGGTGGCCGAATGGGCCGCTGACGGGGGCAGCCTTACCGTCCACTGCAGCACCCAGGGCATCGCGCGGGTGCGGGACGCCCTCGCCGCCGCTTTCGGCCTCGCGCCGGAGCGGGTCGAGGTCGTGAGCCCGCACGTGGGCGGCGGCTTCGGCTCCAAATTGCGTTCCGTAATTCCGCTGTACCTGGCCGCGGCGTGCGCCGCGCGGGCCGTAGGGCGGCCGGTGCGGCTGGAGCTGACTCGGGCGCAGATGTTTGCCCTCACTGGCCACCGCCAGCCGACTCGCCAGCGCGTGGCGCTCGGCGCCGACAGCGACGGCCGGCTGCAGGCGGTATTGCACGACGTGACCTCGCGCGACGCGCACGCCCGGCGCTACAGCGACTCGCACGCTTTCCTGACGCGGATGCTGTACGCGGCGCCGAACCTGCGCGTGACGCATCGCACGGTCGCGGCCGACGTGGGCGAGCCGCAGGAGATGCGGGCGCCCGGCGAGGCGACCGGGTCCTTCGCGCTGGAGTGCGCCATAGACGAGCTGGCGTGGGAACTCGGCCTCGACCCCGTCGAGCTGCGCAGGCTGAACCATGCCGAGACGGACCCGCACACCGGCCAGCTCTTCTCCAGCAAGTCACTGCTCGCCTGCACCGACCTTGCGGCCGAGCGCTTCGGCTGGCGCCGCCGCCCGCCCGAGCCGCGTGCAATACGCGGCCGGGCAGCCCTGGTCGGCGGGCGGTTTGGAAGCGCGGCTTATAGGATCAAACCGGGCCGGGAGACAAGCCCGGTCGCGAGCCGTCAGCGCGGCGCCAGCACCATGATCATCTGCCGGCCCTCGATCGAGGGTTCGGCCTCGAC
>CAXUJE010000025.1:28051-29076 GCA_964251035.1 uncultured Acetobacteraceae bacterium
GTGCAATGCGGCGCGGGCGAGCGCTGGTCGGCTGGGGCATGGCCAGCGCGACCTACCCCGTGATCCGCCTGCCGGCGACCGTCCGGGCGGCGCTTCTGCCCGATGGCACGGTGCGGCTGCGCTGTGGCACGCAGGACATCGGCACCGGCACGCGCACCGCGATGGCGCAACTCGCGGCTGCCGAGCTTGACCTCGACCCCGCGCGTGTCGCGATGGAACTGGGGCGCGCTTCGCTGCCGCCGGCGCCATCCTCAGTTGGTTCGATGACGGCGGCCTCGGTCGCGCCCGCCGTGCTGGCCGCAGTCCGCGCGTTGCGGGAGCGGGCCGGGGCGGCAGTGAGCAACGAGCCCTGGGCGGCGGCGGCGGCGCGCGCCGGGGCGGGCATAGAGGTGGAGGCGGCCATTGACCCGTCCGAGGTGGCCAAGCGCGGGTCTTCCCACTCCTTTGGCGCCGTGTTCGCAGAGGTCGCGGTGGACCAGGATCTGGGGGAGGCGCGGGTGGTCCGCCTCGTCGCCGCTTACGCCTGCGGCCGGGTGCTGAATGCAGCGCTGGCGCACAGCCAGGCCCTCGGTGGGCTCGCCTTTGGCGTCGGCCAGGCGCTGAGCGAGGCCACGGTGTGGGACGAGGCGACCGGCCGCGTGCTCAACGCCGACCTCGGCGGCTATCTCGTGCCGGTCAACCTCGACTTGCCCGCTGAAGTCGAGGTGCACTTCGTGCCCGAGGAAGACGCGGCCGACCCGGCTGGGGCCAAGACACTCGGCATGATGGGCACGGTCGGCACCGCGGCGGCGATTGCCAATGCTGTCTTCCACGCCACAGGCCGGCGCCTGCGCGAGCTGCCTATCACGCCCGACAAGCTGCTCTGAGCACGAGAGTGAACCGCCCCGGGTTTCCCGGAGGCGTTTTGGTGTGTGTTACGCGGCGATCGGCATGTCCTCAAGCGCGGCGTGGTAGGCGTCCTCGGCCTCGGCCGGCGGGATGTTACCGATCGGTTCGAGCAGGCGGCGGTTGTTGAACCAGTCCAC
>CAXUJE010000025.1:29086-30329 GCA_964251035.1 uncultured Acetobacteraceae bacterium
GGCCTCGAAGCTGCGCCACGGCCCACGGCGGTGGATCACCTCGGCTTTAAACAGGCCGTTGATGGTTTCGGCGAGGGCGTTGTCGTAGGAGTCGCCGACGCTGCCGACCGAGGGTTCGACCCCGGCCTCGGCGAGACGTTCGGTGTAGCGCAGCGCAAGGTATTGCGACCCGCGATCCGAATGATGCACGAGCCCGCCGCCCTGGAAAGGCCGGCGCTCGTGCAGCGCCTGCTCCAGCGCGTCGAGCACAAATGCGGCGTGAGCGGTCCGGGACACACGCCAACCGACGATGCGCCGGGCGTAGGCGTCGATGACGAAGGCCACGTAGACGAAGCCGGCCCAGGTCGCAACGTAAGTAAAGTCGCTGACCCACAAGGCGTTCGGCCGTGGTGCCTTGAACTGGCGGTTGACCCAGCCGCAAACGCTTCGCGTTTCGGCGAGATCGAGCGGGCAGGCCACGGCCGGGTCGGGGATGGTGGTGCGGACCTTCTTGCCCCGCACCACCCCTTGCAGGCCCAGGGTCCGCATGAGCCGCGCCACCGTGCAGCGGGTAGCCACGATCCCGTCCCGGTGCAAGTTGCCGCCAAACCTTGCGCACGCCGTAGACCTGGAAGTTGGCCTCGAACACGCGCCGGATCTCGACCATCAGCGCCGCGTCGCTCCTGGCCCGCGCCGGCAGATTGCCGGGATCGGCACGCCGCACGACATGGGCGTGATAGGTCGACGGGGCGATCGGCAGCACCCTGCAGATCGGCTCGACCCCGTAGGCGGCGCGGTGATCGTCGATGAAGGCGATCATCGCTTGAACGGGCGGTCGAGCTCCGCCTGGGCAAAATACGCCGACGCCTTGCGCAGGATCTCGTTGGCCTGGCGCAGCTCGCGCACTTCCCGCTCCAAAGCCTTGATCCGCTCCTGATCGTCCGTCGTCAGCCCTGGCCGCTGACCGGCATCCCGCTCGCCCTGCCGCACCCAGCGCCTGAGCGTTTCACGCGAACAGCCGATCTTGGCCGCAATGGCGCCAACGGACTCCCACTGCGTCCCGCCCTCGCGCTCGCGGTCCCGCACCATCCTCACCGCCCGCTCGCGCAGCTCAGGGGAAAACTGCTTGGCTGTCTTCTGCGTCATGGCTCCATCCTCTCACAGGTTGGAGCCTCCGGGAAACCGGTTCTCCCGTGCTTTGCGTGGATCATGCCGCCATCAGAACGCGCTGTCGGAGCAGGTCGAACCCGGCGCGGCCGTAGCT
>CAXUJE010000026.1:0-27957 GCA_964251035.1 uncultured Acetobacteraceae bacterium
TTGGTCGTATTGCTATGTGACGATCACATGACGAGGGCGATGGCGATGCAAACGGCTGGAATGAGGGCGCAGCATTCCGCTCATGATATGCCCACGGTGCTGACGGCTTCCGAGATCATTCATAGGATCGGACGCGCGCGCCTATCGAGGGCCGCATCCAGGAGCTACCGCGTCCGCGCGTGGATCAGTGCCGGCTTGCTGGGCGGGTTGCTATGCTGGTGGGCCACCGCCGACCATTTCGCGCTTTCGCGGCAAGCCGACGAGTACGTCTCGATGGCGGTCAGCCGATGGGCATCGCACAACGAGGTCATCAACCATGCGGTGTACGTCGCAAGCCAGACCGACATCCTGACCGGCGCGCTGATGGTGGCCCTGCTCTACTACTGCTGGTTCAGCAGCGCGGCGGAGGCGCGGGCACGGCTGCTGCTCGGGTTCGGCGCGGCCCTGGTCTCGGGCGTGGCAAGCCGGCTGCTGCAAGTCTCGCTGCCGCTGCGGCTGCGGCCGATGCACGCCTTGGACAGCGGGTTCCATCCCCTACCCGGCATTGACCCGGCGCTTGCCAACCATTGGGGGTCTTTCCCCAGCGACCACGCGGCGCTGTTCTTCGCCCTGGCCGCGGTCGTTTGGCGGCAATCCCGCTGGCTCGGCCTGCTTGCGATGTGCAGCGCTTTGTTCGGCGTGCTGCCGCGGGTCTACCTCGGCCTGCATTACCTGAGCGACGTGGTGGCCGGGGCGGCGCTCGGGGTGGGGTTCGTGCTCATGCTCGGGCGGTTCGGGCCGCTCACGCTGGCATGCCGGGGCGTCGCCTGGGGAGAGCGGAAGCCGGGCCTGGCGTACGCCTTGGCGTTCCTCATGAGCTTCGAGGTCGCGACGCTGTTCGAGGACATCCGTCAGGTTGGGCGCGGAATCCCGGCCGTGCTGAAGCAGTTCGGCCTGTGACGCCGGCGCCGGCCCGGCGACGCCGGCCGGCCCACAACGCCCATGGTAATGCCCACCATGTTGCAAAGCGCACGCCAGATACGCTTTATGCTGCCATGGCATCCGCCGTGCCGCGGACCTGCATAGGACGCTTGCTCCATGGTGACCAAAGCCTACCTCGCCGGCCCGGACGTCTTTTTGCCCGGCGCCGCCGGCCATGCCCGCCGCAAGATCGAGATCTGCGCGCGCCACGGCTTTGAGGGCCTGGCGCCGCTGAACGAGGATGTGGCCAGCTTGCAGGCCATGAGCCAAGAGGAGGCCTGGACCACCATCTACCGTAAGGACATCGCGATGATGGAGGCCTGCGGCGTGGTGATCGCCAATCTCACGCCGTTCCGCGGCGCCTCCGCCGACAGCGGCACGCTGGTCGAGGTCGGCTGGTTCCTCGGCCGCGGGCGCCCGGTGTTCGGCTATTCCAATAGCGCCGCCCCCTTCGCCGAGCGCTGCCGCCAGCAGGTCGCGGCCCGGCCGGACCCGCTGCCCGGCCTCAGCGTCGAAGGCTTCGGCCTGCCGGACAACCTGATGATCCAAGGGGCGGCGGTGCAGGGCGGCGGCCAGCCCATCGTGCTGCCGCATGACGGGCAGGACCGGCCCTTCGACTCGCTTGAGACGTTCGAGGCCTGCGTGGCGCTGGCCGCCCGGCGCCTACGGGCGTAGGGCATGCCCCGCAAGGTCATCATCGACACCGACCCCGGACGGGACGACGCCGTCGCCATCCTGCTGGCCCTGGCGGCACCCGAGGAGCTTGAGCTGCTTGCGTTGGTCGCGGTGGCCGGGAACGTGCCGCTCGCGCGCACGGAGAGCAACGCGCGCCGCCTGCTGGAGCTGGGCGGCCGTCCGGACATCCCGGTCTATGCCGGGTGCGCCCGCCCGCTGGTGCGCCCGCCCATCACCGCCGAGCACGTGCATGGCGGCACCGGCCTGCACGGCCTCGACCTGCCGGAGCCGCAGACCCCGCTGCGGCCGGAGCATGGGGTGGATTACCTGATCGGGGCGCTGCGCGCGGGGCAACCCGGGGAGATCACCTTATGCCTGCTCGGCCCCGCGACCAACCTGGCGATGGCGCTCGTCAAGGCGCCTGACATCGGCCCGCGCATCGCCGAGGTGGCGTGGATGGCCGGTGCGCGCAGCGAGGGCGGCAATGTCACCCCGGCCGCAGAGTACAACGTCCACGCCGACCCGGACGCGGCGCGGGTGGTGCTGGACAGCGGCGTCCCGTTGACCCTGCTGCCGCTCGACCTCACCCATCAGGTCCGGCTCACGGAGGCGCGGCTCGCCCGGCTGCGGCGCATCGGCACGGCGGCGGCGCGGGCGGTGGCGGCGCTGTTCTCCGGTGCCGACGGCGCGGCGTTGCACGGGGGGCTGGGCGGCCCGCTGCACGACCCTTGCGTGGTCGCGCACCTGCTGCGGCCGGGCCTGTTCGCCGGGCGGCGGATCAACGTGGCGGTGGAGACTACAAGCCCCCTGACCCTCGGCATGACGGTGGCCGACTGGTCCGGCGTCACGGGCCGCCCGGCCAACGCCACATGGCTCAACCAGGCGGACGCCGACGGCTTCTTCGACCTGCTGTTTGAACGGCTGGCGCGGCTGGCTTGAAACCCCCAGCATGGGCGCCCGTCAACGGACCATCGCCTGCATCCCGCGTTCGAGGTGGTCTGTGAGGCGGTCGATGCTGGCGAGCAAAGTCTCGCTGAAGCCCGCTATGCTGTCCTGGCCGGCCGCGGCACCGGCCTGCGGGAGCGCGGCCTGGAGGCCTGCCCAGGCCTGGGCTGCCAGGCCGACCTCCCGGCCGATCTCGGCGTTGCTCAGCGGCAATGCTTGGAGGTAGGCGAAGCCGTCCGCCAGTTCGGCCATGGCCGACTCCAGGCTGGCCCGTGCGGCGCTGGCCGCGGCGCCACCCAGCAGGGCACCCATGAGCGCCGCCTTGGCGATCCGCTGGGACAGCATGCGTTGCCGGCCCGCGACGTTGATGACGCGCAGCGCCGCCGCGAACCCGGCGATCTCCAGGTTGGCCGTCAACTGCTCGGCCCGCAGCAGCACCTGCTCCGCCAGCCGGTCCACCTCCGCCAGCCGGGCGGCCCGCGGCGCCGTGCCGAGGGCCTGTCGAAGCTGCGCCCAGGGGGCCAGCACGGCGTCGAGCAGGTCGCCGAAGGTCGGCTTGGACAGGCTGCGTCCCAGGATCTCCAGGTTGCCTTCGAGGTGGCCGAGCGAGTCCGCGAACAACCGCCGGGTCTCTTCCGGTCGGACGCCCGCGCAGGTCAGCGCATACAGCTTCACCAGACGCTGCGACAGCATGCGGAGCTGGCCCGCGCGGTTGATCGCCTCCGCGTAGCGCGCGGAGTCGATGACCCGCTGCGATACCTGGCCGATGCGCTGCTTCGTGTGCATGGCCGTGCTGCGCAAGGCCCGGAACGCCTCCTCTTCGCGCAGTTGGCGCGCGCCCATCAGGATGCCCTTGGCGCGGTCCACCAGCTTCCGCTCGGCGAAGCGCTGGTTCACCTCGCTCAGCTCCTTGCGGATGAGCTGGTCGTGTTGGAAGCGCGCCTGGGCCAGGTGGATCACCGAGCGCAGCCGGCTCTGGCTGTAGCCGTTGACGATGTAGGCGTGGACGCAGGACCGGGTCGCCAGCGCGATCTTCTCCGCGTCCGGGTCGGTGGTGAATACGATCACCGGCCGTGGCGCTGCGGCGTTCACCGCCATTGTGCTTGAAAAGAGTGCAGACTCCGGGTGTTCCTCGTAGATAACGACCAGGTCAGGCTCTGTTCTGACCACATCCTGCAGCAATGTTGAGCAATTTTCGGCTTGCAGCACCTTGATTCCGACGGCGTCCAGGTGATCGGAGAGCGGCGGCGCGCCGGGCGCAATGCTCAGGGACAGCAAAGCAGACGTCATGTTCGGGAGACCCTCCAGCCACGGCCCACTCAGCGCAACGCAAGTTCCGCACCAACTGCCCACATTTGGCACGCTGCGTGCATACCGAATCCGCCGACACATTGAGGTGTCCCGACTTACGCGAACGCACTGCGCGTCATGTCCACAGCGTTGTGGCCAGCTTGTGCCTCCCGCTTCCGGCTCGTCCGGGGCAGCCCTTTGGAGGTCATTTTGACCGATACGACCACGATCGAGACGAACAACGCCCTGCTGATCAAGAACAACGTCCTGCTGCAGTCGAACGCTTCCAAGATGAGAAGCAACTACGAGCTGCTGGAAGCCAACCACGACATCGTGGCGGGCAACAGCAGCACCCTCGCCGGCAACAGCAAGACGCTCTCGGCCAACGCCACGCAGCTTGCATCCAACCACGCGCTGCTTGAGGCGAACCGGGCGACGGTTGCGGAGAACCGCGACATGCTCGCCGGCAACACGGCGGCCATCAAGGGCAACGCGGCCGTGGTCGATGGCAACCGCAAGGCGCTGTCGCAGAACTCGGAACGGATCGGCGCCAACAGCGAGGTGCTGGCCCGCAACGCCGCGGTGCTTGCGGACAACCGCGCGGTGGTCACGGCCAACGGCGAGACGCTCACGGCGAACCACGGTCTGCTTGAGGGCAACAAGGACCTCCTGGACGCGAACGCCCGGACGCTGGCCGCGAACGCCGAGGCGATGGCGCGCAACCACGCCGTGCTCGCGTCGAACGCATCAACCGTGGCCGGCAATGCCGAGGCGTTGCAATCCAACCACGCCCTGCTTGAGGCCAACAGTCGGCTGCTGAAGTCGAACGCCGAGATGATGCGGTCGAACCATGAGCTGCTGCTGGCCATCGCCGCGAAGCTCGGCGTCGCGGCCTGACGCCGCCCGCCTGACCTGCGTCCAGGCCTTGTCAGGACCGCCGCAGCGTCCCCTGCCCCATGTCCCCAACCGGAACAGCATCCATGATGTCTCAAAAAGCCACGAGGATTGACCTTTTCAACTTTTCCACCCCGCAGATGCGCGCCTTCCACCTGAGCTGGATGGCGTTCTTCGTCTGCTTCTTCGCCTGGTTCGCCGTCGCGCCGCTGATGCCGGTGATCAAGGGCGAGTTCCACCTGACCGCCGACCAGATCGCCAACATCAACATCGCCGCCGTCGGCGTCACCATTTTGGTGCGCATGGCCATCGGCCCGATGTGCGACAAATGGGGGCCGCGCATCACCTACACCGCACTCCTGGTGCTGGGCGCGGTCCCGGTGATGGGCATTGCGTTCGCGACCTCCTATGAGAGCTTCCTGGCGTTCCGCCTGGCCATCGGCGCCATCGGCGCGAGCTTCGTGATCACCCAGTTCCACACCTCCGTCATGTTCGCGCCGAACGTGGTCGGCACGGCGAACGCCACGGTGGGCGGCTGGGGCAACGCCGGCGGCGGCGTGACGCAGAGCGTGATGCCGCTGATCTTGGCCGCGATCGTCAGCCTGGGCGTGGAGCAGTCGCTGGGCTGGCGGCTCGCGATGTTCGTGCCGGGCGCGCTGATGCTGGTCGTGGCGGTCCTGTACTGGCGCTGCACGCAGGACACGCCGGAGGGCAACATGCTGGAACTGCGCGCCCGCGGCATCACGGTTGACTCCGGCAAGAAGGGCGGCCTCGCGGTGTTCAAGCAGGCCATGGTGAACTACCGGGTCTGGATGCTGGCGATCACCTACGGCGCCTGCTTCGGCGTGGAAATCTTCATCCATGCGGTGGCGGCCAGCTACTACGTGGACCGCTTCGGCCTGACGCTGACCTCGGCCGGGCTGGCGGCCGGCAGCTTCGGCCTGCTAGCGCTGTTCGCCCGCGCGTTGGGCGGCATCGCGTCTGACCGGGTGGCCCGCACCTGGGGCCTGGACGGCCGCACCATGCTGCTCTGCCTGCTGATGGTGGGCGAGGGCGTCGGTCTGCTCGCCTTCTCCACCATGGGCTCCGTGGTGCCGGCCATCATCGCCATGCTGACATTCGGCATGTTCACCCACATGGCGTGCGGCTCGACCTACGCGCTGGTGCCCTTCATCGACCGCAAGGCGCTGGGCGGGGTCGCGGGGATCATCGGCGCCGGCGGCAACATCGGCGCGGTGGCGGCCGGGTTCCTGTTGAAAGCGGCGGGAAGCCTGCCGCAGGCGCTGTACATCCTCGGCTGGACCGTGCTGTGCTGCGCCCTTTGCGCCGCTGCCGTGCGGTTCTCCGCCGCGCACAAGCAGACGGAGCAGCAGCTTTATGACCAGGCGCTCGCCCAACGGCGCATGGCCATGGGCGCCGGCGCCGGCGTGGCGACCGCTTCCTAGGCGGCGCGGCCACCCGGAACCTCACAGGGTTGCAGGCATCATCTCAGCCTGCAGCCCTGTTCGACTACGCTTAAATATTAGTCGCATGCCTTTCAGCGTGACCACTAACTGCGCAAACCACGCAAGCGTTTTGGGTTTTGTGATTGGCTCCAATGCGTTTCTGACTTGGCGGCCAGCGGTCTGCCCATTATCCAACCCGAGACATGCACGAGGCCATTCCCATGCGGACCCGTCAACAGCCCTGATGGACAGCAACACTTCAACCACGACGGGAACGGCGACGCATTGCCCGTATTGCGCCCTGCAATGCGGCATGAACGTCGTTGAGACCGAGGCGGGCTGGGGCGTCGAGGCGCGGGATTTCCCGACCAACCGTGGCGGGCTATGCCGCAAGGGCTGGACCGCCGCGACCCTGCTCAACAGCCCCGACCGGCTGCTCGGCCCGCTGCTGCGTGACGGCAAAGGGGCGCCGTTGCGTCCGGCAAGCTGGGACGAGGCGCTTGACCGTGTTGCCGCCGGCATCCGCGCCATCCAGGGCGCGGCCGGGCCGGATGCGGTGGCGGTGTTCGGCGGCGGCGGGCTGACCAACGAGAAGGCCTACGCGCTCGGCAAGTTCGCCCGCGTTGCCTTGGGCACGGCCAACGTCGACTACAACGGCCGGTTCTGCATGGCGTCCTCCGCCGCCGCCGGGCTGCGCGCCTTCGGGATGGACCGCGGCCTGCCTTTCCCGATCGCTGACATCGCCGGCGCCGATTGCATCCTGATCAGCGGCGGCAACCCGGCGGAAACCATGCCGCCGATCATGCAGTACTTCGACGAGGCGCGCGCTCGCGGGGCGCAGGTCATCGTCTCCGACCCGCGCCGCACCGCGACCGCACGCGCCGCGACGCTGCACCTACCGCTCACGCCTGGCACGGACGCGGCGCTGGCCAACGGCCTGCTGCACATCGCCGTCGCCCGGCGGCTGATCGACGCCGACTACATCGAGGCGCGCACGGCCGGATGGGACCGGGTGCGCCGCACCGTCGCGAGCTACTGGCCGGACCGGGTGGAACGGATCACCGGCGTGCCGGCGCGCGATGTCGAGCGCGCGGCGGTCCTGCTCGGGGAGGCGGCCCACGCGCTGGTCCTGTCCGGACGGGGCAGCGAGCAGCAGAGCCATGGCGTCGACAACTCGCTGGCCTTCATCAACCTGGCGCTCGCCCTGGGCCTGCCCGGGCGGCCCGGCAGCGGCTGGGGCTGCATGACCGGCCAAGGCAACGGCCAGGGCGGGCGGGAACACGGGCAGAAGGCGGACCAGTTGCCGGGCTACCGCCTGCTGGCCAACCCGGCACACCGCGCGGAGGTCGCGGCGGTGTGGGGCGTCACCCCCGAGAGCCTGCCACAGCCGGGCCTCTCGGCCTGCGAGATGCTGGCGCAGACCGGCGGGGCAGACGCACGGGTGCGCGGGCTGCTGGTGTTCGCCTGCAACCTATTGGTGTCCGCCCCGGACTCGGCGGCGCTGCGCAAGCGGCTGGACACCATGGACCTGCTGGTGGTCGCCGATCCCTTCCTGTCGGAAACCGCAGCCATCGCCGACGTGGTGCTGCCGGTCGCGCAGTGGGCGGAGGAGTCGGGCACGATGACCAACCTGGAGGGCCGCGTGCTGCTGCGCCGCCAGGTCAAGCCGCCGCCGCCGGGCGTTTGGACTGATCTGCAGGTGATCGCCGGGCTGGCCGCGCGGCTCGGCGCCGGGGCGCACTTCTCGGGCGATGCGGCCACGACCGGCGCCGAGTTCCGCCGTGCGACCTCGGGCGGCCCGGCCGATTACGCCGGCATGGCCTGGGACCGGGTGCAGGAGGAGGCCGGGCTGTTCTGGCCCTGCCCGGACGCGGCCCACCCTGGCACGCCCCGGCTGTTCGCCGAGCGGTTCGCCCATCCCGATGGGCTGGCCCGCTTCCACCCGGTCGAGCACCGCGGAAGCGCCGAGCAGCCCTGCGCCGAGTTCCCGCTGGTCCTCACCACCGGTCGCGTGATGGCGCAGTACCAGACCGGCACGCAGACCCGGCGCGTCCCCGAGCTTGCCGCCGCCGAGCCTGCCGCGTTTGCCGAAATCCACCCCGACACCGCGCGCCAGCACGGCATCCAGGCCGGGGACGCGGTGCAGCTCACGACGCGCCGCGGCCAGGCGCGGATGGTGGCCCGCCTGACGCGGGACATCCGGCGGGACACCGTCTTCATGCCGTTCCACTGGAGCGGCGAGGGCAACGCCAACCACCTGACCATCGCGGCGCTCGATCCGGTGTCGCGCATTCCCGAGTACAAGGCCTGCGCCGTCCGCCTGGACCGTGCCGCCGCCCTCACAGGAGAGTCTGAATGAGAGAGAGCACCCCCCGCATCCTGACGGGGATGTACGCGTTCGACGGCCGCGGCTACGACGCGCCGGTTTCCATCGGCGTTTCCTACAGCGTGCCCGGCGACCGCCGCGCGCAGATGATCTACTTCCGCGCCGGCAGCAGCGCGTCCGAGATGGTGGCAGTCGTCCTGATGCGGGACGGCACGCCGATGCGCGTGTTCCCGGTCGGGGCCAAGGGCGCCGTGCACGTCCCGCTCGTGGTCGTCGAGGACCTGATGCCCGAGACGCGGCTGGAACTGCTGGTCGCGGCGCCCTCCGGCGCCGGTGGCACGCTCGCGCTCGATGTCGGCCTGGTCGAGATTTAAGGGGACAATCATGGATGGCATGACGTTCGGCAGCACCGTCCGCAAGCTGGTCGTGGTCGGCAACGGGATGGCGGGCGCCCGCGCCGTGGAGGAGGTGCTGGCCCGCGGCGGCGCGGAGCAGTTCAGCATCACCATGTTCGGCGACGAACCTTACGGCAACTACAACCGCATCCTGCTGTCCAACATCCTGAGCGGCCAGCAGGACGCCAGCGAAATCTACATCAACCCGCTGGACTGGTACAAGGAGAACAACATCCGCCTGCACAGCGGCGCCCGGGTGACGCACATCGACCGCGCCGCCCGGGTGGTGACGGCCGACAACGGCGTACAGGAAGAGTACGACATCCTGCTGATCGCCACCGGCAGCCGCGCCTTCATCCCGCCGATGGAGGGCATCTGGGGCGAGGATGGCCGCCTGCGCCCCGGCGTGTTCGCGTTCCGCGGCATCGACGACTGCAACGCCATCGTCGCGCAAGCCGCCCGCAGCAAGCGCGCCGCAGTGATCGGCGGCGGCCTGCTGGGACTGGAGGCGGCGCGCGGTCTGCTGAACCACGGCTGCGAGGTGCACGTCATCCACCTGGGCCAGCACCTGATGGACATGCAGCTTGACACCGCCGGCGGCGCCATGCTGCGCCGCGCGATGGAGGGCATGGGCGTCCAGGTGCACCTGGGCAAGATGACGACCGGCTTGATCCTGGAGGACGGGAAGCTCGCAGGGCTGCGCTTCAAGGATGGTGCCGAGCTGGCCTGCGACATGGTCGTGGTCTCCGCCGGCATCCGCCCGAACGCCGAGATCGGCAGCCGCGCCGGGCTGACGGTGGAGCGGGCCATCGTGGTGGACAACACCATGCGCAGCCCGGACGACCCTCATGTCTATGCGGTGGGCGAGTGCGTGCAGCACCGCGGCAAGGTCTATGGGCTGGTGGCACCGATCTGGGACCAGGCCAAGGTGTTCGCCGACCAGGTGACGGGCGCGAACACGGGGGCCGAGTACCTCGGCAGCAAGCTCGCCACCAAGCTGAAAGTCATGGGCGTCGAGCTGGCGAGCATGGGCATCACCGAGCCGGTCAGCGACGCCGACGAGGTGATCCAGTTCAGCGAGCCGAAGCGCGGCACCTACAAGAAGCTGATCGTGCGCGACGGCCGGCTGGTCGGCGGCATCCTGATGGGCGACATCAGCAAGGCCGCCTACCTGATGCAGGCCTTCGACCGCGACAGCCGCTTGCCGGATGAGCGTTTGGAACTGCTGTTCGACCTCGGCGCTCCGCCGCAGAAGGTGACGCTCGACGAGATGCCGGCCGACGCGCAGGTCTGCAATTGCAACGGCGTGAGCAAGGGCGCCATCGGCGCCTGCGTCGCCGGCGGCGCGCGCAGCGGCAGCGCCGTGATGAAGGCGACCCGCGCCGGCATGGGCTGCGGCTCCTGCAAGAGCCTGGTCAACGAGTTGGTCGAGTGGTTCTGCGGCGGCGAGGCGGAAGAGGACCCGAGCATCCACTACTACGTGCCTGCCATCCCGCTGGCAAAGCCGGAGCTGGTGGCGAAGATCAAGGAGCAGGGCCTGCGCTCCGTGTCCGCGGTGTTCGCGGCGCTGTCGTCCCAAGGCGAGGACGCGGCCAGCAAGCCGCCGCTCGCCAGCCTCTTGGCCACCATCTGGGCCGGCGAGTATGAGGACGAGCGCGACGCCCGCTTCATCAACGACCGGGTGCACGCCAACATCCAGAAGGACGGCACCTTCTCCGTCGTGCCGGAGATGGCCGGGGGCGTCTGCACGCCCGCCGAGCTGATGCGGATCGCGCAGGTCGCGGTGAAGTACAACGTGCCGCTGGTGAAGCTCACGGGCGGGCAGCGGATCGACCTGGTCGGCATCCCCAAGGCCGACCTGCCCGGCGTCTGGCAGGACCTCGACATGCCGGCCGGCACCGCCTGGGGCAAAAGCTACCGCACCTGCAAAAGCTGCATCGGCACCGAGTTCTGCCGTTTCGGCCTGGGCGACAGCATGGGGCTGGCGACCAAGATCGAGCGCCGGTTCCGCGGCATCGACAGCCCGGCCAAAATGAAGCTCGCTACCGCCGGCTGCCCGCGCAACTGCTCCGAGGCGATGGTCAAGGACGTGGGCCTCGTCGCCATCGGCGACAACAAGTGGGAGATCTACGTGGGCGGCGCCGCAGGCGCGCATATCCGCAAGGGCGACCTGCTTTGCGTGGTGGAGGGAGAGGAGGCGGCCATGCAGATCTCCGGACGCTTCATGCAGTATTACCGCGAGAACGCGAAGTGGAAGGAGCGCACCTACAGCTTCGTGCCGCGCATTGGCCTGGAGCGCATCCGGGCCATCGTGGTGGACGACGTGGACGGCACGGCGGATGCGCTGGATCAGGCCATGCTTGCCTCCGTCGAGGCGGCCTACGATCCCTGGAAGGAAGCTGTGAAGCCGCGCACCGCCAACCAGTTCGCGGACGTGGTGCGGGCGGAGATGGTGGGGGGCGGCGATGACTGAGGCCATGCTGAAGCACCGGGTCGGCCCGCTGGACGCCGTGCCGCGCGGCGAGGGCCGGGTGTTCGAGGTGGGCGGCCAGCGGCTGGCGGTGTTCCGCACCCACGCCGACCACGTGTTCGCGACGCAGGAGCACTGCCCGCACCTGGGCGGCCCCCTGGCCGACGGGCTGATCGACGGGGGCACGGTGATCTGCCCGCTGCACGACCGCACATACGACCTGCGCAGCGGCGACGGGGTGAACACGGAGTGCCGGGTGCAAACCTACCCGGCCTCGGTCGACTCCGAGGGGTCCATTGTGGTGGAGATGGGGTAAGGGAGAGTCGCCGGGCGTGGACGGCCTGGGCTGCGTCCGGTAAGCCTGTGCTCCCTAACGGAGCAGGAGTGTCCCCATGACGAGCCTCGCAAGCAACCGAGGACCAAAGGGTCTCCTGCGCCGGACTCTGCTGACCGGAGGCGCTGCGATGGCGGCCGTGCCCGCCGCCGGGCAGCCGCGCCCGGCGCCGCGCCGGTCCGCCCTGGCCTATTTCGGCACCTACACTCCCCATGCCGTGCACGGCGCCGCCGGGCATGGCGAGGGCATCAACCAGGTTCGCCTCGACCTTGCGACCGGCGCGCTGGAAACCGTGCAGACCACCCCCGCGCCAAGCCCGTCCTGGATCACGCTCGACCCGCAACGGCGCTTCCTCTACGCCGTCAACGAGGTCGATGATTTCGGCGATGCCAAGCACGGCTCCGTCACCGCGTACGCCATCGCGCCTGGGAGCGGCGCGCTGACGCAGATCAACGCCGTGAGTTCACAGGGCGCCGGCCCGGCGCAGGCCAGCGTGCACCCGTCCGGCCGGTTCGTGCTCGTTTCCAACTACGGCGGCGGCAACGTCGCGGTGCTGCCGGTGCGGACGGACGGCGGGCTGGGCGACGCCGTGGACGTGCAGG
Source organism: uncultured Acetobacteraceae bacterium (assembly GCA_964251035.1). Lineage (GTDB taxonomy): Bacteria > Pseudomonadota > Alphaproteobacteria > Acetobacterales > Acetobacteraceae > CAHJXG01. The sequence goes on from CAXUJE010000026.1 coordinate 12,337, forward strand.
GAGACGCAGGGCCGTCCGGCGCCGGCCGCCCCGCCGATGGCGCCCCGGGCAACTTCTCCATCAGCGCCCATGACGGCCCGCACGCGCACATGATCTCGGCCGCCCCGTCCGGGCAATGGGTGTTGGTCGATGACCTCGGCCTGGACCGCACCTTCGTTTGGCGGTTCGACCAGCAGACGGGCAAGCTCACGCCCGCCGAGCCGGCCTTCATCCCGTCCGCTTCCGCCGGCGCCGGGCCGCGTCACTTCGGCTGGCACCCGAACGGGCGCATCTTCTACGATCTTTACGAGGAAGCGTCGGAACTGGCCGTCTATGACTGGGACCCGCGCACTGCGGCGTTGCGGTTGGAGCAGAAAACTTCGATCTTGCCGCCGGGCTATGCTGGCACCAACTACGCCTCCGAGTTGGTCATCGCGCCTAGCGGACGCTTCATCTACGCCGTCAACCGCCTGCACAACAGCATCGGCATCCTCTCTGCCGGTCCTGACGGGCGCGTCCGCTGGATTGGCGACGAGTGGACGCGCGGCGACTACCCCCGGAACATCGCGCTTGATCCGAGCGGACGCTTCATGGTGGCCTGCAACCAGCGCAGCGACCAGGCGACGGTGTTCCGCGTCGATCCCGCGAGCGGCCGGCTGACCTTCACCGACCGCTACGTCCCCGTGGGCAGCCCGTCGATGATCGCGTTCCTTTAACGGCGGTCCATGAAGGACTTGAACGCCTCCGCGTAGTCCGGATGCCAGCGCGAAAGCGCCGGGCGGTTCTCGACGATGTCGCCGGCGGCCCAGAGGATGCGCCCCTCATCGAGCGGACGGGGCGCGTCGTTGTCCGGGCACAGGATATAGAAATCCCCGGCCGTGAGGCGGTCCATCATGAAGTCCACCGTCTGCTCCGGGGTCCAGGCGCCGTCCGGCTTCTCTGTCCGGCCCTTCGCGGTCAACGGCGTGAACACGAAGCCGGGGATCAGCAAATGCGCGGTGATGCGGCAGTTCGGCGTGTTCCGCAACTCGTGCTGCAAGGCTTCTGTGAACGCCTTCACCCCGGCCTTGGAGACGTTGTAGGCGGGGTCACCAGGCGGCGTGGTGATGCCCTGCTTGGACCCGGTGTTGATGATAAGGCCCGGTCGCCCGCGGGCGATCATGCCGGGCGCGAAGATGCGGGAGCCGTGGATGATCCCCCAAAGGTTGGTGCCGATCACCCGGTCCCAGGTCTCGTCCAGGCCGAACATGGCGCTGCCGGGCTGCACGCCGGCGTTGTTCATCAGGAGGTCGGCGCCGCCAAACCGTTCGCGAACGGCCGCTTCCAAGCGTTGAAGGTCCTCGGCGCGGCTCACGTCCGTGGACCACGCCATGACGCTGGCCGGGCCATCCGGGGCCAAGACGGACAGCGCCTCGACCGCCCCCAAAAGCTGGTCGCCTTCAAGGTCGGCGATGCAGACGCGCAGGCCCATGGCCGCGAAACGGCTGGCGGCGGCGAGGCCGATGCCTGATGCGCCGCCGGTGACGACGGCCACCGACCCCGGATTTAAAACAGTCTGAGGCATGCTGTTTCCTTTTGGCGTTCGGATGCAGCCGGCGCGGCCCGGCGGGCCATGTCGGGTGCCGGTCCAGCCAGGTTTCTAGCATCAACAGCCCGCAGCGGCATGCAGCATTCCGATCACGTTGCGGGCTTGCACGCTTGCAGCAATGTAGGCACGGTTGGCAAAACCTAAATCTAGGGTTGTGTTTTTTCTTGTGAATCAACCATATCGCGTGATAATCGAAAGTTGGCGGGACCCACGCCCTTGGCTGGCGCATCCGCGTGACTCGAACTGAAGGTGCCCCCAGGAAATGGATGCCCAGGATCTTTCCTCAGCCGAAGCCCGCCTTCTTGTCCTGGAGATGTCGGTTGCGGCGTTGATTGCGCAATTGCCGCAGCCATCCTTGGAAGAGGTGGCCAGCATGCTTTGTTTTGTCGCCAACGCAACCGAAGATGCGGAGGAGTTCACCGCCGCGGCCGGGGACAGGCAACTGGGTTATATCCGCCACTGGGCCAGCGAGATGCTCCATCGCGTGATGGTGTCCCGGAAGGGGTCGCGCACGGATGCCGCGAACCCCGTGCTGTCACGGCAGAATTGATCTGCCGTGCGCTGAGGGGCTGCTGACCTAACTGCCGCAGGCCGGGTTGATCGCCAGGAACGCCTCTCCCGCCGCAACGCGCCCTACCGGAGCCAAGTAGTCCCAAGCAGCCCTGCTCTCCCCAGGCGCCTTGACGCGGTAAAGCGTCAGGTCATGCAGCACCCGTCCGTCTGCCCGCATGGTCGTGTCCGCGCCGAAATAGGCGACCGGCAACGCGCGCATCGCCCGGCCAACCGCCAGCGCGTCCCGCGTGCCGGCCTGCGCCATCGCGCGCAGGAAGTGCGTCGTGGCCGCATACACGTTGGCTTGGTTCTGCGTCGGCATGGCCCGGCGCTCCGCCATGAAGCGTCCGCCGAAAGCGCGCGACGCCGGGTTCTGGTCCCAGTAGAAGCTGGTCGGGAAACGCAGCCCCTGCGCCACGTCCAGCCCCAGCGCCTGGATATCGGTCAGGTAGACCAGGAAGCCGGCCAGGGTCTGCGGCCCGCCGGTCTGCATGCCGAACTCGGCTGCCTGCTTCAGCAGGTTCACCTGGTCGCCGCCCACGCTCGCCAGGCCGATCACCTGAGCGCCAGAGGTCTGGGCCTGGACGAGCTGCGAGGAGAAGTCGGTGTTCCCAATCGGGAACTTAGTGCTGCCCAGCACCCGGCCGCCGCCCGCCTCGATCACCCGGGCCGCCTCGGCCTGTAGCGCCTCGCCGAAGCTGAAGTTGACGGTGACGAAATACCAGGTCTTGCCCCCAGCCTCGGTCAGCACCTTGCCGGTGCCAGCCGCCAGGGCGTGGGTGTCGTCCGCCCAATGGCTGCTCACGGGCGCGCAGGTCCGGGAGGTGAACTCGGTGACGGCGGCTGCGGTGATCAGCACCGTGCGGGTCTTCTCCCGCGCCACCTGCTGCACCGCGGCGGCGACCGGGGTCACGGGAAGGTCGGTGATGGCGTCCACGCCGCCGTCATACCATTCGCGGGCGATGCTGCCGGCCACGTCCGGCTTGTTCTGGGTGTCGGCGCGGATGACCTCGACCGGGTGCCCCAGCACGGTGGCCCCGAAGTCCTGCACTGCCATGCGCGCCGCCGCCACCGACCCAGCGCCGCCGCTGCTGGCATAGGGGCCGCCCTCGTCCGTCAATACGCCGATCCGGACCGGGGCCTCCTGCGCCTGCGCCCGCCCGGCCAGCAATGCGGCGCTTGCCAGGACCGCCCGCCGCCCTATGCTTCGTGCCCTCATCGATGCTCCCCATGCCGGCATCTTACCCGTTCAGCACGACGGGAACAGAGGCGAACCCGCGGAACCGCGCCCGCATCCCGCGCACTGGCACCCCGGCCAAGGCATAGCGCGGGAACCGCGCCACGAAGCGGCCGATGGCCACAGTCCCTTCCAGCCGGGCCAGGCTCATGCCGACGCTTTGGTGGATGCCGGCGGCAAACGCCAGATGGCGGTTTGGCGCGCGGCCGATATCGAAGCGGTCCGGATCAGCAAAGGCGTCCGGGTCGCGGTTGGCCGCGCCGATGCAGAGCGTGACCGGCGTGCGGGCCGGGAAGGCTGTGCCGCCCAGTTCGACCGGCGCCGTGGTAATTCGATTGCCCAATTGGTTGCTGCTTTCGAAGCGCAGCACCTCCTCGACGGCACTGCGCGCCAGGCCGGAGTCGGCCAGCAGCCGCGCCTGCTCCGCTGGGTGCTGCGCCAGCGCGACCAGGCCGTTGCCGATCAGGTTGGTTGTGGTCTCATGCCCGGCGTTCAGCAGGAAAATGCAGTTGTGCAGCAGTTCCGCCTCTGTGAGCCGGCCGGCGGCGGTGTCCGGCTGCAGCAGCCGGGTCAGCACGTCGCGCTCGGGATCGCCTGGATGGGCGCGGCGGTCGGCGGTCAAGGTTTCCAGGTAGGCCAGGAACTCCGTCACCGCGCGGTTGCCGCGCGTTGCGGCCTCCGCCGTCACCACCGGCTCCAGCGCGCCCAGGATCGCCAGCGACCAGTCCCGCAGCGGCCCGCGCTCCGTCGTCGGCACGCCGAGCAGGTTGCCGATGACCTCGATGGGAATAGCCGTCGCGAAGTCGGCGATGAGGTCCGCCTCACCCCGCGCCGCCAATCCGTCGATCAAGCTGTCCACGACGGCGACCAGCCCGGCCTCCATGCCGGCGATGGCGCGGGGCGTCAGCGCGCCAGCGATCAGCCGCCGCACCCGGCTGTGCCGAGGTGGGTCATTGAACACGAGGCTCGTGGTGTGGTGTTCATAGAGCGGCGTGTCGCCGAACTTCGGCCGGAACTCGACCGCCTTGTCGCTGCTGAACGTCTGGGTGTCCCGATACACTTTTGACAGGTCAGCGTGCCGGGTCAGGAACACGCTGCCGTCCGGCATCTGCTTGACCGGCGCCTGCTCCCGCAACGCCCGGTAGGTTGGGTAAGGGTCCGCCAGGAACCCGGGCGTCAGGTGCGCGAGGTCAAAGTCATCCACATCCACCGTGCGCCCCAATCCCGACTATGCTCCCGCCGCGCTATTCCGACTTGCGGTGGCCGCGGCCATGCTGCTCCTTCGTCAACTCGGCCTTGTGGGCGGCGGCTTCCTTCTCCGCCTTGCCGGCTGTGGCGGAGCTGGTGCCCTCCTCCGGCGTCCCATCCGCCGCTGCGCGGGAGGCAGCAGGCATCGGCTCGCCTTTGGCGAGCTTGGGCGCGGGGGCCGCCTTGCCACCCTCGTCCACCACGGGGTGGCCGGCGCCGGCCTTTGCGCTGCCGGCAGCCTGGACCTCATCGGCCTTCTGCGCCTTGGCGGACCGCGCGGTGGTGGTATCGTTGTCGGACTTGGTTTTCTGATGCGGCATGGCGGCTCTCCGGCTTGGGATGGGCGGTTAACCCGGCGGCGGAACCGAAGTTGCGTGGCCGTGCAGTCCGGGCGCCGGGCGATGCAGCCGCGTCTGCCCCAGCGCGCGGACGAGCGCGCCGGGCACGGCGGCCTTGATCTCGGCCTGGAACTCCGCCCGCTTCTCGTGGATCGAGACCAGGACCGGCCCCATGGGGATGCCGAGATCCACCAGCACGGCCTCCGCCAGTTGCAGGCTGGCCTCGATGGTTTCCGGCACCGCGTCCGACGCGCCCAGGGCGTAAAGCTGCGCCGCGTGCCGCCCGTCCCGCGCCCGCACGACGATCAGCAGGTCCGGCCGCGTGGCGCGGGCGCCGCGCACCACCGTGTCCGCGCGCACCCGGTCATCGACCGTCACCACCAGCGCTCGGGCAGTCTCCAACCCGACCCGGCGCAGCAGCTCGGGCTGCGTCACGTCGCCGTAGTACACGCGGCAGCCGTCCCGGCGGCCCGCGCCCACCCGGGCAGCGTCGCTGTCCAGCGCGACGTAGGGGATGCGGTGGGCGTCCAGCAGCGCCGCGACGGTCCGCCCCACTCGCCCGAACCCGGCCAGGATCACCCGCGGCGCGTCGCCTTCCATGTCCGGCGGCAGCAGTCCGGGATCGACCGGCGCCGCCCGGCGCACCGCGAGCCGCGCTCCCAGCCGGGACAGCAGCGGGATCGTCGCCATGGTCAGCGCCGCCACGATGAAGCCGAAGCCGGCCAGGTCCGCGCCGACCAGACCTTTGCCGGCGCCGAGGCCCAGGATCACGAAGCTGAACTCGCCGCCGGGTCCCAGCAGCAGGCCGGTCGGCATCCCCACCGACCAGCGCAGCCCCATGGCCCGGGCCAGCGCCGCGATGGCACCCGCCTTGAGCGCCACGAGGCCCAGCGTCGCCCCCAGCACCGCGCCGGGCTGCGCCGCCACCCGGCCGAGATCGACCGCAAGCCCGATGGAGATCAGGAACACCCCCACCAGCAGCCCTTTGAACGGCTCCACCGTCACCTCGATCTGCCGCCGGTACTCGGTCTCCGCCAGCAGCAGCCCGGCGATCAGCGCGCCCAGCGCCATCGACAGGCCCGCCGCCGACGCGGCCAGGCCGGTCGCCAGCACCACCAGCAGGCAGGCGGCCATGAACAGCTCCGGGCTGCGGGTGCGGGCGACGCCACGGAACAGCGGGCGCAGCGCCAGGCGGCCCAGCCCGACCAGGCCAACCACCGCCGCCAGCGCCTGCCCGGCCGCGAGCGCGAAGGCGCCCCACCCCGCTGCGCCGTCCCGGCCCAGCACGCCCAAGGTGAACAGCACCGGCACCACGGCCAAGTCCTGGAACAGCAGCACGGCGAAGCTGGCGCGTCCGACCAGCCCAGTGACCCGGCGCTCATCGGCCAGCACCTGCGCCACCACCGCGGTGGACGACATGGCCAGCGCCAAGCCGATCACCGCCGCCCCCTTTGGCGCCACGCCGAGCAGCGCCGCGCAGCCGCCCACCAGCAGCGCACACGTAGAAACCTGCAAGGCTCCTAGCCCGAACACCAGGCGCCGCATGGTCACGATACGCTCGAACGACAGCTCAAGCCCAATCATGAACAGCAGCAGAACGACGCCCAGCTCGGACACCGCGGCGATGCGGTCCCGGTCATACATGGTCACGAAGGACAGCCACGGCGCCCGCCCGGCCAGCGCGCCCAGGCCGGACGGCCCCAGCAGCACGCCCACCAGCATGAAGCCAAGCACCGTGCTGATGCGCATGCGGTGGAACAGCGGGATGACCACGGCGGCGGCGCCCAGGATCACCAGCGCCTCCCGCATCGGGCCGCCAAGATGCACCGCCTCTCCCTCTCCCATGTCCGCCTCCTTTGGCGCTAGCTTAGGACGGGACATTCGGCCGGGCAGCGGCAAAAACGGCCATGCCGGCACAAGGGGGTTCAATCATGCGCTTGTTGCCCGATGACGTGCTGCTCGTGGTCGATGTGCAGCGGGACTTCCTGCCCGGCGGGCCATTGGCGGTGCCTGACGGCGACGCCGTGGTGGCGCCCATCAACCGGCTCGGCACGCTGTTCGACCACGTCCTGCTGACGCAGGACTGGCACCCGGCCGGGCACGTGTCGTTCGCCGCGAACCACGCCGGCCGCAAGCCGTTCGAGCAGATCGAGCTGCCATACGGGCCGCAGGTGCTGTGGCCCACCCACTGCGTGCAGGGCAGCGACGGCGCCGGCTTCGCGCCCGGCCTCGACCTGCCGCGGGCGGAGCTGGTCGTGCGCAAGGGGTTCCGCCCCGAAGTGGACAGCTACTCCGCCTTCACCGAGGCGGACCGGCGCACGACCACGGGCCTCGCCGGCTACCTGCGCGAGCGTGGCCTGCGCCGTCTGTTCTTTGCGGGCCTAGCCACGGATTTCTGCGTGGGCTGGAGCGCGACCGATGCCGCGTCCGCCGGGTTCGAGGTTTATGTGATCGAGGATGCGTGCCGGGCCATCGACATGGGGGGATCGCTGGACCGGGCCTGGCAAGCAATGGGCGAGGTTAATGTGGAGCGCATCGACAGCCACGCCCTGCACGCGCCGGCGTAGCCAGCGGAGCAGGCCTGACCAGGTGTGCCGCTTGGAAATGCGGGGAGTTTGCGTATTGCTGGCGCCGAGAGGGTTCCAGCGGAGCGCCGGTCCCCTATGGCCCCGCGCCGCGGGCTTTGCAGGATCGGACCGCCCATGCTCCTCACGATTGCGATCCTGCTGGCGACGGCGGTTCTCCTGGTGCCGCTTTCGCGCCGGCTCGGGCTGGGCAGCGTGCTGGGTTACCTGGCAGGCGGCGCGCTGATCGGGCCGTCGGGCCTGCGCCTGATCACCGACGTCGGCGAGATCGCCGGCGTGTCTGAACTCGGCGTCATCATGCTGCTGTTCCTGATCGGCCTGGAGGTCCGGCCGCAGCGCCTGTGGGTGATGCGCCGCGCGGTGTTCGTCCTCGGGCCGGCGCAGGTGGTCGTCACCGCCGCGGTGCTGGCCGGTGCCGCGCACTGGACCGGCTTGCCGTGGCCGGCGGCCGTGGTCGTCGGCGCGGGCATCGCCCTGTCCTCGACGGCCATCGTCCTGCCGCTCCTGGCCGAGCGCGACCTGCTCGGCACGCCTTCGGGCCGGGACACGTTCGCCGTGCTGCTGTTCCAGGACCTCGCCTTCATCCCGCTGGTCGCCGCCGTCCCGCTGTTCGCCGGCAGGGGTGCTGCGCCCCATCACGTGCCGTGGCTGGAGCTTGCCCGCGCGGTCGGCGCCATCGCGATCATCCTGGCTGGCGGCCGGTTCCTGATCCGGCCCGCGTTCCGCGCCATCGGCGGCGCGCGCACGCCGGAGGTGTTCACGGCGCTTGCGCTGTTCGTCGTCGCCGGGTCGGCGGCGTTGGCGAGTGCGGCCGGGCTGTCCACGTCGCTTGGCGCGTTCATTGGCGGCGTGCTGCTGTCCGACTCCGAGTACCGGCATGAGGTGCAGGCCGATGTGGAGCCGTTCGAGGGCCTGCTGCTCGGCTTCTTCTTCCTTTCGGTCGGCATGTCCGCAAACCTGGGCCTTGCCGTGCAGGAGCCTGGGCTATTCGCGATGATGGTGCCCGGGGTCATGCTCGCGAAGGTGGTCGTGGCGTTTGCGCTGGGCCGCCTGGGCGGGCAGTCGAACCGGGCGGCCGTGCGCTTCGCGCTGGCCTTGCCGCAGGGCAGCGAGTTCAGCTTCGTGCTGTTCTCCGCCGCCATCACCGCAGGCGCCCTGACGCAGGCGGCGTTCGACCGGGCGACGCTGGCCATCGCGCTGTCCATGGCGGCGACGCCGCTGGTCTTCGCGGCCTCCGAACGCTTCGTCGTGCCCCGGCTGCAAACGCCGGCGAAGCGCGCCTATGACGCGATCCAGGATGACGGCGCGCCGGTCATCATCTGCGGCTTCGGCCGGGTCGGCCAGATCGTCGGCCGGGTCCTGCGCATGCGCGGCATCGCCTTCACGGCACTGGAGCAGGACACGGAGCAGGTCGAGGTGATCCGCCGTTTCGGCTCCAAAGTCTATTACGGCAACCCGTCACGGCCCGACCTGCTGCGCGCGGCGGGCGCCGAGCATGCGCGCCTGCTCGTCGTGGCGCTGGACGACATGGAGCAGACGCTCCGGGTGGTCGAGGTCGCCCGGCGCACCTTCCCGCAGCTCCGCGTGCTCGCCCGCGCCCGCAACCGGCGGCATGCCCACCTTTTGATGGACCGCGGCGTGGACCGCCTGGTGCGCGAGACCTTCCATTCCAGCCTCCGGCTGAGCGAGATGGCCTTGGAGGATCTCGGGGTTTCGTCGGACGAGGCCCGGCGGGCCGTGGCGCTCTTTCGGGAGCAGGATGAGAAGAACCTGATCGAGAGCCACGCCTTCTATGAGGACGAGCGGCAACTGATCCAGAGCGCCAAGCAGGCGGCCGAGGAACTGTCTGGGCTGTTCGAGGCCGACCGGCGGGAGCGGCAGGCTGGGGCGGCGAGAGGCCGGGGAGTAGGCAGCTGATTGCCCGCTCCAGTCGCCTTTCAGCATGCGCAACCGACCAAAGCGATGGGCCAACCCTACGCTGACCGTTCTCTCGTCGTCTCCTGAAACCCAGCTCCGGCCGGTTGCGCGGTGGGCTTGCAGCGCACGCAATCGATCAGCGCGCTCAAGGCCGCGGTTTGGCGGCTGGCGTCGAACTCCGACCAGAACTGCGCGCTGGGCGCCACGTCGGCGAATGGGCGGCGCAGGAAGGCCAGCACGTCCGCATCGAACCGCTCGGGCGCTGCGTTGAAATCAACGCAGGCGTGGGGGATGCCGGACAGGGCCAGCACGCGCTCGGTCGATGAGCCGGGCGTCGTTAGCGCCAGGATGGGGCGGCAGGCCCGGATGTACTCGAACGTCTTCGCCGGGATCTGCACACCGGGATTGGTCTCGTTCATGTCGAGCAGCAGCAGCCAGTCGGCGGTCAGCATCTCCTGCCGCGCCTCGCGCTGCGGGACGATGTGGCTCACGACGTGCAGGCAGCCGTGCGCCTGCAAGGTCCCGTAGGCCGGCTCGGCGGGATCGAGGCACTCGGGATCGCTGTAGCCGACCTGGCGGAACTGGATGGCGCCGGGCGGCATGGCGCCGCCCTCGATCAGCCGGTTCAGGCTTGCCACGAACGGCAGCGGGGTGCGCGCGCCATACAGTGAGCCGATATGGCTCATCACCCGGCGCGGACGGTCGGCACGGGGCAGCGGCTCCATCCGGTCTTCAGGGTCGAACCCATTCCAGATCGTGCTGATCTTCCCGGCCCATGCGGGATAGCGGCGCGCCAGCATGGCGGCGGAAGCGTCGGTGTTGGCGATCACGGCGTCAGCCTCATGGATCACCAGCCACTCGGTCACTCGGTCGATCAGCCTGGCGCGGAGCGCCGTCCGGGACGGGTTGCCCCGGAGCGGATCACGGAAGTCGGCGATCCAGGGCCGGCCGGTCCGCCGCTTGAGCGCCAGCGCCGCCAGGTGCGTGACCACGGGCGGATGGGTCGAGACCAGCACCGTTCCCGGCAAAACCTCCGAGGCCGCAGCCGCGCAGGCATAGGGCAGCCAGGCAAGCCGATCGTCGTACGGCAGCAGCACGCGCTGCACCGCCTGCAGCGCGCGGCTGATCGCGTCGAGCCTGCGACGGCCGCGTGCCGGGAACCCGCCGGGCACGCGGACGGCCTGGAACTCGTCGCTGACCGGGCCGCCTTGTTCTCCGTCGTGCCCGGCGTGCGGCGCGGGGGTGGAGGGGCGTTCCTCATATCGGGAGCCGGGCTTGGGAAGCGGGGAGCAGACGACCGAAACCGGCGTGCCCAGCCGGCGCAGGTAGCGGACGAACCGGTATGGCCGGGCCGCGCCGATCGCGTTCTGCGGCGGGAAGTAGTAGGCGAGCATCAGCACGTGGCGGTCGCCTGCCCTGGGACCCGGCACTTCCGGCGCCCCTGGCACCAGCGTGCCCGCCACGAAACCAGCCACTTGGCGAAGGATGGCCTGCCGTTCGGGCGCGGAAAGGAACACCGCGGCGGCCGCAGCGGCAAACAGCGCGACGAAAACGCCGTCAAGCGCCGCCTGCAGCACGAAGCCGTCGGCGCGGATCGTGGCCGCGGCGGCGTAGGCGACGACCATCAGGCCCAGCAAACGGGCATAGGCGACGACGCGGACGGGCAAGCGGTGCTCCCGGTCTGCGGCGATCCAGCAGACGACAAAGTAGGCGGACCAGGTCAGCAAGGTCGCCCAAGCCGCGCCGTAGGTGCCATAGGCCGGGATCAGCAGCATGTTGGCCAGCAGGTTCAGCACGGCCGCGGCCAGCGCGATCTTGCCGACCCAGACCGACCGCTTGTTGATCAGCAGCAGGCTGCGGAAGAAGTCCGCGACGTCCCGCACGACATAGGCCAGCACCAGGATCGGCAGCAGCAGCGCCGGGGGGGAAAAACTCTCGGGCACCATGACGCGCAGCAGCTCGGGACCGAACACCGCGATGGCGAACCCGGCCAATGCTACGGCAAAGGTGAAGTACGCGGCGACCCGGGCGAACTGCTCCCGCCATCCGGGGTCGCCGGTATGGCGGTAAAGCGACACGGTCCAGCTTTTTGCGAAGCTGTCGCCGACCAGGGCGTTGACCATCATGGCGAAGCGGTAGGCGAGCGCGTAGCGCCCAAGCTCGGCCAGCGACACGGCCGAGGCGAGGAAGAAGCGGTCGGAGAAGTGGATGGCGAAGTACGACAGGCCCGACACGACCAGCGGCGCGCCAAACCGGACGAACTCCGGCACATAGGCGCCGCGCCAATGCCAGCCCACCTCCCGCCGCAGCCGCCAGGCCAGGAAGCCGGCGCTGCCGACGCTCGTGATGAGCTTGCTGGACACGAAGCCCCACACGCCCGCGCCAAGCCCACCGATGAACAGGATGTTCAGCAGGAGGTTCAAGCCCAGCGTGACGAGGGAGTAGGCGAGGTAGAACCGCGCATGGCCCCGCATGCGCTCATAAACCAGCACCACCTCGATCGTGCTGGCGAAGAACATGGCGACGAAGGCCCCCTGTAGCAGCGTGGCCCAGGCGTCGGTACCGAACACCGCGCGGCTGATCGCCCCGGAGGCGGCGACGCTTGCGGCCGTCACGCCCCCGCTCAGCATCGCGGTGCCGATGAGCGCGGTCGACACCACGCTGCGCTCGGCCTCCGGGAAGGTTTGGTCGTGGTACAGCCGGGTCAGCGCGGTGCCGATGGCTTGCAGGCCGAAGGCGATCGCGACCGTTTGGGTGCTCAGCTCGATCAGCTCGATGAGGCCGTACTGCGCAGGCGACAGGAACCGCGAGTAGAACGGGATCGCCAGGAACGCGACGACCCGGCCGGCGATGTTGCCGAACGCATACAGCGCGGAGTGCTGGAACACGCGCTGCAAGCCGTTCCGGACCTTTGCATTCGGCACAGCTTGGGCGCCAGGCATCGTCAAGGATTCCACGCGACAGAGGGCGGCACAGAGCCGATTGCAGGCGAGGCGAACCGGGTATCGCATCCCCGCGATCGTGTTTCCGGTAGCATCCTAGCCGACAGCGCAACCGGTCCCAAGCGGCATCCGCCGGCTCTGATGGTTTGCCCCGATGTTCTCGAAGACGGGTTGCGACGCTGCCACTCTTGCAACTTCCATGCGGCGACGGTACGCCGCTGCGCACTGCGCAAGGGCCACCATGCCGCAAACGACCAGCCCGCCGCTGATCCTGCACGTGTTTCCCACCTTTGCGGTGGGCGGGGTGCAGGTGCGGTTCGCCTCCATCGTGAACCATTTTGGCCGGCGGTGGCGCCATGCGGTCATCGCGATGGACGGCGACCTGTCTTGCCGGGAACGGCTGGACCCGGCGCTCGACATCGAGTTCCCGACCGTCACGGTGCGCAAGGGCGACACGTTGGGCAACGTCCTGCGTTTCCGGCGCGTGCTGCGGCGGCTGCGGCCGGACCTGCTGGTGACCAGCAACTGGGGCAGCATCGAATGGTCCGTCGCCAACCTGGCCCCGGCCGTGCGCCAGGTGCACATCGAGGACGGGTTCGGGCCGGACGACCGCGGCGGCCGGCTGCCGCGCCGGGTGCGGCTGCGGCGCATCGTCCTGCGCCGGCGCTTGGTCGTGCTGCCGTCCCGCACGCTTTGGGAGATCGCGACGGGCGTCTGGCGTTTGGACCCGGGGCGGCTGCGATACGTGCCGAACGGCATCGACCTCGCGCGGTTCGCCGGGCCGCCACCGTTGGGCGAGCGGCCCGGCCCCGTCGTCGGCACCGTCGCGGCGCTGCGGCCGGAGAAGAACATCGCCCGGTTGCTGCGCGCCTTCGCCTTGGCGGCGTCGGACGGGCCAGCCAGCCTGCTTATCGCCGGCGACGGCCCGGAACGCCCGGCGTTGGAGGGATTGGCGCAGCAGCTTGGGATCAGCCGCCGCGTCCGCTTCGCCGGGCACGTCGCTGATCCTGCACAACTGTTCAAGCAGTTGGACGTGTTCGCCATGTCGTCCGACACCGAGCAGATGCCCTTGTCGCTGCTGGAAGCGATGGCGGCCGGGCTGCCGGTGGCGGCGACCGACGTGGGCGACATCCGCTCGGTGCTGGCAGCCGCCAATGCGCCTTATGTCACCCCGCTGGACGACGCGGCGCTGGCGGCGGGGCTGCGCGCATTGCTGGCGCAGACCGGGCTGCGCCTAACGCTGGGTGCAGCCAATCGCGCCAAGGCGGAACGGGATTTCAACCAGGACGCGATGTTCCGGGCTTGGGCGGCTGCATTCGACGGCACGCTGGGTCCGGCCCAGCCAGGGTGACGCCGGCCCAAGCCTGAGCCTGCCTACGCTCAATCCTGCGGAGGCGACGGGGCCGTCCGCTGCCGCCGCGCGGGCAGTCACAAACCTATGAATAGAATATCCTATATACCGATAGTGCAACGATGGTATATGGTGTCACAGGAGCGTGAGGCGGACGGAGGGAGTTTCGTGGGATGCCTAGCCAAACCAAACGGGCCAAGCCTGCCCGCACCCTCGGGATCGCGGGGAACGGGCCGGCCATGACGGACGCGCCGCAGCCGATGGTGCTCAGCGGCTGGCCTGGCGAAGCCGAGCCGCAGGCGGACCCGTCCCGCAACAGGTTCCGCCACAACCTGAGCCGCATCATGGCAGAGCGGAAGCTGACGCAGGCGGGCTTGGCACGGACGATGCACGTTTCGCGCGTTGCCGTGCATGCCTGGATTTGGGGCACCTGCTTTCCGGAAACGTCCCGGCTCATCCGGCTCGCGCAGACGCTGAACGTGCCGATCGGCATGCTGCTGGAAGACGGTGCCGGCACCCCTGCCCCGGCTCCCTCCAACGAGGAGTTCCTGCTGCTTGAGGCGTTCCGCAAGCTGCCGAACACCGCCCGGCTCACGTTGCTGGCCGATGCTTACGAACTGACGAACCAAGCGAGCCTCGGCAAGCTGCAGCCCAACGGACCGCCATAGTCGCCAGCGCCTAACCAGGCACTCGTGGCTCAGGCTACGAATGCCTGGCTAGGAGGCGCTGAAGACACATCATCTTCCCCGCTGCGCGTGGAGCAAAGCCCCGCTTTCTCCAAGGACACGCTCCACAGGGTGAAGCCTAGCGCAATTCCAGCGCGACATCCCGGAACAATCTGGCCGGGAGGCCGCTGCCGGAGATGCCCTTCATCGGGCGGCCATCGTCGTTGCCCAGCCAAACGCCGATCACCGTGCCTCCCACGGCGCCCACGAACCAAGCGTCGCGGTAGTCCTGCGTCGTCCCGGTCTTGCCGGCCGCCAGCTTGCCCGGCACTGCCGCCGCCCGCCCGCTGCCGCGGGACACCACGGCGGCCATCATGCGCGCCATCATTGCGGCCAGGTCGGGATCGACCACGCGATCCTGGGCCGGTCTTGGCACGCGGGCGCTGTGCCGGTCAGACTCAATGGCGTCAATCGACTGCGGCGTGACAGTACGGCCACCATTGAACAGGGTGGCATAAGCCGCTGACAACTCCAGCAAGCCGACCTCGCCGGTGCCGAGCGCCAGGGATAGGTTGTCGGGCAGGCTGTCGGTGATGCCCAGGCGCCGGGCCACCGCGGCGACGGCGCGCGGGCCGCCGGCCTGCTGCATGACCCGGACCGCCACCGTGTTCAGCGATAGCGCCAGCGCATCCTCCAGCGTCACCGCGCCGTGGAACGAGCCGTCAAAGTTCTGCGGCGACCAGCCGCCGACGCGCAGCGGCGCGTCCAGCACGGTGTCGTCCGGGCGCAGGCCGTGCTCCAGGGCGGCAAGCCACACGATGGGCTTGAACGCCGATCCGGGCTGGCGCCGGGCGGCGGTCGCGCGGTTGAAGGGACTGGCGCGCCAGTCCCGCCCGCCGACCATGGCGCGCACGGCGCCGCTTGCGGCGTCCAGCACCACCACGGCCCCCTGCCCCACCCCCGCTGACGCGCCGGGGCCGTCGAGCGTGGCCGCAAGCCGCGACTCGGCAGCTGCTTGCAGCCGGGCGTCGAGCGTCGTGTGCAGCACGGCGTCGGCGCCTGGCGAGACCAGCGCCTGCGAGGCATCCGCCGCCCAATCGGCGAACCACCCGGCCGTGGCGGGACGCGGCAGGAAGGCGATCTGCCCGGCGGCGGCGTCCGCCTCGGCCTTGGAAATGATGCCGGTGTCGGCCATGGCGGCCAGCACCTCCCGCCCCCG
>CAXUJE010000026.1:28057-30270 GCA_964251035.1 uncultured Acetobacteraceae bacterium
CGGCCTTGGAAATGATGCCGGTGTCGGCCATGGCGGCCAGCACCTCCCGCCCCCGCATCGCCGCGGCAGCGGGATCGTTGCGCGGGTTGATGCGGGACGGGGCGCGCGGCAGCCCGGCGAGCACCGCGCATTGCCAAAGGTTCAGCTTGCGGGCGGACACGCCGAAATACATCCGCGCCGCCGCATCGACCCCCCAAGCGCCGGACCCGAGATAAACCCGGTTCAGCCAGATCTCCAGGATCTCCGCCTTGGAGAACGTGCGCTCCAGCCACAGCGTCAGCATCAGCTCCTGCACTTTGCGGTGCAGAGTGCGGGCGTTGGTCAGGAACAGGTTCTTCGCGACCTGCTGCGTGATGGTCGAGCCGCCCTGCACCAGCCGGCCGGCGCGGAGGTTGACGAACGCCGCGCGGGCAATGCCGATCAGGTCCAGGCCGGGATGCCGGTAGAACCGCCGGTCCTCCACCGCGACCGCGGCGGCGGGCAGGAACCGTGGCAAGTCGCCGAGGCGAAGCGGGTCGCCGACCACGTCGCCAAACGTCGCGAAGGTGTGCCCAGTGCGGTCCTGCAGAGTAAGGCCTGGCCGCCGGATGGCGTCAAGCGCGACCTCTGGCCGCGGCAGGTCGCGCCCGAACCACGCCAGCACCAAGGCCAGTGCCAGCGTACCCCACACGGACGTAATGACGCCCACACGCAACGCCCGCCAGGCCAGGTGGCGGCGGTTCGGCTTGGGCGCCGAGGCCGCCACGGGCGTCAAGGGAGGCCTGGGCCGCTGGAGCGGCGTTGAGGTCGGCGCGCGGGCCAAGGCTCAGCGCCGAACGGTCCGCGTCAGCATCGGCGTCGGACCCGGGCGCGGCAGTGCATAACGCCACGATGCGGCCCGGGGGACCAGCAGGTCAACCGCCAAGCCTTGCCGTGCAAGGCAGCGCATCGCAGGATCAGGGGCAGCATGGGAGGCCGGCATGAAGGGGTTGTTCCTGGACGCGACCGAAGATCTCGCGGAGGTGTTCCGCGCCATGCGCCGGGACGGCGACCCGGCAATTGACGTGAGCATACAGGCACAGGTGGCGCCGGGCGACCTGCCGGCAATGCTGGCCGGCTATGACGTCGTGCTGGACGACCATACATTCATGCCGACCGACATCCGCCGCGCGCAGGACATCGCCTGCCGGATCGCGGCCGGCGAACTTGCGGGGTAGCGCCCCTTGGCGACCCCAGGGCCGGTTGTGTTAGGATGGCGTCCTGTGTGGGCGTGGCGGAATGGTAGACGCTGCAGACTTTCGATTGGAGTGCCCGCGGGGAAACCCGCGGCGTAGAACCGCCCAAACTCGGGGAACGCTAACGGCCCGCTGCGGCCCAGGCCAATCCCGAGCCAAGCCCCGGCGCCGCGTCATGCGGGCAGGGAAGGTGTAGAGACTAGACGGGGGGCGCCTAAAGCCTGCGGGCCACGGCGAAGGGATAGTCCAGACCACGAACGCTGCCTGGCCCCTGCGCCCCAGGCAGCGGCGGCGAAAGCCGAAGTGGGATGAAAATCTGAGTCCCGTAAGGGAGTGCGGGTTCGAGTCCCGCCGTCCGCACCACTACGCCGCCGGCACGCGCCGGCTCAGCAGCAGCCCTGACGCCGCCAGCACGGCCAGCGCCAGCGCGACCGGCGGAAACACCACCCAGTTGACCGCCGCCCACCCAAGCGTGACCAGCAGGTGGCCCGACCAGAACGAGCCGAACGCCATCGTGCCGAACACCAGGAAATCGTTGAAGGACTGCACCTTGTTGCGCTCCTCCGGACGGTGCAGCCCCAGCACCATGGCGGAAGCGCCGACGAAGCCGAGGTTCCAGCCAAGCCCCAGCAGGATCAGCCCGGCCGAGAAGTGCATGGCCGTCAATCCCGACAGCCCCGTCATCGCCGCCGCGCCGGTCAGCAGCAGCCCGGCCGCCACGACCTGCCGCGCGCCGAACCGGGCGATCAGGCTGCCGGTGAGGAAGCTCGGCGCATACATGGCGACGATATGCCACTGGATCGCCCAGTTGGACG
The DNA here is from genome assembly GCA_964251035.1 of uncultured Acetobacteraceae bacterium. Taxonomy (GTDB): domain Bacteria; phylum Pseudomonadota; class Alphaproteobacteria; order Acetobacterales; family Acetobacteraceae; genus CAHJXG01. The sequence goes on from CAXUJE010000026.1 coordinate 30,087, forward strand.
CGGACAGCGGCAGCCCGCACATCCGCATCGCCAGCGGCGCCGAGGTCATCACCAGGTTCATCAGCGCGTAGCTGACCACGCCGCAGACCACGGCCACGACGAAGCGCGGCTGGCGGATGATGGCCGGAAGCGGACGCCCGCGCGTCAGGTCCGCCGGCGACGGCCGCGGCAGGTCCACGCCGGA
>CAXUJE010000027.1:0-6234 GCA_964251035.1 uncultured Acetobacteraceae bacterium
GTCCAGAACCATGCGGCCTCGATGGAGGCGAAGGGCGCGGTCCGGCACGGGGCGAGCAGCCGGGCGTCGGCGTGGCGGGCGGGGGCGCGGGGGCCCGGCTCGGTCGGCATGGCGCACTTCCTGGGTTAGCAAATGAGAACATAATAAGAACATTCTGCCCTGCCCGTCGCAAGCGCCAAGGCGCAAATTCCTAGTTGATCCGGCGCCAATTCCTAGGCACGATGCCGCCCATGAAACATGACGACATCTGGCGCGCGCTCGACACCTTGGCAGCCGAGTACGGGCTGTCCGCCTCCGGCCTGGCCAAGAAGGCCGGGCTGGACGCCACGACGTTCAACCCGAGCAAACGCCGCATGCCGGACGGACGCGCCCGCTGGCCCAGCACGGAAAGCCTGGCGAAGGTGCTCGACGCCACGGGCGCCAGCCTCGAATTGTTCACCTCCCTGGTGACGGGATCGGCGACGGTGACGACGGCCCGTCCGCCGCGGCGCATCCCGCTGCTGGGCCTGGCGCAGGCCGGGGGCAACGGCTTCTTCGACGACGCCGGGTTCCCGGTGGGCGGCAGTTGGGACGAGGTCAGCCTGCCGGAGATCGGCGACCCGCACGCCTACGCGCTGGAAATCTCCGGCGACTCGATGGAGCCGGTGTTCCGCGACGGCGACATGGTGGTGATCTCGCCGGCCGCCCCGATCCGCCGGGGCGACCGCGTCGTGCTGCGCACCGCGGGCGGCGAGGTGATGGCCAAGCAACTCGCCCGGCGGTCGGCGAAGCGGATCGAGCTGAAAAGCCTCAACCCCGAGCACCGCGACCGCAGCTTTGACCTGATGGAGGTCGCCTGGATGCACCGGGTCATCTGGGCCAGCCAATAGCGATAAATTGCGCTTGGCCGCGGGGCCGTTGCCTGAGAGCATGGAAACCGAACGGAGGTGGACCATGCGTTCTCTGATCCTGTTGCTGCTACTGACTGGAGCCGGGACTGGCGCCGCGCGGGCGGCCGAGCCGGTCGACATGGCGCTGGTCCTGGTGTCCGACGTGTCGCGCAGCGTCGATGACAGCGAGTTCCAGATGGAAAAGGCCGGCTACGCGGCGGCGTTCAACGACCCGCGCGTGATCGCGGCGATCCACGGCGGCGCGGTGGGCGCCATCGCCGTCGCCTACGTGGAGTTCGCCGGGTCCTACGAGGTGAACACGGTGCTGGACTGGCGCGTGGTGCGCGACGCCGCCTCCGCCCGGCAGTTCACCGACGCGCTGGACAGCGCGCCGCGCTCCTTCTGGGGGCGCACCAGCATCAGCGCCGGGATCGACCGGGCGATGCGGCTGCTGACGGAGAACGGGTTCGAGCCGCAGCGCCGGGTGATCGACGTGGCCGGGGACGGCACCAACAACTCGGGCCGCGAGGTCACGGCGGCGCGCGACGACGCGGTGGCGGCGGGCGTCACGGTGAACGGCCTGGCGATCATCAACGAGCACCCGGTCAGCTACACCTACGCCCACGTGCAGCCGCCGGGCGGGTTGACGGAATGGTACCGGCAGAACGTCACCGGCGGAACCGGCAGCTTCGTGGTGGAGGTGCGGGAGTTCCCGGCCTTCGGCGAGGCGATGACCCGCAAGCTGATCAACGAGATCGCGGCGCTGCCCGCGGCGCAGCACGCCGCTTCAGGGACCCCCGAGGCCCAGCCGTTTGCGGCCCGGTGAAGGATGCCGCTCCGGCGTCACGGGCCGGCCTCTGCCTCACAAAACCGTGATCTAGCGAACCAGAGCTTTGCTCACTCGTCATCTGGTCTCACCAGCAGTACGGACGGGCCTGGACCATGCAGTCGAACGAACTCGCCGAGGTGATCCCGGGAACTAAGCGATCGGACGAAGTGATCGAGGTGATCCCGGTCGTCCAAGAAACCATCCGCGTCGAGAAGCGCGAGTTCGAAAGTGGCCGGGTGCTGGTCCACAAGACCGTGACTGAACGTGACGAGGTGGCTGAGATCCTGCTGCGGCAGCAGGACCTGATCGTGGAACGGGTGCCCATCGGGCGCGCCGTGTCCGAAGCGCCGCAGACCCGACAGGACGGCGACACGCTCATCGTGCCGATCCTGGAAGAGGTCTTGGTCGTCGAGAAGCGGCTGATCCTCAAGGAGGAGCTGCACATCCGCAAGCAGTCCAGCGAACGGACAGAGCAGCACAAGGTGCGCTTGCGCACCGAGCATGTCGAGATCGAGCAAACCGGGCGGCAGCCGTCCGACCCAGCAACAACACTGAACAAGGAGATGCCAGTATGAGCGGTTCCTACATGAATGAGCCTGGTTCGGCCAGCCTGAACCAAGGCGCTGCGCACGAGACTGGGCTTTACGATCCGTCCCAGCACGACAACCAGATCGTTGCGTTGTATAACACGCGGGCCGATGCCGACGCGGCGCGCGAGAAGCTCCTGGCGGCCGGCGTGGACAGCGGCGCCGTGCAGGTGATGGACAAGGGCGCCGACCAAATGGCCGGCGGCGTCGACTACGAATCGGGCAACCAAGGCCTGTGGGGTTCGATCAAGAGCCTGTTCATGCCGGACGAGGACGCCCATGCCTACAGCCACGCGATGGGCGCCGGCCATGCCATGGTCGTGGTGACGCCGAACGCGACGACGAACCGCAACCAGATCATCGAGGTGCTGGAAAGCACCAACCCGCTCGACTTCGACGCGAAGCTCGAGGAGTGGCGTCAGTCGGGCTACAACTATGCCCCCGGCAGCACGACGACCGCCGGCACGACGGGCATGGCCAGCACGGCTGCCGCTGGCGGCGCAGCGGTCACGGGCGCGGCGACAGCCGGCGCCGCCATGACCGGTGCGGCGACGACCCGCACCGCGACGGCTACCGCCCCTATGGCCGGCAGCACGGCGAGTGCCGGGGATGCCGAGACGATCAAGGTGATGGAGGAGCGCCTGCGGGTCGGCAAGCGCGAGGTCGCTGGCGGCGCCGTGCGCGTGCGCAGCTACGTCGTGGAGCGCCCGGTCGAGGAGCAGGTGCGCCTGCACGAGGAGCATGTCTCGGTCGAGCGCCGTCCGGTGGACCGCGCCGTCACCGGCGCCGATGCCGCGGCGTTCCAGGAGCGCACCATCGAGGCGCGCGCCACCAGCGAGGAGGCGGTCGTCGGCAAGGAGGCGCGGGTCGTCGAGGAGATCGGCATCCGCAAAGAAGCGTCCGACCGCACCGAGACCGTCCGCGACACCGTCCGCAGCACCAAGGTCGAAGTGGAGGACGGTACCAAGGCCGTGCCGGGTGCGGCCACCACGACGCCTACCGGCCCCGCCACAACGACCACGGGCACGTCATCCGGCAGTATGGGCACTGGCGGCACGACCCCGAACTCGACGCCGGGCGCCACGACAAGCGGCATGAACGCGCCGCGCAAATAATCGGCTGGCTTCGCTGAAACGGGGGGGAAGCTTCAGCTTCCCCCCTTTTCTTTTGGGGTTTCTGGCTTTGAGTCCCCCCTACGATCTGGATACGCGATTGGAGGTCGGAGCGTACCCTTGGCAGCAACGGATGCAGACTTCACCGGCAGCGCCCCCGAGTATTACGACCGAGACATGGGACCCGTGATCTTCGATGGCTATGCCGCCGACCTTGCCCACCGCGCGGCCGCCCACAATCCGAAGCGGGTGTTGGAGATCGCGGGCGGCACTGGCCTCGTCACCCGCCATCTGCGCGGCCTGCTGCCCGAGGGCGCGCACCTGACTGCGACCGACATCGACCCGCCCATGCTGGATGTGGCCCGAACCAAGTTCCGGCCCGGTGAGCAGATCATGTTCCAGACGGCCGACGCCTTCGCGCTTCCGTTCCTGGACGGCGCCTTCGACGCGGTCGTCTGCCAGTTCGGCGTGATGTTCTTCCCGGACAAGGCGCAGTCCTACCGTGAGGCACACCGCGTGCTCGCGCCGGGCGGACGCTACTTGTTCAACGTCTGGGACTCGCACAGGCACAACCCGTTTGCGCGCATCACGCACGAGCTTGTGCAGCAACTCTTCCCGTCAGACACGCCGTCATTCTACCGCGTGCCGTTCGGCTACTCCGCTATTGACCCGATCAAGTCTCACGGCGGCCGTGGTCAGGCAAGAGGCCGAGGTCGCGAGCGTAGCCAAGTTCGCGCGAGGGCTGGTTTCCGGCAACCCGCTCGCTGAACAAATTCGGACACGCGGCGTCGATCCCGACCGGGTCATCGACGCCCTGGTCGAAGCGTTGCGCGGAGAGATCGGCGCCGACCCGGGGCGCACGTCCCTTCAAGCCGTCGTCTTCGAGGCGAGCAAGCAGGGGTGAGGCGGGTCATGCCAGGCACCCTGTCGGCTGCTCGCTGCTGACGGCTCCCTGTTCCAAGGATTGAACATGCGTTGGGCGGCACTGGCGTTTGCCTTGGGACTGCTTGGCTGCGGCGAGACCCTGCCGGTGAGCGGCTTCCGCTCCACGGCGCCGGCCATGGACCCCATCCAGTTCTTCACCGGCCATCTCGCCTCCTGGGGGGTCCTGGAGAACCGGTCCGGCGAGCCGACCCGCATCGTGACGACGGACTGCATGGGGGAGATGCGCGACGGCACGCTGCGCATGACGCAGCGGCTCACCATCGGCCAGGACGCGCCCGTGACGCGGACCTGGCAGATGCGGCGCGCCGGGCCAGGCCGGTACGAGGCGACCGCCAACGACATGGTCGGCCCGGCGGTGGGCGAGGCCGCCGGCCGGGCGTTCCACTGGACTTGGACCTTGGCCACGTCGCCCGGCAATCCGCTGAAGAACGTCACCATGGACCAGTGGTGGTACCTGCTCGACGACGGCTCGATGCTGAACCGCACCACCATCCGCAAGCTCGGCGTGATCCTGGCCGAGGTGTCGGAGCACTTCGCCCATGTTCCGTGACCGCCCGGGCGTCCCGGCTGTAACCCATGCGCGAGCGTGCGAACCGGAGGGTGGCGGCTGCATTGAACCTCCGTGCCAGATTGAGGAAGGAACAGATGCCGATGTCGGTGATGCGCTCGTTGGGTGAAGCGTTGCGGCCGGTGCGGCCCGGCGTCGCCATGCTGTCCAGCAGCAAGTTCTCGGGCTTCCTGGGCTACGCCCTCAAGGTCAGCAGCCCCGCCTTCGCCGACAACCAGCCAATGCCGGTGCGGTTCAGCCTGGACGGCGAGAGTCTGTGCCCGCCATTGCGCTGGGAAGGCCTGCCTGCGCGGACCCAATCCGCGGTGCTGCTGGTGGAGGACGCCGACATCCCGCTTCCCCGGCCGCTGGTCCACCTGATCGTGCATTCCATTCCGCCGGACAAGACCGAGTTCGCCGAGGGCGAGATCCCGCTGCGGCTCGTAGGCTCAGCGCCGGGTGGCTGGGCGTGCGGGCGCAACGCCTTGGGCCGCCCGGGCTGGACGGCGCCGTCGCCGCCACCGGGCCATGGGCCGCATCGCTACGCTTTCCAAGTCTTCGCCCTGGATGCGCGCCCGCACTTCGCCTACCCGCCGGGACGCGCGATGCTGCTGCGGACGATCCGCCCGCATTTGATCGCGCAGGGCCGGCTGATCGGCACCTACGAACGCCGCTAGGTCAGGAGGACGCCATCAGGCCGGCGACGAAGGCGGGCAGGCTGGGCAGGCGGGCGATGGCGCAACGGGCGCAGCGCAGGATGCTCCGGACATCCGCCACCGCCGTGTCGAGTTCGCGGTTGACCAGGACGTGGTCGAACTCCGCCCAATGCTCGATCTCGCTGCGGGCGGCGGCCATGCGGCGGGCGATCTCCTCGGGCGGGTCGCCGCCCCGGCCGTGCAGGCGCGCCTCCAGGGCGGCGTAGGACGGCGGCAGGATGAAGGCGCCGACGACATCGCCAGGCAGCGCCGCGCGCAACTGCCGGAAGCCCTGCCAGTCGATGTCGAACACCACGTCCCGCCCGGCGGCCAGCGCCCGTTCCACCGGCGCCCGGGGCGTGCCGTAGCTGCGGCCGAACACGGTGGCCCATTCCAGCATGGCGCCCTCCGCCACCATGGCGTCGAACCCGGCCTGGGTGCGGAAATGGTAGTGCACGCCGTCCTGCTCGCCGGGGCGTGGGGAGCGCGTGGTGACGCTGATGGACAGGGACGCTTCCGGCTCGGCCGCCAGCAGGGCGCGGGTGATGGTGCTCTTGCCGGCGCCGGAAGGCGCCGCACCCACCAGGCAGACGCCGCGCCGGCGCGGCCCTGCCGTCCGCCCGGGGCTCCACGTTCTGGACCTGCTCGCG
>CAXUJE010000027.1:6244-25371 GCA_964251035.1 uncultured Acetobacteraceae bacterium
CGCGGACGCCTGGGCCTGCTGACCGCCGTGGGCCCGGCGGGGGCGGGGGCGGGGCCGCTCCCCGCCCCGGCACGGCCCCGCAACCACCAGGCAGACGCCGCGCCGGCGCGGCCCTTCCGTCAGCACGCTACTCAACGTTCTGCACCTGCTCGCGCATCTGCTCGATCACCGCCTTGAGCCGCAGCCCGGTGGCCGTCAGGGGGACGGAGGCGGACTTACTGCACAGCGTGTTCACCTCCCGCACGAACTCCTGCACGAGGAAGTCGAACTTGCGGCCGATGCCGGCGGCCTCCCGCAGCAGGCTGCGCGCGGCCTCGATATGGCTGGCGAGGCGATCAAGCTCCTCCCGCACGTCGGAGCGGCTGGCCAGCAGCGCCACCTCCTGGGCGATGCGGTCCTCCGGCAGGCCGGGCTGGTCGCGCAGCAGGGCGGCCAAGGTTTCCATGGTGCGGGCGCGCTGCAGCGCGGGCTGCTCGGCGGCTTCCTGCGTGGCCGTGGCGAGCAGGGCGGCAACCTCGTCCACCTGTAGGCTCAGCAGGGCCGCGAGCCGCGCGCCCTCCGCCTGGCGGGACGCCGCCAGCGCCGCCAGGGCCGCGGCATACCCGGCGCGGACGGCGGATGTCTGCGCCGCGGTCCAGCCATCGTCGGCCGCGGCGGCGGGCCGCAGGACGCCAGGGAGCGCCAGCAGCGCCTCCGCCCGTGGAACGGGGGCGTCGGGGATGCGCGCAGCAATCTGGAGGGCGAGGTCCAGCAACTCGTCGAGCATGGCCGGGTCAACCGCCATGCGGGCGCGGTCGTCACGCTTCACCGTCAGGTTCGCGGTCACGTTCCCCCGGCGGAGCGCCCGCCCGGCCTCTTCCCGCAAGGCGGGTTCCAGGGCGTCGAGGCCGGGCGGCAAGCGCAGCTTCAGGTCAAGGCCGCGGCCGTTCACGCTGCGAAGCTCCCACGCCCAGGCCAGGCCCTCCGCCACGCCGTCCGTCCGGGCAAAGCCCGTCATGGATGCCAAGGCGGGGAATGCCAAGGCGGGGGAGGCTGCAGCGGGCGGCTCGCTCATGGGCGGCATGCCTAACGCTCCGCGGACGTCGGCGCCATGGCCTGCCGCGCCCGCTCGACCTCGCGCCAGCGCGCCACGTTGCGCTGATGCTCCTCCAGCGTCTTCGCGAACACGTGCCCGCCCGAGCCGTCAGCCACGAAGAACAGGTCCTCCGTCTCCGCCGGCTGCGTCACGGCGTGGAGCGAGCCGATGCCGGGCATGCTGATCGGCCCCGGGGGCAGGCCGGTGATCTTATAGGTGTTGTAGGGGTCGGCCCGCTCCAGCTCCGTCCGCGTCAGGCCGTGCTCCAGCACGCCGGTGCCGCCGCTTGCGCCGTAGACCACGGTGGGGTCGGATTGCAGCTTCATGCGGCGGCGCAGCCGGTTCAGGAACACCGCGGCGACCCGGGGGCGCTCCTCCGGCTTGGCGGTTTCCCGCTCGACGATGCTGGCCAGGATCAGGGCGTCGCGCGGCGTGTCCAGTGGCACGGCGGCGCTGCGGGCGGCCCAGTTGCGTTCAAGCGCACGGTCCATGGCGGCCCGGCCCCGCTCAACCAGCGCGGCGCGCGGGGTGCCGCGCTCATAGGCGTAGGTTTCCGGCAGGAGGCGGCCCTCTTCCGGCACCGCCGGGTCGCCCTCCAGCGCCGGGGCGTGGTCGATCAAGAGCGCCACCTGCGTCGCCGTCAGGCCCTCGGGGATGGTCAGGCGGTGCTGCACCGGGCGGGCGGTGCGTAGCACGGCGAGGACCTGGCGCAGGCTGGCGGCGGCCGGGAACTCCAGCTCGCCGGCGTGGACGGCGCCCTGGCCCCGCGTCGCCATCGCGGCAGCGCGCAAGGCGAAGGGGCTGCGGACGACGCCCTCCTGCGCCAGCGTGTCCGCCACCTGGTCAAGCCCGCCGCGGGGCACCAGCACGACGTTGCTGGCCGGCAGCGGACCCGGCGCGTCATAGGTCCAGAACGCATAGGCGGCTGCCCCGCCCCCCGCCATCATCAGCAGCCCGACGACCAGCAGGAACGAGCGCATCCCGCCCCGCCCGCGTCAGGCTGCCCGCTTGAACAGGATGCTGGCGTTGGTCCCCCCGAAGCCGAAGCTGTTGGACAGCGCCACGTCCACCCGGCGCTCCTGCGCCACCAGCGGCACCCGGTCGATGACGCTTTCCCGGCTCGGCTCCTCAAGGTTGAGCGTCGGCGGCACCACGCCGTCGCGGATCGCCAGGAGGGAGAAGATCGATTCGATGGCCCCGGCCGCGCCCAGCAGGTGGCCGGTGGCGGACTTGGTGGACGACATCGCCAGGCCCTTCGCGGCGTCGCCGAAGAACCGTTCGACCGCTTCCAGCTCCAGGTCGTCGCCCAAGGGCGTGCTGGTGCCGTGCGCGTTCACGTACTGCACGTCACCCGGCTGCGCGCCGCCGTTGCGGAAGGCGTTCCGCATGGCGCGGAAGGCGCCCTCGTGCCCGTCCGCCGGGGCGGTGATGTGGTGGGCGTCGCCGGACATGCCGTAGCCGCCGACCTCGCCGTAGACCTTGGCGCCGCGGGCATGGGCGTGCTCCAGCTCCTCCAGCACGACGATCCCGGCGCCCTCTCCCATGACGAAGCCGTCACGGTCGCGGTCCCAAGGACGGGACGCCGCGGCGGCCCGGTCGTTGAACGCGGTGGACAAGGCGCGGCTGGCGCAGAACCCGGCCATGCCGAGCGCGTTCACAGCGGCCTCCGCGCCGCCCGCCACCATCACGTCGGCGTCGCCAAGGCCGATCAGCCGGGCGGCGTCGCCGATGGCGTGCACCCCAGTGGCGCAGGCGGTGACGACGGAATGGTTGGGGCCTTTGAAGCCGTACTTGATGGAGACGTGGCCGGACGCCAGATTGATCAGCGCCGACGGGATGAAGAACGGCGACAGCCGGCGCGACTTGCCCTGCGCCACCAGCACCGACGCCTCGTAGATCGTGCCAAGCCCGCCGATGCCGGACCCGATCATCACGCCGGTCATGCAGCGCGCGTCCTCGTCGGGCGGGACCCAGCCGCTGTCCTCCACCGCCTCGCTCGCGGCGACGAGGGCGAGATGGATGAAGCGGTCCATCTTCTTCTGGTCCTTGACCGGAATCCACTCGCTGATGTCGAGCTTGCCTTCGGCGCGGGCGCCGGCCGGGACCTGGCCGGCGATCTTGGCCGTCAGCTCGGACGTGTCGAAGGACTGGATGGCGTTGATGCCGCTCTCGCTGGCGATCAGGCGCTTCCACACGTTCTCCACGCCCACGCCCAGCGGGCATGCGATGCCCATGCCCGTTACGACCACCCGGCGCATCGCCACTCCCATCTGCGTCGCCCTCCCAGGCAGCGTCGCCGGCTCAGGCCGCCTTTTGCTTCTCGATGAAGTCGATGGCGTCCTTGACGGTGCTGATCTTCTCGGCCGCGTCCTCTGGGATCTCGACGCTGAACGCCTCCTCGAAGGCCATCACCAACTCGACCGTGTCGAGGCTGTCGGCGCCCAGGTCGTCGATGAACGACGCTTCCGGGGTCACCTTGCCCTCCTCGACGCCGAGGTGCTCCACCACGATCTTCTTAACCTTGTCGGCGATCTCGCTCATCTTGTCCTCAGTTCCTGTCGTCTGTCTGGCTTCGCCTGCTTTACGCGGATCAGACCGGCCTGTTCCCGTGTGATCGCCCGACACGAAGCGTCCGGGCGCTTAGCACGGTTTCCGACCGTCCGCCAAGGCAAGTGCGCCCAAGGCAGGTGCGTCGGGTCGGGCAGGGGGCATGGGCGATCAGGCCATCGCCATCCCGCCGTTCACGTGCAGCGTGGCGCCCGTCACCCAGGCGGCCTCGTCGGACGCCAGGTACAGCACCGCCGCGGCGACGTCCGCGGGCCTGCCCATCCGGCCCAGCGGGATGGCGCCCGTGAGCTTTCCCCGCTGCTCGGCCGACAGCGCATCGGTCATCGGCGTCTCGATGAAGCCCGGCGCCACCAGGTTCACCGTGATGCCGCGGCTGCCGACCTCCTGCGCCAGCGCCTTGGTCATGCCCCCCAGCCCGGCCTTCGCCGCGGCGTAGTTCGCCTGGCCCGGGTTGCCGGTGCTGCCCACGATGCTGCTGATGCCGATGATCCGCCCGCCGCGCCGGCGCACCATGCCGCGCAGCGCCGCGCGCGCCAGGCGGAAAGGCGCTGAGAGATCCACGTCCAGCACCGCCTGCCAGTCCGCGTCCTTCATGCGCAGCGCCAGCATGTCCCGGGTCAGCCCGGCGTTGTTCACCAGGATGTCAACCGGCCCGCACGCCGCCTCCGCCGCGGCCACCAGTGCGTCGGCGGCGGTCGGGTCGCGCAGGTCGGCCGGGCAAACGGGGGCGCCCTCCCCCAGTTCCGCCGCCAGGGCGTCGAGCGCCTCCCGCCGCGTGCCGGACAGCGCGACCCGGGCGCCCTGGGCGTGCAGCGTGCGGGCGATGGCGGCGCCGAGGCCGCCCGAGGCGCCCGTCACCAGCGCCGTCTTGCCGTCCAGGCGGAACATGCCGCTCACAGCAGCCTCAGCATGGCTTCGATCTCCGCGGGCGGCCCGGCCGAGGCGGCGGCGCTGTCCGGGCGGACCCGGCGCACCAGGCCGGACAGCACCTTGCCGGCCCCGAGTTCCAGGAAGCTGTCCACGCCCATGGCCGTGCAGGCCAGCATGCTCTCCCGCCAGCGCACGGTGCCCGTGACCTGGCACACCAGCAGGCCCCGGATTTCGTCAGGGTCCGTCGCGCGCTCGGCCGTGACGTTCGCGACCAAGGGCACGGCGGGCGGGCGCAGGGCGGCGTTGCCCAAGGCGTCCGCCATCACGGCAGCGGCCGGCGCCATCAAGGCGCAGTGGAATGGCGCCGACACCGGCAGCAGCATCGCCCGGCGCACGCCGCGCGCGCGGGCCATCTCGACTGCGCGCTCCACCGCGGCGCGATGGCCGGAGATCACCACCTGGCCGCCGCCGTTGTCGTTCGCCGCCTCGACCACCTGGCGCTCCTCGGTCCCGTCTTCCCGCACCAGCACGGCGGCGTCGGCGCAGATCGCCTCGGCTTGGTCAAGCTCCGTGCCCAGGAGCGCCGCCATCGCGCCCTCGCCTGCCGGCACCGCGTCCTGCATGGCCACCCCCCGGCGGCGCAGCAGCCGCGCCGCGTCGCTCAGTGCCAGGCTGCCTGCTGCGGCGAGCGCGCTGTATTCGCCGAGGCTGTGGCCTGCCACCAGCACGGCCTTATCCGGGAGACGGAAGCCGCCCTCCCCCTCCATCACGCGCAGCACGGCCATCGACATGGCCAGCAGCGCCGGCTGGGTGTTCTCCGTCAGCGTCAGGGTTTCTGCCGGGCCTTCGAACATCAGCTTGGACAGCTTCTGCTTCAGCGCCTCGTCCACCTCCCCGAACACTTCGCGGGCGGGGGCGAAGGCTGCGGCCAGGTCGCGGCCCATGCCGACGGCTTGGCTGCCCTGGCCAGGGAAGATGAAGGTGTGGACCGGCATTTACCATTTCCTCACGGGTGCCGCGGTATTGTCTCCGCGCGGGGCCGTGTCAATCCGCTGCCCGGCTCGGCAGGGCCTGGATCACCTTATCCTTGCCGCACGCCGGGCGCAGCTTGTAACGTATCCGTCATCTTACGTTTGGGGTGCCCGATGTGCCGCTTCCTCGCGTTCCAGGGTGAGCCGATCCTGCTGGAGACGTTGGTGGCAGCACCCTGCCATAGCCTGATCCACCAGTCGCTGCACGCGGCGGAGGCGAAGACGGAAACCAACGGCGACGGCTTCGGCGTCGGCTGGTACGGGGAGCGGGAAACGCCGGGCCTGTATCGGGAGGTGCGGCCGGCCTGGTCGGACGAGAACCTGCTCAGCATCGCGGGCCAGGTGCGCAGCGGCCTGTTCTTCGCCCATGTCCGGGCCGCGACGGGCACGGCGACCAGCCGGGCCAACTGCCACCCGTTCGCGCAGGGGCGGCATCTGTTCATGCACAACGGCCAGATCGGCGGCTGGGCGCGGGTGCGCCGCCGGGTGGAGGCGATGATCCCGGACGCGCTCTACCCGGCACGCGCCGGGACCACGGACAGCGAGGCGATCTTCCTTGCGGCGTTCGCCCGCGGGCTGGACCGCGATCCCATCATCGCCCTAGCCGCGACGCTGCGGGAGGTGAAAGGGCACATGCGGGATGCAGGGATCGAGGAGCCGCTGCGCTTCACCGCGACGCTCACGGACGGGCACACGCTGTGGGCGTTCCGCTGGGCCTGCGACGCGCAGCCGCCGACGCTGTATTACCGGGACGGCCCCGCCGGGCTGCTGCTGGTGTCGGAGCCGATCGACGAGGACCGCAGCCGCTGGCGCGAGGTGCCGCGCGGCGGAACCCTGATCGCCGTGCCGGGCCAGGCGCTGCGCCTGGAGCGTATGGACGCGGAGATGGCGCTGGCCGCCTGATCCCACCCGGCCCGGTCCAGCCAGGCGAGGCCGGCCAACGCCAGGAGGCCGCCATGCACCAGCAAGGCCCCGGCGCCGATATGGCTGAGCCGCCAGATCAGCCCGGCGCCCGCGGCCATGCTCGCCGTGCCGGCGATGTAGGCCAAGCCTGTCGCGGGGCGCACCGGCGAGCCGAACCGCCATCCCACCAGGGCCGCGGCGCCGAGCGCCATGGCCGCCTTCACGACGGCCATGAAGCGCAGCAGCACCGCAAGCTCCGGGTCGTGCGGGCCGGCTTGGGTCGTGAGGGCAAGCGCCCCGGCGCCGAGCACGGCCACGGCGAGGAGCGGGCGCCAGTAGGACCAGGCGGCTGGGAGGGTGGTCGTCGGGAGCGGGAGATCGGACATGCCGGCATTGAACGCCTCCTTGGCTTCGCGCGCAATCGGCACCGGCTCGGCTCAAGCATCGGCCCCGGGCGGCAAGCCGTCCCGGCCAAGCTGCTCCCGCGTTCTCAGAAAGAGCAAGGCGGCGGACCACGAGAGCGAGACCAGCAGCGCAACGATGAGGGCCGTCACGGTTCCCCAGGGCCGGACGGCGAGACGCAGGGCGAGCAGCATCATGCTGAACCCCAGCATCGGCCGGAGGGCATTGGCCGCAAGCTGCGACGCCGCCGGGCCGCCGATCCGTGGCCGCACGATGGCAAACAGGCTGATGAGACCGATCGGAAACACGGCTGCGATCCCGGTCGCACTGGGGCCGAGCGCCGTGCTGACCGCGACGACGAGCGAGACGAAGGCGGCCACCGCCACGGCGCGGGCGGGAAGGTCGACCCATCGCCGCCGTGCGGGAGGCGCCGGTCCGGTCCGCGCGCTTCGGGCCACGCTGAGCAGGGCAAACCCGGCGCCGTAGATGGCGAGGTTCAGCAGCAGCGCCGTCCACGGGGTCCAGGCGACCTGTTGCGTCGCAAGGCTTGCGGCCAGCCAGACCAGCACGGCGGCACCGAGGCTTCTCCATGGAGACGCGCTCACAGCCAGGACACCGTACGTCATCAGGAACAACCCGGTCGCCGCGTTGGCCGCAAAGCTGCTGAGCGCGCTGGCCGCGACGAAATCGGCCCCGTGCTGCACGGCCAGGAACACGTAGGCGGGTCCGGTCGAGACCGGGAGGGTAGCGACCAAGGCGCCCCAGAACGGGCCAAGGGCCTCGGCGACGGCGGAGGCGGACACGACGAGCAGGGCTGTCGCCAGGGCCTTGACGAGAGGCGGCAGCCACGATGCGACAGTCATTGGATACGACCTTCCGCCTGCCAGGCGGACCATCCGGGCCGCCCTTCGACAGGACTCGGCGGCAGGATGCCAGGTCGGAGCGCATTCCACATGCCTCGCCTGAAGCCGTGATGCGGAAGCGGGCGTTTCGTGTCAAGGGGGCGAGGCCAGCCGGAGGGGTGCTAGGGGTCGCCTGGGGCGGCCTCGGCTGCTCGGTTCGGCCTGTCGCCGGGCCTGGCGGAAGACGGTCCTACGGCGACCCTTTCGATCCGGCCTCAACCGGCCGGTCATAGTCGCCGATTTGCTCGCAAAAGATGTGTTGAGCGGTACGCAATCCAGTCGGCTGATCCAGGCTTCCGGCTGCCACCGAAACATGCCGGCCATGCGACGGCTCCCAAAACAATTGGCTGCCGCATTTGGCGCAGAAGCCCCGGCGCGCGGTGGGAGAGGACCTGTGCCATCGTGGACGCCCCGCCAGCAATGACAGATGCTCCGGAGCGCAAGCGGCGTAAGCGCCAACGGAGGTGCTGCTCCGTTGGCAGAACACGCAATGGCAGACGGTCACATCCCGGAGCGGACCGGTGACGACGTAGCGGACTGCGCCGCACAGACAGCTTCCACTCGCCCTCGGACCGGCCTCGAGCATACGCTGTTCCTCTTGACGTTCAGGATAATAGTTCTTAGTTTCTAGAATATTAGAACCATAGGGGGTCAACATGGTCAAGGTCCTTCTTGGCCTCATCCGATCCATTCGACGGAACCGCGAGCGCCGGGCGTTGGCCCGCGAGTTTCGGAGCCTCAACGACCATCTGTTGGAAGACATCGGCCTGCGGCGCAACCAGGTTGGCGACGGCGGAGCAGGTTTGTTCAGGGAAGCAAAACCCCTTGGCAAACGGCGCCAGCCTGCCCCAATCGCTTGTTTACGGCCCTCTTTGCAGGGCTGCGGTTGATGTTGGCCCAAACTGACGCACCGCTTGGGTTCAGCGAAGCGGCCCGCTGCCTTGCGGAGCTTGGTCATCCGCACCGGCTCAAGATCTTCGAGTACCTCGTGAAAGCGGGAGACGAAGGCTGCCGGGTCGGGGACGTCCAGGCGCATCTCGACATTCCGAAATCCACCCTGTCACACCACTTGGGCCAGCTCGCCGCCATTGGGCTGCTGACGCAGGCACGGGAAGGCCGCGTCCTGCGGTGCCGGATCGACAATGGCCGAATGCGTCTTGTTCAGCGGTTCCTCAACGCCTGCTGTGACGGGCTGGCGACGCCCAAAGAATGAGCGCGCCTTCAATCGGGCCTGAGAGGTGAACGGTCAGGAAGGCCAACCGATTTCAAGACCCCCCATCGCCGCCAGATGACGCCCCAGGCCGCGGCGTTCGCGACGGTGCCGGCGGAAAATCTCACCACGGCAGGGTAGCAGGCAATGCTCGTCCCGCGGCAACTGCTTGCGCCGTGGATTGGGCGCCGTCCTGCAACCCGCTTGCAATCCCCACTCATCGGCGTATATCCCGCCGCTCCCTGCCGGGGCGGTGGCATCCTCCCCGGCTGTGCCCATTTCGGGCCGACAACAGCCATAGGGGTGACAATGCCGCTCTATGAATGCGTGCTGATCGCACGCAACGATGTCACGCAGCAACAGGTCGAGACCGTTGCCGACACCATCGCCTCGGACCTTGAGACGGACGGCGGCTCGGTGAAGAAGCGCGAGTACTGGGGTCTCCGCAGCCTGGCCTACCGGGTCAAGAAGAACCGCAAGGGCCATTACATGCTGCTCGGGCTGGAGGCGAAGCCGACCTTCGTGACCGAGATGGAGCGCCTGCTGCGCTTGAACGAGGACGTGCTGCGCTTCATGACCATCCGGGTCGATGAGATCACGGAGGAGCCGAGCGCCATCCTGTCGCGCAAGTCGGACGACCGGGAGCGCGGCTTCCGCGGCCCGAAGCCGGCCGGACGCTTCGAAAGCGGCCGCAAGCGCGGCTTCGACGACCGCGAGGAGTATCGCGCCCGGTCCGAAACCGATGGGTTCCGCCCCCCCGAAGCGGGCGAGGAGTAAGCCAAGATGTCCGACCGTTCAGATCGTCCCGACCGCACGTCCGGGGATGGCGACGACCGCCGCGGTGGCGGCGGGGCCGCCGCCGGGGCGCGCCGCCCGTTCTACCGCCGCCGCAAGAGCTGCCCGTTCAGCGGCCCGAACGCGCCGAAGATCGACTACAAGGACGTGCGCCTGCTGTCCCGCTTCCTGAGCGAGCGCGGCAAGATCGTGCCGAGCCGCATCACCGCGGTGTCCGGCAAGAAGCAGCGCGAGCTGGCCAACGCCATCAAGCGCGCCCGCTTCCTGGCGCTCCTGCCCTACGTCGTGGCGTGAGGAGGCGGGGATCATGGCAGCCGTTGAACTGATCCTTCTGCAGCGCATCGAGAAGCTGGGGCAGATGGGCGAGGTGGTGAAGGTGAAGCCGGGCTATGCCCGCAACTTCCTGCTGCCGCAGAAGAAGGCGCTCCGGGCCAACAAGGCGAACCTGGCGCAATTCGAGGGCCAGCGCGCGCAGCTTGAGGCGCAGAACCTGAAGCGCCGCGAGGAGGCCGAGCGGCTGTCGGAGCGGATGGCCGGGCTGTCGGTCGTCATCATCCGGCAGGCAGGGGAAAGCGGCTCGCTGTACGGGTCGGTGTCGGCGCGCGACATCTCGGACGCCTGCACGGCGGCGGGGCTGACGACCAACCGGAACCAGGTCGTGCTCGACCAGCCCATCAAGACGCTGGGCCTCACGGCCGTGAAGCTGGTGCTGCACCCGGAGGTCAGCCTGCCGATCACGGTCAATGTCGCCCGCAGCGCCGAGGAGGCCGAGAAGCAGGCCCGCGGCGAGCAGGTCGGCCTGGCCGGCGAGGAGGAGGTGGAGCCTGACGAGCTGCTGGAGTTCGGCGCCGCCCTGGCGGAGGCCGGCGGGGACCGTGACCGCGACCGCCAGTGATCGCACGCCCATAAGACAGGCTTGACGCATCCCCTACGACGCCGGCCCTTCCCCATCGGAAGCGGCCGGCGTCGCTGTTTGTAGCCCTTGGCATACCGGAGCAGGCGACCGCGGATGATCCTGCGCACCATCCTGGACGGCCTCATCCGGCGCTTCCTCATCATTGGCAGCCTTTCGGTCCGCTATCCCGACGGGCAGACCTCCTTCCACCAAGGGCCGCAGCCTGGCCCCGGCATCGCTTTCCACGTGTCCGACTGGCGGGCTGTTCGCCGCATGGCGGTGAACCCGGCGCTGGCGTTCGGGGAGGGCTACATGGACGGCGCGATCGTGCCCCAGGGTTGCAGCATCTACGACGCGCTCGACCTGCTGCTGGCCAACGTCGCGGCGGGCGGGCGGCAGCCGGTGATGGCGGCGCATGCCCTGCTGGGGTCCGCCGTGAAGCGCTGGGCGCAGTTCAACCCGGTCCGCCGTGCCGCGCGCAACGCCGCGCACCATTACGACCTGAACGGCCGGCTGTATGCCCTGCTGCTGGACGACGACCGCCAGTATTCCTGCGCGTACTTCCGCACCGGGCAGGAGACGCTGGAGGAGGCGCAGGCGGCGAAGAAGCGGCACATCGCGGCGAAGCTCTGCCTCCGGCCGGGCCTGCACGTCCTGGATATCGGCTGCGGCTGGGGCGGCCTGGCGCTCACCTTGGCGCGGGAGCACGGGGTGCGCGTCACCGGCATCACGCTGTCGCAGGAACAGCTCGCCACGGCCCGCGCCCGGGCGGCGGATGCGGGCCTCGCCGACCGGGTACGGTTCGAGCTGCTGGACTACCGCGCGCTCCGCGGCGCCTACGACCGCATCGTCTCCGTCGGCATGTTCGAGCACGTGGGCATCAGCCACTACCGGCATTTCTTCCAGGCCCTGCGCCGCAGCCTGGCGCCGGGCGGGGTGGCGCTGGTGCACGCCATCGGGCGCAGCAGCGGCCCGGCCACCACCAATCCCTGGCTCGCCAAGTACATCTTCCCCGGCGGCTACTCCCCGGCGCTCAGCGAGGTGATGCCCGCCGTCGAGCGGTCCGGCCTGGTCGCGACCGACATCGAGGTGCTGCGCCTCCATTACGCGGAAACGCTGCGGCACTGGCGGCGGCGCCTGTCGGCCAGGCACGACGCCATCGCAGCACTTTACGATGAGCGGTTCTGCCGCATGTTCGAGTTCTATTTGTCTGGCGCCGAGCTCGCCTTCCGGCGCAAGGGGCACATGGTCTGGCAGATGCAGTTGGCCAGGCGGCCGGACGCGGTGCCCCTGACCCGGGACTACATCACCGAGGCGGAGCGGGTGGCGCGCGTACCACAACCGGTATGATCCCCGCCGCGGCCCACGACTTGTCCCCCTGATCCACAGCTATCCACAGGGTCATCACCCTGCCCGGACGTTTCTGGATCGGCTAGGATGCAGGCCAATGAACAGCATCGATCCGCCGCTGCTTGGCCTCTCGCAACGCCATCCCCCGTCCAACGAACGGGCGGAGATGGCGCTGCTCGGCGCGTTGCTGGCCAACAACAAGGCTTATGAGCGGATCAGCGAGTTCCTGTCGCCGGAGCACTTCGTCGACCCCGTGCACGGGCGCATCTACCAGGCCATCGTGCGCCGGGTGGAGGCCGGGCAGCTCGCCGACGCGGTGACGCTGAAGGCGGAGTTCGAGCATTCGGGCCTCTTGGACGAGGTGGGCGGCACCAAGTACTTCGCCGAGCTGCTGACGGCGATGGTCGGCATCATCAACGCCGGCGAGTATGGCCGGGCGGTGCATGACGCCTGGCTGCGGCGCCAGTTGATCGACATCGGCGAGGTCGTCGTCAACAACGCCTTCGGCGCCGAGGCGGAGCTGGACGGGCGCCAGCAGATCGAGCTGGCCGAAAGCGCGCTGTTCCGCCTGGCGACCCAGGGCGGCAACGACGGCGGCTTCGTCACCTTCGAGCGCGCGCTGACCGACGCGATCCTGGGCGCGGAGCGGGCGTTCCGGCGTTCCGGCCACGTGAGCGGGCTGTCGACCGGCTTGCGCGACCTCGACAAGAAGACCGGCGGGCTGCACCCGTCCGACCTGATGATCCTGGCCGGGCGGCCCGGCATGGGCAAGACGGCGCTCGCCACCAAGATCGCTTTCGGCGCCGCGCACGCCTTGGTGCGGGAAGCGCGGGCGGAGGACCCAAACGCCCTGGCGAAAGGCTCGGTCGCGGTGTTCAGCCTGGAGATGAGCGCCGAGCAGTTGGCGACGCGCCTGCTGGCGGAGGAGGCGCGGGTCAGCGGCGACCGCATCCGCCGGGGCGAGATCGGCCAGAAGGATTTCGACCGCTTCGTGCAGGTCAGCCGCGAGATCGCAGGGCTGCCGCTGCACATCGACGACACCCCGGCCATCACGCTCTCCGCGCTCCGCACCCGCTGCCGGCGGCTGAAGCGGACCAAGGGGCTGAGCCTGGTGGTGATCGACTACCTGCAACTGATGCGCCCGAGCGTCGGCACCAAGCCGGAAAGCCGGGTGCTGGAGATCAGCCAGATCACCCAAGGGCTGAAAGCCATCGCCAAGGAACTTGAGGTGCCGGTGCTGGCGCTGTCGCAGTTGTCCCGCGCGGTCGAGAGCCGGGAGGACAAGCGTCCGCAGCTCTCCGACTTGCGGGAAAGCGGCACCATCGAGCAGGACGCCGACATGGTGCTGTTCGTGTATCGCGACGAGTACTACCTGCAGCAGCGCGCGCCCAAGCAGATGGCATTTGACAGCGAGGACAAGTTCCAGTCGGCTCTGGACAAGTGGCAGCGCGACATGGAGCAGGTGCACAACAAGGCCGAAATCCTGATCGAGAAGCAGCGGCACGGCCCGACCGGCAAGATCGACGTGCTGTTCGAGGGCGAGTACACCCGCTTCGCCGACCTTGACGTCGTCCACACGGGCGACGATTGACCCTGACATCCAGCGCTGGGGCGTCCAGCGCCGGCGCCGTGCTGGACATCGACCTCGACGCCATCGCCGACAACTGGAACAGGCTCCGCCGCCTGCACCCGTCCGGCCCGGTCGCGGCGGTGCTCAAGGCCGACGCCTACGGCCTGGGTGCTGTGCCGGTGGCGCGCCGCCTGTTCGCCGCCGGGTGCCGCCACGTCTTCACGGCGCATCTCAGCGAGGCGCAGGCGATCCGCCCTCTGCTGCCCGACCTGGCGCTGCCCGGCGCCATGCTGCCCGGCTTCATGTTGGCAGTGCTGAACGGCCTGTGGCCCGGCGACGCGCCCGCCTATGCCGACGCCGGCATCGCGCCGGTGCTGGGATCGCTGGCCGAGATCGAGGACTGGGCTGCCCACGCCCGGACGCTCGGCCGCCCCTTGCCGGCGCTGCTGCACGTCGACACCGGGATGAACCGCCTGGGCCTGCCGCCGGAGGAGATGGACGCGCTGGCGGCGGAGACGGGCCGGCTGGATGGGGTGGAGATCCTGTTCATCATGACGCACCTGGTTTCCGCCGAGGTGCCCGGCGATCCCATTAACGCGCTCCAGCGGGACCGCTTCGCCCAGGCCTGCGCCCGGCTGCCCGCGGCGCCGCGGAGCCTTGCCAACTCGTCCGGCTGCTTCCTCGGTCCCGAGTTCGGCTCCGACCTCGCCCGGCCCGGCGCCGCGCTGTTCGGCGTGAACCCGACGCCGGGGCAGCCCAACCCGATGCGGGCGGCGGTACGGCTGCGGGCGCGCATCCTGCAGGTGCGGGAGGTGCCGCCGGGCGGGCGCGTCGGCTACAACGGCGTTTGGACGGCGCGGCGGCCGAGCCGGATCGCCACGGTGTCGGTCGGCTATGCGGACGGATACCCGCGCATCCTCACCAACCGGGCGGCCGCGTGTTTTGACGAACAGGCGGTCCCGCTGGTAGGCCGTGTCTCCATGGACCTTTCGACCTTCGACATCACCGACGCGCCCGGCGCCACCGTGGGCAGTTGGCTCGACCTGATCGGCCCCGGCATGCCGGTGGACGAGGTGGCGCGGCGGGCCGGCACGAACGGCTACGAAGTCCTGACGCAACTTGGGGCGCGCTACCGCCGGACCTATCTCGGAGCATGATCGATCCCTTGGACGCGGTGGCGGCCGTCGGGCGCGGCACGATCGGGGCCGTGCGCGCGACGGGAGCGGTGGCGCTGTTCGGCGCCGCAGGGCTGTCCCACCTGCTGCGCCCGCCGTTCTACGGCCGGATGTTCCTGCTGGCCTTCGTCGAATTCAGCTATTTCAGCCTGCCGGTGGTGGCGCTGACGGCGGTGTTCTCGGGCGCGGTGATCGCGCTGCAGTCCTTCACCGGCTTCTCCCGCTTCGGCGCCGAGAGCGCCATCGCGGGGATCGTCGTGCTGTCCGTGGTGCGGGAACTCGGCCCGGTGCTGGCCGGGCTGATGGTGGCGGGCCGGGTGGGTGCCGCGATGGCGGCGGAACTCGGGACCATGCGGGTCACGGACCAGATCGACGCGCTTGGCACGCTGTCCACCAACCCGATGAAGTACCTGGTGGCGCCACGGCTGCTGGCAGGGGTGATCGCGGTGCCGCTCTTGGTGCTGGTGGCGGACGTGCTGGGCGTCGCCGGCGGGTTCCTGGTCAGCACCGTGAAGCTCGGGTTCAATCCCTCAGGCTACCTGACCAGCACGTTGCAGATCCTGACGACCACGGATGTCATGGCGGGGCTGGCCAAGGCGGCGGCGTTCGGCTTCCTGATCGCGCTGATGGGCTGCTACCACGGCTACAACAGCAAGGGCGGCGCGCAGGGCGTGGGGTCCGCGACCACCAGCGCCGTGGTCGCCGCCAGCATCCTGATCCTGGCCTTCGACTACGTGCTGACCGAGCTGTTCTTCGCCCGATGAGCGACCGCCCGACAAGCAACCCGAAGATCCGCATCCGCGGCCTGTCCAAGGCGTTCGGCGACAAGACGGTGCTGGACGGCATCGACCTCGACGTCGCGGCCGGCACGTCGATGGTGGTGATCGGCGGCTCCGGCAGCGGCAAGTCGGTGCTGCTGAAATGCATCCTCGGGCTGATCGAGCCGGATGCCGGCAGCATCGAGATCGACGGCCGCGACGTGCTGCACCTGTCGCGGCAGGAACGGGAGCAGGTGAACGCCCGCATCGGCATGCTGTTCCAGGCAGGCGCCCTGTTCGATAGCCTGACGGTCTGGGAGAACGTCGCCTTCGGCCTGCTGGCCCAGCACAAGGCGGCCCGCGCCGAGGCCCGGGAGCGTGCCGGCGCGATCCTGGCGCAGGTGGGCCTTGATCCCAGCGTCGGCGACCTGTCTCCGGCCGAGCTGTCGGGCGGCATGCAGAAGCGCGTGGGCCTGGCGCGCGCCATCGCGGGCCAGCCGGACATCCTGTTCTTCGACGAGCCGACGACGGGCCTCGACCCGATCATGGGGGCGGTGATCGACGGGCTGATCGTCGATTGCGTGAAGCGCCTGGGCAGCACGGCCATTGCGATCACGCATGACATGGCGAGCGCGACCCGCATCGGCGACCGCGCGGCGATGCTGTTCCGCGGCAAGCTGGTCTGGCAAGGCCCGGCGGCGGACCTGCTGCACAGCGGCAACCCGATGGTGGACCAGTTCACCCACGGACGGCGGGAGGGGCCGATCCAGATGGAGTTGCGGCGGTGAGTTGGAGTATGCTGCGGCGATGAAATACGATCGGATTGTCAAGACGGCCCGGGAGATCGTCGAACGTCACGCATTGCCGGACTTCGTGACGAGGTTCGAGGTGCGGCTAGGCGAGTTCGACGGCGACCCCGCCATGTGGATCGTGTTCAAGATGTTGCCCGAGCCGCCCATTGGAAGTCCGGCATTCGAACAGCAAGCGAACGGCACCAGCGCAATAGTCGCCGCAGTCATGCCCGATCTGCTGGAGGAGTTCGAGGACCGGTTTCCGTACTTCCGGTTCGAGACTGACCGCGAGCTGAAGCCCGTCGCAGAGTGACCCACGCCTCAGAACTGGTCAGGCATGCCCGCGAGTTGATTGGCGGTCAGTATGCCCTGCCGGGCAGCGCGTCTGATGAGACTGTGCTGCGCCGGGCATTGTCGTCCGCCTATTACGGGCTGTTCCACCGGCTGACGACCGCGGGTTCTATGCCGTTCGCGGCAGGTGGCGAGCCGCTCCGCTTCCAAGCGGCGCGCGCATTCAGTCATACCGCGATGCGCAAGGTATGCGACGCCCATGTCCGCTCTCCGGCACGCCCATTTCCACCAGGGCTGGAGAAGCTGATCCCGGCTCCACCCGACAAACGCTTGATCGGGATAGCCCTTGCGTTCGCTCGATTGCAGGAAGGCCGTCATTCGGCGGACCATGACCTTTCGACCGCGATTGAGCCTCGATACGCCGCCGGGTTGGTCAGCCTGGCCGAAACCGCCCTCGCCGACTTCGACGCCATCCAGTCCCTTCCCGAAACCACCGTCTTCCTCGCCGCCCTGCTGCTTGCCGACCACTGGACCCGGCGTGGCTAAGCCCATCGCCCGCTACGTCTGCCAGAACTGCGGCGCCGTGTATCCCAAGTGGGCCGGGCGCTGCGACGCCTGCGGCGAGTGGAACACGCTGGTCGAGGAAACCGTCGAAGCCCGGCCCGGCCCCGTCGGCCGCGCCAGCGCCGGGCGGCGCGTCGCCTTCGTCGGCTTGCAAGGCAGCACGGCCCCGCCGCCGCGCGCCCTGACCGGCATCGCCGAGCTTGACCGCGTGCTGGGCGGCGGGCTGGTGCCGGCCTCCGCC
The DNA here is from genome assembly GCA_964251035.1 of uncultured Acetobacteraceae bacterium. Taxonomy (GTDB): domain Bacteria; phylum Pseudomonadota; class Alphaproteobacteria; order Acetobacterales; family Acetobacteraceae; genus CAHJXG01. Next base: position 23,636 of record CAXUJE010000027.1, read on the forward strand.
GTGCTGGTCGGCGGCGCCCCCGGCATCGGCAAATCGACCCTGATGCTGCAGGCGGCGGCGACGCTGGCGCGGGCCGGGCGCCGGGTCATGTACATCTCGGGCGAGGAGTCGATCGACCAGGTCCGCCTGCGCGCGCAGCGCCTCGGCCTCGCCGAGGCGCCACTGGAACTCGCCAGCGCCATCAACGTGCGCGACATCGCCGCCACTTTGGAACAGGAGCGCGACCTGGCGCTGGTGGTGATCGACAGCATCCAGACCATGTGGCTCGACGCCATCGAGAGCGCGCCCGGCACCGTCGCCCAGGTGCGCGCCACGAGTTTCGAGCTGATCCGGCTCGCCAAGTCGCGCGGCTTCTCCCTCGTGCTGGTGGGCCACGTCACCAAGGAGGGCGCGCTGGCCGGCCCGCGCGTCCTGGAGCACATGGTCGACGCCGTGCTGTACTTCGAGGGCGACCGCGGCCACCAGTTCCGCATCCTGCGCGCGGTCAAGAACCGCTTCGGCGCCACCGACGAGATCGGCGTGTTCGAGATGACCGAGCAGGGCCTGGCCGAGGTGCCCAACCCCTCCGCGCTGTTCCTGGCGGAGCGCCGGGGCAACATCGCGGGGTCGGCGGTGTTCGCGGGCCTGGAGGGCACCCGCCCGGTCCTGGTCGAGGTGCAGGCGTTGCTCGCGCCCAACAGCGGCGGGTCGCCCCGGCGCTCCGTGGTCGGCTGGGACAGCGGGCGGCTGTCCATGCTGCTTGCCGTGCTGGAAACCCGGGCCGGGCTGCGGATGGGGGGCACGGACGTTTACCTCAACATCGCCGGCGGGCTGCGGGTCAACGAGCCCGCGGCCGACCTCGCCGTGGCGGCGGCGCTCGCCTCGGCGGCTACGGACACGCCGACCAGCGCCGCCATGGTGTATTTCGGCGAGGTCGGGCTGTCCGGCGAGGTCCGGCAGGTGGCGCAGGCCGAGTCGCGGCTGAAGGAGGCGCACAAGATGGGGTTCGAGATCGCCTGCCTGCCGCGCCGGGTCGCACGCGGAGGACGCAAGGGCAATCCGCCGGACGGGCTGAAGCTGGACGAGATCGGCCACTTGACGGACCTGGTCGCAGCCTTCAGCGGCAAGCCGGCCGCCAAGGGCCTGCCATCATAAATCCGACGCGGTTGGCGTATCGGGCCGGAGGACGCTATACCCGCGGCGCACGGCTTGGGACGGCGGCATGAATTGGGTGGACCTCGGGGTCCTGGCGCTGCTGCTCGTGTCGGGCCTGCTGGGCGCCATGCGCGGCTTGGTGCGGGAGGTCCTGGGCGTCGCCGCCTGGGCGGCCGCAGCCTTCGTCGCCGGGCCGTATGGCGCGTTCCCTTCCGTGGCCCCCTGGGTGCGCCGCCACGTGTCTGACCCTGGCATCGCCGACGCGGCCGCGTTCTTCGGCGTGTTCCTGATCGTGCTGATCCTGTTATGGCTGGTGGTGCGCACCCTCAGCAACGCGGTGCGCGGATCGGCGCTTGGCGGCCTCGACCGTACGTTGGGGCTGGTATTCGGCCTCGGCAGGGGTGCGGCGCTGCTGGTGGTGGCCTATATCCTGCTGGGTATCGGGCTGGCGGTCGAGCAATGGCCGGCCCCGGTCCTGGAGGCCCGCAGCCTGCCTGCCATCCATCACGGAGCCGAGTGGCTAGCCGACCAGCTTCCGCCGACGTACCGGCCCGGGGGGGGGGGGGGGGGCCCCGGGGGGGGGGGGCGCCGCCGCCCCCCCC
>CAXUJE010000027.1:25381-30117 GCA_964251035.1 uncultured Acetobacteraceae bacterium
TCAGCGCCCTCCCGCAATACGCGCAGAAACTGTCCTCCGACCCGGCCGCCCGCGGGCCCCGCGGGCGGGGGGGGGCGCCCTGGGCGGCCAGCCTGCTGCGCGCCAGCCCCGTGGGCCGTGCCCTGGGTGCCCGGCCGACACGGGAGTAGGAGACTGTTATGGTGCTGACCCCAACCGAGATCGATGACGACAAGCTGGGCGACGACAAGCTGCATGAGGAGTGCGGCGTCTTCGGCGTCTGGAACGTCACCGACGCAGCCGCCGTTACCGCGCTGGGCCTGCACGCCCTCCAGCACCGCGGGCAGGAAGCGACGGGGATCGTCAGCTACGACGGGCACCGGTTCCACAGCCACCGCGGCCTCGGCCTCGTCGGCGACAACTTCGGCCAGGCCAAGGTCATCGCCTCCTTGCCCGGCGCGAATGCCATCGGGCACAACCGCTACGCCACCACCGGCGACACTATCCTGCGCAACGTGCAGCCCCTGTACGCCGACTTCGAGTTCGGCGGCTTCGCGGTCGCCCACAACGGCAACCTGACCAACGCCAACGCGCTGCACCGCGCCCTGGTCCGCCGTGGCTGCCTGTTCCAGAGCACGACGGACAGCGAGGTGTTCGTCCACCTGATCGCCATCAGCCTGTACTCGACCGTGGTGGACCGGCTGATCGATGCGCTGAAGCAGGTGGTCGGCGCCTACTCCCTGGTGGCGCTGTCGAACGAGGCGATGATGGGCGTGCGCGACCCGCTCGGCGTGCGTCCGCTGATCCTGGGCCGCATCGGCAACGAGGGCACCGGCGGCTGGGTGCTGGCCAGCGAGACCTGCGCGCTCGACATCGTCGGCGCCGAGTTCGTCCGCGACATCGACCCCGGCGAGATCGTCGTCATCGACGATGAGGGCGTCCGCAGCATCAAGCCGTTCGGCAGCAGCCGAAGCCGGTTCTGCGTGTTCGAATACATCTACTTCGCCCGGCCCGACTCGGTGGTGGAGGGCATGCCGGTCTATGACGCCCGCAAGCGCATCGGTGCCGAGCTGGCGCGCGAAAGCCACGTGGACGCCGACGTGATCGTGCCCGTGCCGGACAGCGGCGTGCCCTCCGCCATGGGGTTCAGCGCCGAAAGCGGCATCCCGTTCGAGCTGGGCATCATCCGCAACCACTACGTCGGCCGCACCTTCATCGAGCCGACCGACAGCATCCGCAACCTGGGCGTCAAGCTGAAGCACTCGGCCAACCCGTCGGTGCTCCGAGGCAAGCGGGTGATCCTGGTGGACGACAGCATCGTGCGCGGCACCACGAGCCGGAAGATCGTCGAGATGGTCCGCGCCGCAGGCGCCGCGGAGGTGCACATGCGGATCTCCTCGCCACCCACCACCCATTCCTGCTTCTACGGCATCGACACGCCGGAGCGCGGCAAGCTGCTGGCCGCCCGGCACAGCGTGGAGGAGATGGCGCAGATCATCGGCGCCGACAGCCTGGCGTTCGTGTCGCTCGACGGGCTGTACCGCGCCTTGGGCAAGGCGGACCGGGACGCCGCCAAGCCGCATTACTGCGATGCGTGCTTCACCGGGGAGTACCCGATCGCGCTCCCGGACATGACGGACAACTCGGACCGGCAGCTCAGCCTGCTGACCGAGATGCACTGAATGACGGACGCTCCCGCCCGCGTGGCGCTCGTCACCGGCGCTAGCCGCGGCATCGGCGCCGCGACCGCCATCGAGCTTGCCCGGCGCGGCGTGCACGTGGTCATCACCGCCCGCACCCAGGGCGGGCTTGAGGAGACCGACGACGCAATCCGCGCGCTGGGCGGCGCCGCGACCCTGCTGCCGATGGACCTCGCCGACGGCCCGGCGCTCGACCCTATCGGGCCGAGCCTGTTCGAACGGTTCGGACGCCTGGACATCCTGGTGCATTGCGCCGGGGCGCTCGGCCGCCTGACCCCGGCGCCGCACATCCTGCCCAACGATTGGGACACGGTCGTCGCCGTGAACCTGGCGTCCACTTGGCGGCTGATCCGCACCTGCGGCCCGCTGCTGCTGGGGGCGCCGGCCGGGCGTGCCGTGTTCGTCACGACGGACATCGCCTCTGCGCCCCGTGCCTATTGGGGCGCGTACGGCGCGACCAAGGCAGGGATGCAGCATTTGGTGATGAGCTGGGCGCAGGAGGTCGCGACCACCTCCCTGCGCGTCAACCTGTTCGACCCCGGCGTCGTCGCCACCAAGCTGCGCGCCGAGGCCATGCCCGGGGAAGACCGGACCAAGCTCGCCAAGCCCGGGGACGTGGCCGGGCCGCTGGCGGACCTGTGCGACCCGGCGCTTACGCTGAATGGACACATCGTGGGGCGATAGCCTCCTTTACTCCGCCGCCTGCCGCAGCCGCTCCGTTTCCCGGTCCGCCTCCACCCGCTCCAATTTCGCCTCGTGCGGCAGCGACAGCGCGACCAGCATCGCCAGGAACACCGTGCCCGCCACGGCCAGCAGCCCGACCGTGTACGACCCGGTGGCGTCCTTCATCTTGCCCATCACGAACGGCCCGGCGAACCCCGACAGGTTGCCGATGGAGTTGATGATGGCGATGCCGCCCGCCGCCGCCGTGCCGCTCAGGAAGGTGGTCGGCAGCGTCCAGAACACCGGCAGCACGGCAAACACGCCGAAGCCCGCAATGGACAGGGCGGCCATCTTGCCCGTGGGATCGTCGATCAGCGTGGAGGCCGCGATGCCGGCGCCCGCCACGAGTGCGGCCAGCGCCGTATGCTCCCGCCGCTCCCCCGTGCGGTCCGAGTGCCGGCCCCAGTACACCATGCCCAAGGTGCCCACCGCGTAGGGGACGGCCGTGACCACCCCGGTCCAGCCGAAGCTCAGGCCGAAGTCCCGCACGATCTGCGGCAGGAAGAAGCCCAGGCTGTAGTTGGACGCGACGGCGCCGAAATACACGAAGGCCAGCAGCAGCACCCGCGTGTTGCCCAGCGCCTCCAGCACCGAGAAGTGCTTGGCCGCGACCCGCTGGCGTTCCTCGTCGTCAAGCCGCCGGGCCAGCCAGGTGCGCTGATCCGAAGGCAGCCACTTCGCGTCGGCCGGGCGGTCGGTCAGGTAGAAGAACACGACGACGGACAGGACCAGCGCCGGCACGGCTTCGATGACGAACAGCCACTGCCACCCGCCCAGGCCCATCCAGCCGTCGAGGTTGAGCAGTTGGCCGGAGATCGGCGAGCCGATGACGCTGCTGAGCGGGATCGCCGCCATGAAGTAGCCGATGATCCGCCCGCGATACGCCGCGGGGAACCAAAGCGTCAGGTAGAAGATGATCCCCGGGAAAAACCCGGCCTCCGCAATGCCTAGCAGCACCCGGATCACGTAGAACACCGTCGTCGTCGATTGCCCAGTGGCCGTCGCGATCTGCGGGATGAACGCGGTGCATCCGGACAGCAGCCCCCAGGAGAACATGATGCGCGCGATCCACTTCCGCGCCCCGAACCGCTCCAAGAACAGGTTCGACGGTACCTCGAAGACGAAGTAGCTGAGGAAGAAGATGCCGGCGCCGATGCCGAAGGCCTGCGATGTCAGCCCCAGGTCCTTGTTCATCGTCAGCGCCGCGAAGCCGACGTTCACCCGGTCGAGGTACGCCACGAAGTAGCACACGATCAGGAACGGCACGAGCCGCTTGGTCACGCGCGCAATCGTGCGGGCTTCAAGGTCCATGGCGGCTCCCCCATATGGCCCGCCTTCGGCAGGCTTCGCGTTGAGGGACAGGAAGGCCCTGTCCCAGCCCGCACCGTCCGGACTCAGGGGCCGGTTTGCAAGCCGGATTTTTGGGATCGGGCGACTATTTCATCGGGTCATGGCCCCAGTTCATCAGGGATTTACGCCAACGCGAGTCCTCGATGTCGCCCGCCGGGCGCTGCGCCATGTGGCGGTGCACGTAGCCGACGACCTTGCGCATGTCGGCGTAGTCATCCGGCGTCAGCTTGGCGGCGGGCGTTTCTTTCAGCGCCAGGATACGCTCGCCCATGTGGTGCCCGACCGACTCAGCGCCCGGCGCCGTGACGCGCTCGCCCCCGGGTGTCATGCCAACCGACCTGCTTTCGTCGGTTTGCAGCCATTGCCGAAGCGCCGCCGGGGTCATGTTGATGACCTCGCGGAACTCGCGCTGCGTTTCCTTGGGATCGTGCGCGGCGGTCATGCGTGGTGGCCCGATGCGTGGTGGCTGAGGGCCTGCACCAGTTCGGCCTTCCTCATCCGGGAGCGCCCGGCGACCTTGTGCTGCGCGGCGCGCTTCAGCAGCTCGGCGCGCGGCAGGTCGGCCAGGCGGGCGTCCGCGGCTTTCGCGGCGACATCGGGCGGCTGGGCGGAGAACTGCTTGCCCTTCGCCGTGTCGGCCCGCTTCTTCGCGGTGGTCCGGGCATATTCCTCCTCGGACAGCGCCTCGCGGGTGTGCTTCGGCAGGTAGCGCTCGCCGGTCGCCTTGCTGGCCTCGCCGGACTTGGTGCCCCATTTCTCCTTCGTCCACTGCGCCAGGTGGTTGTCGGCGGTCTTGCGCCCCTTGTAGCCGCCGCCTTCCGCCTTGTAGCGCTGGACCGCCAGTTGCGCCTTGCGGGCGGACCATTCGCCGGGGTCGCCGCCCTTGTCGCCCGCCGTGACCTCATGCTTCACCCGCTCCCAAAGCGCCGGGTCGGACCGTTCTGCCGAGCTTGCCATGTGCCTCTCCTCCGCCGGGCAACGTGCAAGCGTCCGGTCGGGTTGCGG
>CAXUJE010000028.1:0-13686 GCA_964251035.1 uncultured Acetobacteraceae bacterium
CATTCTCGGCGTTGACGATGCAGAGATCGGCCCGCAGCGCCGCGCGCAGGCCCGCGACGGGCGGCGGCGCGTCGTCGCGCAGCGCCACGCAGCGATGCGTCGGCGAGGCGTCGGCCCCGGCCAGCGCCGGGCCGGGCTGCGGGAGGCGGAGCCGGGCCACGCCCTCGTTGAAGCCCGGCCGGGGATTGAAGCGCAGCAGCCCCTTCTGCCCGCGCGCCACGTAGGCCCGCACCGCGGCGCGCTGCGCCGCCCGGCTCACCGGCGCCGGCACGTTGTCGTGGAAGGCTGCGTCGAACCGCCCGGCGTCCAGGATGGCGTCCACGGCCCGCGCCGCCGCGTCCCGCAGCGCCGCGGCCTCACCGAGCTGCTCGGCAATCGCCTTGGCGTAGTTGCCGAAGTCGAACGCGCGCTGCGCCAGCGCCGCGTTGCCGAGCGCGCGCTTCGCCTCGGCCGGCTTGAACATCCGCACCAGCGCTTCGGCCGCCTCCCGCACGTCGCAATAGGCGACTGCGGCGCCCACGGCCGCCTTGCGGCCCGGCGCGTCGGACAAGGCATCGGCCACGCCCGTCGCGCGGTCGAAGCACACGACGGCCCGCCCGGCCCGCAGCGCATCCAGCGCCACGTTGGGAAACGGATCGAGCCGCGACGGCAGGTAGAACACGTCCGACAGGGCGAACAGCGCATCGAGGCTGCTCTGCGCCGGCAGGAAGAACACATGCCCCTCCAGGTCGAGCCGCCGCACCATGTCGGCGATCCAGGCGGAGTACTGCAGGTCCGCCTTCGGGCTGTACCCGTCCCCCACCCACACGAAACGGACCTCGTCGCCCCACAGCTTGCGCACGGCGGCGGCGGTCTGCACGAACAGGTCCACCCCCTTGCGCATCTGCACGTAGCCGGCGCCCAGCACGATCTTCGCCCGCGTCCCGGCATCCGCGCCGACCTGCGCCAGGATGTCCTCCCGCGTCAGGTCCTCTGCCGCCGGGTCCTCCGGCAGGCCGGGCAGGAAGCCCTGGGGGCGCACGCCGATGTGGTTGGCGGTGCCGGACCGGGTGGCCAGCAGCTCCGCCTGCACGCTGTCCCGGATCAGCGACGCCGGGGTGATCACCCGGTCCATGGCCTCCACCATGTCCGACATGCGCCCAGGCGGCAGGGTGTACTCGGCGAACTCGTGCACCAGCCCCACCGACGGCAGCTCCGCCTGCAGCGCCGCCTGCGCCAGCGCGCTGGTTTCCACCGAGTTCAGCAGCACCGCCGAAAGCCCGTGCGTCGCCCTCAGCTCCCGCAGGAGGTACTCGGCGTCGAACGGCGACAGCGGCCCTGTCGCCACGGCGCAGCTATGCGACGCGAACTCCCGCAGCAGCGGCCCGGGCTTGCCCAGGAACGCCACCACGTTGTGCGTGCCCGCGAGCGCCGCGCCCAGGTTCAGGCCCACGAGCGGCGCTCCGGTGCGGGAGGCTTCGTGGCTCGCCACCAGCACGGTCGGCTTGGCCGCGTCGAACGCGGCCTCCCCGCCCCTGAGGACGGCGGTGAAGTCGGGCCGCCCCACCCGGCCCTCCGCATGGCCGAACGCCGCGAAGTGGTAGAACGGGTCCATGCCCGCGACCTGCAGGTCCGGGTAGCGCCGCAGGTAGTAGTCGGCGCAGAAATCCGGCGCCGGGTCGAGGCCCAGGCGGCAGCCGGTCAGGACGTAATGCTCCAGCGGGTCGGCCGGCGCCGGCTGCCCCGGGAACTGCCGGCGCCACCCGTCGAGGTAGAAGCGCTCGTTGAACCGCGCCCGCCCCGCCTGCACCCGCTGGTCCAACTGCCGCTCCGTGCAGAGGCGCAGCTCCGCCCGCCCGACCAAGAGGTAGTGCAGGATCGGCATGGCGAAGCGCGGCTCCCCGTCCCGCGGGTCTGGGAGGCCGAACGCATCCTCGTACGCCCGTGCATAGAACGCGCTGTCGAACGCCTCCCCGATCAGCGCAAGGTGGTTGCGGCTGACGAGGTAATCCTCGGCGTCAGACAGGCCGGGCCGTGCCGGCCGCCCACGGTCCCAGGCATAGGCCCGCGCGTCGAACAGGCCGCTCGCCGTCACCCGCCCGGCGTCCCGCCGCAGCGCCCGCCGGTTCGGGTAGCGCCGTTCCCCCCGGCCGTGCACCAAGTAATGGATCAGCGGGCTGCCGCCGCCGCCCGCCACGTCCGGGTTGGCGTCCCGGTAGAACCGCACGTCGAACGCCGGGGAGGGCGGCAGCAGCGCCGCTTCCCCGGTCGCCAGGTAGTGCGTCGCCAGGTCAAGCCGGCTGCCGGAGATGCCAAGCGCGCGGCCATAGAACGCTTCGTCGAACAGGCTGTCCGCGGCGACCATCCGCGCCAGCGCCGGCAGCTCCCCCGCGCCCTCCTGGGGATCGGCGGGACCGGCGTCCCGCTGTTCCGCGCCCAGATTGGTATCCATCCGTGTCCGCTCCCCGTATCCGGCCCGCCAGTGACGGCGCGGCCGGGTCAACAATAGGTCCGGCTGGCGAAGCGCACGGCGCGCTCCACCGCATCGAGGCCGGACGGCTGCTCCCGCATCTCGACCACCACCCAGCCGCCGTAGCCGATGCCGTCCAGCGCCGCCGCCGCCTGGCCATGCGCGCACGCCGGCGCGTCGAACGGCCCGATGTCCGGCTCCGCCGCGTGGTAGTGCGCAAGCCCGGCGCCGGTGGCCGCGACCTCCGCCCCGATGTCGTCGCCCTCCAGGGTGACGCAGGCGCAGTCGAGGTGCGTCCGCACCGCCGGGTGCCCCGCCGCCGCCACGACCCGGCGCACCTCCGCCGCCCGCAGCATGAAGTCCGCCCCGTACTGCGCCGGCACCGGCTCCAGCCCGATCACCAGCCCTGCCTGCGCCGCGATGTCCCCGAGCACGCGCAGCCGCTCCGCCGCCAAGGCCTGCGCCTCGGCCTCCGGCAGCGCGCCGCGCGCCCGGTTACGCGGCGCGCCCAGCACCGCGATGCCCGCGCCCAGCGCCTCCGCCACGCTTGCCACCTGCCGCATGTGCTTCGCGAGCGCCTCGAACGCCGCCTCGTCCGCCAGCAGCTGCACGTCCGGCCGCCCGAACAGGATCGCCTGCAGGGAGCAGACCCGCAGCCCCGCATCCTCGACCTGCGCCCGGTAGCCCCGCGCTGCCGCAGCATCCAGGCGGTCCCAACCAGCGATCCGGGTGGGCGCGGCCTCGATCCCCTCGACGCCAAGCCGGGCCAGCAGCCCCAGCGCCGCCGCGGTCTCCCCCGGCGCCCAAGCGAGGTTCGACACGCCCAACCTTGCTGTCATGTCCGCCTTGCCGTCATGCCCGGCGGGCCGCGACGAAGCGCTCCATGGCCCGCAGCGACGCCTCCGCGCCCATCGCGTAATCCCCGCTGCCGCCAAAGGCCGCGCCATGCCGGGTCCGCACGTCGTAGGCGACCGGCCGCGACAGGCTGCCGCTCGCTGGGCCGCCCAGCACGCTGCCCGGGAAGAACCGGCCGCGGATTTCCGCCATCGACACCGGCTCCGCCACCAAGTTCACCAGCGGCAGGCCCAGCGCCTGCACCCGGTCGATGTCGTCGGCCAGGCGCTCCAGCGGATACCATTGGAAGCGGGACGCCGGGTCGATGTGCTCCAGCCGGTGGCCGTGCAGCAGGTCATACAGCGCGTTCTTCTTCAGCCCCGGCCCGAACAGCGCCGGCAGGCGGATGACGTGGCACACCGGAAAGCGCTCCCGCACCCACTCCTCCAGCCAGGCGCGGTGCAGGCCATAGGGATGCAGGTCCGGCTCCGGGACCAAATCCTCCTCGTCCACCGCCAGCGGCGTGCCATACACATCGACGGTGGAGATCAGCACGAACCGCTCCGCCCGCACCCGCTCCAGCCGGCGCGTCAGCCGCTCGATGCCCGCCTGGTCCTCCTCCGCGTGGGCGTTCGCCCACCACTTCACCGCGCTCACCCCGGCGCAGACGATGCGGTCGAACGTCCGGCCCTCGATCGCCTCGATGTCGGCCGAGTGGTAGCCCGCGCCGAACGCCCGCTGCGCCAGCAACGTCTGCCCCACGAACCCGGTGCTGCCGATCAGCGCGTCCATCCCGCCCCCCTCCTCATGCTCTGGATCATGCGCGGATCTGGGCGATGCTGCGCCGGAGCGAGCTGTCGACGTGCGTCCCGGCGTCGAACTGCCCGGCCTCGATGGCGGCAAGGATCCGCTCGGTCGCGAAGAACACCGTGTCGATCTTGCCCGACATCACCGAGAAGGTCCGGCCGCGTCGGAACACGTAGCAGGACCGGTCGTCGAACCGCCCCACCGGCTTGGTCTTGATCGCCAACTGCGGCCCCACCAGGCGGAACCGCTCGCGGAACTCGGGCAGGTAGCGGGAGATCTGGTCCTCCATCAGCCGGGCCTTCTCCGCCACCGTCGCCGCCGACACGCCGTCCCGCATGCGCCGCGCTTCCTCCGGGCTGTCCAGCCGCCCGAGCGGTGTGTGCGGCACGCTCGACAGGGTGTAGAGGCCGGGGTCCTCGGTCGGGTAGATCGAGCACAGCGGGCCGTCCACCAGCGTGACCGCGGGGAAGGGACCGTCCGTCTCGTAGTACAGCAGGATCGTCGGCTCGTAATAGAAGCGCATCGGCAGCCCGGTGCGGTGCCCCCAGGTCGCGTCCACCAGCACGTCGTAGCGGGTGCCATCGACGTGGATGCCGTCGGCCCGCTCCTCCACCACGTCGACTCGCTGGCCGAGCTGCAGGCTGTCGCCCAGCCGCTCGGTGAAGTAGCGCCGGGCGCGCTCGATCAGCAGCACCCGCTCGCCCGCCAGCAGCAGCCCGTCCACGCCGCGCAGCAGCACCGAGCTTTCGCGGACCTCGCGGTAGTCGATGCCCGAGGAGGTCATGATGAGGCGGTAGGTCGCGAAGTCGATCAGGCTGTCCTCGCGCGGGACGGCGTAGATGTTCTCGGCGACCTCGCGGCTCAGTTGCGGGTAGCGCTCGACGAACCGCATGAACCCGTCGCGCGACTGCGCCCGCGTGCCGTGGTGGCGCGGGTAGTGGAAGCCGAGGTGCAGGCGGAACTGGTTGTTGCCCGACGCCTCGTGCATCGCGCGCTCGTTCTGGTCGAAGACGGTGACGTCGAGGCCGAGGCCGCGCAGCGACAGGGCGATATGGCACCCGTACCAACCTGCCCCGATGACGGCCACCGACAATGCCACGCAGACCTCCGCATCCCTGAATGGCCCAACGGGCCGTGTCGCCGATTGCGCTCATGCCGCTAATCCTGGCATTACGCCCTAGGAAGGTTGCAGGAGGCGTCTGGTGCAAGCAAGCAAAATTATCGACCCAAAGTTGCAGCACGAGCCACGCCCTGGATTTAAGATTGTGCCCGTTGCGCAAATCCACCTACCCGACACCCCGGCGATTGGGCAACACTGGCAGACATTGCACGCCGTGGTTGCCGACGGCTTCACGATTTTCGAGCTGCTGCACGACCACGGCATGCGGGCGGAGTGGTTCTTCAACGGCGCCGGGCAGCAGTCCAACACCATGGAGCCGTGGCCGGACGACACCCGCGCCGCCCTGCGCACGGCGTTCCGCCCCACGCTCACGGCGCTCCGCGACGCGCTGCTGCCGACCTACCCGGTCAGGCTTTCCCCCGCGCAAGAGGCCGACCTGCACGAGTTCCTGCGCCTTGGCCCCGGCCTGCGCTGCGCCGTCGCCGCCGCGTTGCAGGCGGAGGTGCTGCCGGACCCTGCCCTCTGCGACATCGACGCGCCCGGCGCCGCCCTGCCGCCCCATGCTTCGTCGTTCGGGGCCGACCCGGCCGCCCTGCGCCAGGCCTTGTCCGTCGATCTGCAGGACCGCTTCACCGCCGCCATGCGGGCCGGCGCGCTCGCCTGGCCGTCGCCGGCGGACGGGGCGGACATGCCCTGCACCGGCGCCTTCACGCTGGACGACTTCAACAGCCTGTTCCGCTTTGCCGACTGGGCGAGCGGCCTCGACGTCTTCATCCTGGCGACCGAGCACCTGTCGCGCGTGGCCGGCCTCTACGTCCCGGCGCACGGCCTCGCCGTCTGCCGGGGCGGCGACCAGAAGCGCATACTGCTCCAGCACTTCCCGGCGCTCGGCCACCACATGCTGCACCACCTCGCCTGTTTCGCCGGCAGCCTGCTCGCCGGGCGCGTGCAGCCGGCCGCCCCCGCCCGCTTCGCCACCTTCCTGCGCGGCGGCGCCAGCGCCCACCTCGGCCACCAGCTTTGGAACGAGCTGACCGCCATCGACGCGCTGGTCCGGGAGCTGCCCCGGGACCGCCTGCCGGAGTGGCTGGTCCCGGGCCTGCCCGGCAACGAGATCGAGTTCTACGGCCCCATCGACACCCTGTTCCCCGAGACCGCCGGCCGGGTCCGCCGCGGCTTCGCCGACCAGCGCGCGGTGATCCGCTACGCCCACGAGAACCGGCTGATCCTGTTCCGCGCGACGCGGGAGCATATCGGCGAACGGCTGCGGCGCCGGGTGATGGCGCATGCCGCCCGCAGCGCCCCGGCCCTGCCGCCCAGGGACGACGCCGTCAGGGGCCGCGTCCTCCTGCTCGGCCTGCGCGTCGAGAACCGCACGGCGGCCGACCTCGAAGCCCTCTGCGCCCTGGTGGTCGAAGAGGCGATCCGGTGGCAGCCCGGCGGCACGCCTTCTGTGTCGCCCGGCGGCGCCCCGCCGGTCACGGTCGTGTTCGACGGCCACAACGCCCGCGGCGACGCGCGCAGCGACGAGACCATCAGCAGCCACGGCGAGGGCAGCGCCAGCCAATCGCCGCTGGCCGTCGAGCGCGCCGTCGTGGCTGCCCTGCGGCAGCGCTTCGCCGGGCAGCCGGTCACGCTGCTGGACACGCTGGGCGAACCTTTGGCCGTGAGCCTCGCCTGGGCGCAGGGCTGCGACGGCTTCGTGGCGCTCTGGGGCGCGGGGCTTGCCAAGTACCGCTGGGCGGCGAACAAGCCCGGGCTGGTCGTCACCAGCCGCTGGAACCTGGAGAACAAGGGCGACCTCGGCCTTTACGGCGCCACCGCCTACATGGCCGACCCCACGCCGCTGGCCTACGTGGCGGCCGACGCGGTGCACGACCTCCCTGACGCCCCCATGCTGGTGCCGTTCGGCCACCCGAGCTACCACAACTTCGCCTTCGATCCGGACGCCATGCGCGGCCAGGTCCGTGCCTTCCTCGCGGCGCTGGGCGGCCCGCCGGAAGCATTGGCGGCGCTCGCCAAGCAGCAGGGGCAGCGCCGCGGCAGCGTGGACCTCGTGGACTTCGCCGTGCGCGGCTGGGCCATCCGGGAGGGCGAGCATCCGGTGATGCTGGACATCGTGATCGACGGCGCGGTGGTCGGGCGTGCTGCCTGCGACATGCCGCGCCCGGACCTGCTGGCGGCGGGCTTCGGCACCGCGACCGCGGGCTTCGGCTTCGTGATCCCCCCGGCCTTCCTGGACGGCGCCCCCCGCCTGCTGACGGTGCGCTACGCGGACGGCATCTGCCTGCCGATGCTGTCGCCCAACACGCCGGACCCTTTTGCGTTCCGTTTGGGCGGCGCGCCGCCAGCGCCCGAATGACGCGCCGGGCGGATTGCATCGGTACGACGCATGGCTGGAGCGCGCCCTGCGGGTGAACAAGGTCAGGCTGCTGACTTGACCGTCTGCGGGGCGTGTCGATCCCCGAACCGCGCAGGGCTGAGCCAGCCGGGCGCGGAACGCAGCCGCTTGCCGTTGCAGGCCCGCCGTTGGGACGCGGAAGGCCGGCGGTGGCGTCCTCGACGGATTCATAGGCGGCCAGGCAAACGGCTTCGGCCTTCAAGGCCTTCATGGAGCGTTCCGCCTGGGCGTTGCCGCAGGGGGTGCCGCGACGGCTCAGCGAGCCGGCCAAGCCGTGGGTGCCGAGCAGCGCACGGCAAACTCCGGGCGCATGCCGCGAGCCGCGGCCGGGCAGGTGCCATGGGAGGGCATGCCGGGATCAAACAGCCGCATGGCCGCCTCCAGGTGCGTCAGGCTGCCACGATGCTGCGCCGGCTGCTGCTCCAGCCAGCTCCTCGTAGGTGATCGGCCAGTCCGGGGCCAAGCCGTGCTCCCGGCCCTTGCGGAAAAAGGCCGGGAAAACCCGCTTCGCGATGTCCAACCCCATCGTGCTGGCCCGTCCCATGGACGCCTCCTTAAGTGGCTGGCCGACACCTTCGTTTTGGTACGTAGGTGCCGTCGGGGGCCCCTCCACCGCATCAAGGTCGCCACGCTCTGTGACGCCAGTCATTCACCGCAAGTCAGGTGGCCATTCTGGTTGCTGATGGTGTCGCCATCGCAACGCGGCATGAAGATGCGGGTGTAGTTCCAGCTTCCGTCAACGCGTGCGCAGAGCGCGACGAGATCAGGCCCTTCCGTGTGGATCTGCCTGCAGCTCGCCGCGTAGGACCCATGTGGGACGTAGGACGCGAGAGCCGGCGCGCAGGCGGACGCGAGGCCGAGCGTGCCGAGAAGGAATGCGGCCGGCGCGAGACGCGGGTTCGTGGAACAGATCACCTGTCTTCTCCTTGCTGTGCTTGATGGAACAGCCGGCATCTTGCCTGCTCAAGGTTGCCGTCAGATGTCAGCAAGGACGTTTCAGGTGACAGGCGTAACGGAGGAATCCGGGCGCCGTTGCGGGCATGGCAGCCCGGCGAGGGACCGCCGGCGCCCGGTCAAGCGGTTAGCTGGGGGGTGCGGCGGTCGCGGGGCCGGGAAGCGCGCCGGCGCCGGGCTTCACCGAGCCGTCCGGCTGCGGCACCGCGACGGGCGCCACGACCACCGGGGCGACGCCGGCATGGCTGTCCAGCCCGATCTGCTGCGCGGTGGACTTGGTGAGGTCGATGGTGCGGCCGTCCACGTAGGGTCCGCGGTCCTCGACCGTCACCTCGGCGGTCTTGCCGGTTTCGGTGTTGGTCACCTTGGCGACGGTGCCGAGCGGCAGGGTCTTGCTCGCGGCGGCGTGGCCGGCGTGGCTGAAGCGGCGGCCGTCGGCCATCGTCTTGCCCTGGAACGAGGGAGCGTAGAACGAGGCCTTGCCGGCCTGCTTGCGGCCGCTGCGGTCCTCGACGATGCGGCGGCCGTGCACCGGGCCGAGCGGCGGCTTGCGGGCGAGCGTGCGCGCCTGCTCCTGGACCTGCGGGCTGTTGACGTCGAACGGCACGCGGTTGGGTTCGCTGGCCGGCGCCGCCTGGGCGTGCGCGGCCATCAGGGCAACCACCGTTGCGACGGCGGCCAAGAAGCGACGTTTCATTAAACAGTCCTTCTGCAATAATTTTGTTTTCATTTCGAGAACGCGGGCAGCATCTCTAAAATGAGACAAATTGGATGCAGACGCAAGGCCGTTGCCGGGGTCGTGTCCCGTGCTCGCGCGGGTGGCCCGGCCCGTGCGGGTTGGCCGCCCCTCTCAGCCGCCCGTCTCAGCCACCCGTCACCGTCGCCAGCAGGCCGGCCAGCAGCCGTCCCCGCGTGACCAGGCTGTCCACCAGCAGGTGCTCCTGCAAGGTGTGGCCGCCGGCGCCGAGGACGCCGAGGCCGTCGAGGGTGGGGATGCCCATGGCGCCGGTGAAGTTGCCGTCCGAGCCGCCGCCGGCGCTGCGATGCGGCAAGGGGATGCCGATCTGCCGCGCCATCGCCTCGGCCTGGGCGTGGAGCGCCAGCGTGCGGGCGTCGGGTTCCCACACCGGCCGGGTCACGGTCCGCGTCACGGTGAACTGCACCTCGTCCGCGGCGCCGGCGAGCGCCAGCATGCGCCCGACGCCGCGGTCGAGGTCGGCCTGGCGCTTGGCCATGCTCAGCACCTGCGCGGTGCAGGTGGCGGCGACGCAGTTGACCCATTCGCCGCCGCGGATCACGCCGACGCTGAACGTGCAGTCCTCGGTGGTCATGTCCTCGATCTCGATGACCCGCCGGGCCATGGCGCGGATGGCGGAGCGGCCCTCGGCGAGGCGGGCGCCGGCGTGGCTGGGGCGTCCGCTGGTCTCGATGGCGAAGCGGGCGATGGCGTAGCGTCCGGTGGTGACCTCGTGGCCGGGGCCGCCGGGTTCGGGCACCAGCACGGCGGCGTGCCGCGCCGCCTCCGCCTCGATCAGGTCGCGCGTCGAGGGGGAGCCGACCTCCTCGTCGCTCGTGAACAGCACGGTGAGGGGCAGCGGGGTCTCGATGCCGGCGCGGGCGAGCTGGCGGACCGCTTCCAGCAGCAGCAGGTTGCCGGCCTTCATGTCGTAGATGCCAGGACCAAAGCAGCGGTTGCCGTCGCGCCGCCAGGGCAGGGCGGCGAGCGTACCGACCGGGTGAACCGTGTCCATGTGCCCCATCAGCAGCAGCCCGGGGATGCCGGGGCTGCGGTGGGGCAAGGCCGCGCGGATGCAGTCGGCATAGCCCATGCGGCCCGGAATCCGCTCCACCCGTGCGCCCATCAAGGCGAGGTCGCGGGTGGCGAGGTCCATCATGCGGTTGACCGCGGCGGCGTCGTGGGTCGGGCTTTCGCACTCCACCCAAGGGCGGAGCGCGGCCAGCATGTCGCCCACGTCGAACGGAAGCTGCAATGGGTCCATGGGGATCAGCGCAGCGCGTTCTTGAAGAACCGGCCGCCGCGCATGATGGCGGCGATCCGCTCGGCCTGCTGCAGCACGCCGAGGCCGCGGAACGGGTCGCCGTCCACCACCAGCAGGTCGGCGAAGCTGCCCGGCGCCAGCACGCCGACCTTGCCCTCCATCCGGCACAGCCTGGCGGCGACCAGGGTGGCGGACCGCAGGATTTCGGGGATCGGCAGCACGCGCGCCCGCAGCTCGAACTCCATGGCCTGGTAGTGGTGCAGGCCGCCGAGCAGGTCGGAGCCGTAGGCCATCGGCAGCCCGGCGCCACGCATGATGTCGAGCGATTCCAGCCCGGCGGTGCGCACGGTCTCGATCTTGGCGATGCTCTCGGCGCTCAGCCCGAGCGTCTTGCCGTCGCGCGCGAGGCCCTCGTAGGCGACCAAGGTGGGGCAGGCGATGGCGCCGCGCCCCGCGGCCAGCGACGCGGTCTCGGCCCCGATCAGGTTGCAGTGCTCAAGCGAGTGCACGCCGCATTCCACCGCCCGGCGGATGGCCTTGTCGGTGTAAAGGTGGGCGGCGACGTAGGCGCCGGCATTCTCGGCCTCCTCGACCGCGGCCTCGATCTCGGCGCGGGAGTAGCCGAGGGCGTGGATCGGGTCGTTCGGCGAGGCGACGCCGCCGTTGGCCATGAGCTTGATGAACTGGGCGCCGGCCTTGATCTCCTCGCGGCAGGCCCGGCGGAGGTTGTCCACGCCGTCCACCAGGCGCCCGAGCGAGCCGACGCGGCCGCCGAAATCCGGGCGGTCGTCGGAGCGGGCGCGGCCGTCGGAGTGGCCGCCGGTCTGACCCAGCGCCTTGCCGCAGACCACGAGACGCGGCCCGTCGATCAGCCCTTCCTCCACCGCCATCGCCAGCCCGCCATCAGCGCCGCCGAGGTCGCGCACGGTGGTGAAGCCGCGCAGCAGCATGCCGTTCATCACCCGCGACGCGCGCAGCGCCGCGAGCGAGTTGTGCTGCATCGCGTTCTGGCCGCCGGAAATGACCGCGGAGACGACGTGCACGTGGGCGTCCACCAGGCCGGGCATCAGCGTCCGGCCGGCAAGATCAATCCGTGTGGCCGAGGCGGAGGAGATCGGCCGGGCCGAGACCTCGCGCACCTCCTCGCCCTCGACCAGGACCTCCATGCCCTCCAGCAGCGCGTCGTGGCTGGGGTCGAGCAGGCGCCCGCCGGTGAACAAGGTTGCCATCGGGGTCTCCTTCAAACGCGGTAGCGGCGGGGGATGAGCACGTTGGCCGAGACCGTCAGCAGCAGCGTGGTGCCCATCAGGACAAAGGCGAGCGCCGCCGCGAACGGCCAGTTGTTGTTGGTGCCGAACTCCCAGTAGAGCAGCGGCGCCATCATGTGGAAGCGGGGGCCGCCGAGCAGCACCGGGGTGGCATAGGCGTTCATGCTGAGGATGAAGCACAGGATGCCGGCGACGCCGATGCCGGGGAGCGCCAAGGGCCAGACCACCCGCCAGAAGGCGCGCGAGGGCGCGGCGCCGAGGCCTTGCGCCGCCTCCTCCAGCCGCGTGTCGATGCCCTCGAACACGCTCTGGGCGGTGAGGATCAGGTAAGGCAGGTTGAAGGAGACGATGCCGATCACGACGGCAGCCGGGGTGAACATCAGGTCGAGCCGGACGCCGGCGGCGTGCCGGGCGACCTGGTCCATGACGCCGTCGCGGGCGAACACGATCATCCAGCCGACCGTGCGCACCGTGCTGCCGATGAACAGCGGCAGCACGGTGGCGAGCATCAGCGCGCCCTTCCAGCGCGACTGCATCCGGGCGAGCCGCCAGGCCATCGGCAGGCCGAGCAGCAGGCACGCCGCGGTGCTCGACACCGCGACGCCGACCGTCGTGCGCATGACGCTGCCGTAGAACGGGTCGGTGAAGAAGCGCAGGAAGTTCTCCGGCGTCACGGCATCGACCATCAGCTCGGTCGGGCTGTAGCGGTTGAGGCTGTAGCGCGCCATCAGGGCGAGCGGCGCGCCGAGCATCAGGGTGACGACGAGGCTGGCCGGGGCGAGAAAGCTCGCCGCCGCCATCCCGTCCCGGCGGCCCGTATTCAACTGTGCCCCGTCTTTAATATGCCGTGCTCAACTGTGCTGGATCGTCTTCTTCCACCAATCCGCCGTCTCGGGCGACACCTTGGTGGTGTAGGCGTAGTTGGGCGCGACCAGCTTGAGGCCGTCCGGCAACGCGAGCTGCCCGGCGGTGGCGCCGCTCAGCGGCGCGTTGTCCACGGTCGGCAGGTATCCCATGTTCTTCGCGAAGCCGCGCTGGGCGTCCGGCTCCAGCATGGCGTTGAGGTACTTGAAGGCGCCGTCCTTGTTGGGCGCGTTCTTCGGCACGACCATGCCGGACACGTAGAGGATGCAGCCCTCCTTGGGGAACGACGCCTTCACCGGGATGCCGGCGTTCTGCCACATGTTCACCCGCGCGAGCCACATCAGGCCTGCGTCCAGCTCACCGGTCTTGTAGGGCGGCCCGGCGGAGTCCGTCGAAGGATACAGCCGCAGCCCGTTCTCGTTCAGCTTGACCATGAGCGCGCGGGCCGCCTCCATGTCGTTGGCGGCGCCGGAGCTGGCCAGGGACGCGGCCAGCATCGCGTAGAAGAAGTTGCCGTCGGGGAAGCCGATCTTGCCCTTGAACCTGGGGTCGAGCAGGTCGGTGAGCGTGGCGGGCGGCTCCGGCACCCGCTCCGGGTTGTACGCGATCACCTGCGGGCTGTAGATGTGCGGCGCGTAGGTGGGGGTGCGCAGCTTCGGGTTCAGGTGGACGATGTTGGGCACCTTCTCGGGCGTCAGCTCCTCCAGCAGGCCCATCTCCGCGAGCTGGTAGCCGACCACCGCCTGCACGCAGGCCACGTCGAGCGCGCCGCGCGGCAGCCGGCGCTGCGCCTGCAGCTTCGCCAGCCGCGGCGGCTCGTCGGCGATGTCGGGCACGACCTCGATGCCCTGCTTGGCGAGGGGCTGCTCCACGTTCTCTTCCAGCAGCCGGCGGTAGTCGCCGCCCCAGGTGCCGAGCACGACCTGGCTGTCGGCGGCGCGGGCGGCGCCGCCCCGGACGGCGGGGGGGGGCCAGCCCGCCGCGGCGGG
>CAXUJE010000028.1:13696-29943 GCA_964251035.1 uncultured Acetobacteraceae bacterium
GCGCTACGAGCTGGACCTGAGCTTCGCGGGTCCGGGGCGGTTGCGCCCGGCCCAGGGCCAGCAGGGGCTCGCCGACCCGATCCGCTGCCGGGTGGGCTTCCGGCCGTTGGCGGGCTTTTCGCGGGCGGCCGCCCCCGGGCCCCCGCCCGACGGGGGGGTCGGCGGGGGGGGGGGCGCCGCCGATCACGGCGGGGGCGGCCAAGCCGGCGGCTCCGGCCAGCAGCAGGCGGCGCGGCAGCTTCGCGGCGTTGGCGTCACGCATGGTTCTCGACCTTCTCGCCTGTGGGTTGGGGAATGCGGGGCGCGGCTGGGCGGCCGGCGCCGTCGAAGACGCGCTCGCTCTCCGGCGGCCAGCACAGGGCGACGGCCTCGCCGACCCGCAGCCGGGGCACGGCGGCTGCACCCGAGGACGCGCCGCTGACCACGACGCGCAGCCCGGCGCCGAGACGCACCACGTGTTCCACGGCCGCGCCCAGATAGGTCGCGAGGTCCACGCGGCCGACCGCGCGCTCGTGCGGATGCGTGCCCGGCGGCGCCAGACTGATCCGTTCCGGCCGCACCGCGAGCGTCGCCGGGCCATCCACGCCGTAGCGGCCGGCCAGGGCGACCCGGCCCCCCTCGATGGCCAGGACCGCGCCGTCGCGCAGCATGCCGGCGACGAGGTTGCTGTGGCCGATGAAGCCCGCGACGAAGGGCGAGGCGGGCCGCTCGTACAGGTCCTCCTGGCGGCCGGCCTGCTCCACCCGCCCGTCGCGCATGACCACGAGCCGGTCGGCCATCGCCATCGCCTCGTCCTGGTCGTGGGTAACCATGACGGTGGTGAGCGCGCTGTCCCGCTGCAGGAGGCGCATCTCGCGGGCGACCTCCTGGCGCAGCGCGGCGTCGAGGTTGGACAGCGGCTCGTCCAGCAGCAGCAGGCGCGGCTGGATGGCGAGCGCGCGGGCGATCGCGACCCGCTGCTGCTGCCCGCCCGAGAGCTGCCGCGGCAGGCGGCCGGCGTAGGGTCCGAGCTTGACGAGTTGCAGCATCTCGGCGACGCGGGCTGCACGCGCGGCCTTGGACACGTTGCGCATCTCAAGGCCGAACGCCACGTTGCGCTCGACGCTGAGGTGCGGGAACAAGGCGTAGCTCTGGAACACGATGCCCATCTCGCGGCGGTGAGGCGGCAGGCGGGTCACATCCTGGCCGTCCAGGGTGATGGCGCCGCCGCTCGGTTCCACAAAGCCGGCCACCATGCGCAGCGTGGTGGTCTTGCCGCAGCCTGAGGGTCCGAGCAGCACCAGCAGCTCGCCGGGCGCCACGTCGAGCGTCAGGCTGTCCACGGCGAGATGCGCGCCGTAGCGCCGGGTCAGGCCGCGCAGCGCGAGCGAGGCGCTCATCTCAGCACCTGCGCGAGCCGCACGAAGCGGTCCAGCGCGAACAGCGCCGCGCCGACCAGCGCCATTTGCACGACCGCGACCGCGGCGACCAGCGGGTCGATGCGGTAGATCAAGTACTGCAGCACCGCGTTCGGCAGCGTGTTGGTGCCGGGGCCGACCAGGAAGATCGTCATCTCCAGACTCTCGAACGAGACGATGAATGCAAACAGCGCGCCGGCGACGATGCCGGGCCGCATCGCCGGCAGGGTGACGCGCCAGATCACCGTCCAGGGACGGGCGCCGAGGCTGGCGGCGGCCTCCTCGGCGGCGCGGTCGTGGTTGGCGAGGCCGGCGAGGCATAGCCGGACGACCCATGGGACCGTGATCAGCACGTGGGCTGCGATCAGCATCGGCAGCGAGCCGCTGAGCGGCGCGCCGGTGTTCTCCTCGACCCACACGGCGAAGACGTAGATGCCGAGGCCCAGGGCGATGCCGGGCACGGTGAGCGGCGAAAGCAGCAAGGTGCTGACGGCGCCGCGTCCGCGGAACCGGTAGCGGGCCAGCCCGATCCCGGCCGGCACGCCGGCCAGCAGGGCGCACGCGGCCGAACTCACCGCGATCTCCGTGCTGGTCCAGATCGGCCCGGCGAACTTGCCGAGGATCTGCCCATACCAGGCCAGCGTGTAGCCGCGCGGCGGGAAGGCGAGGATGGCCTCGTCGAACACGCTGAGGAACACGGTCAGCAGCAGCGGCAGGAACACCAAGGCGGCGCCGGCCAGGAGCAGCACCCGTCCCGTCCACCTCGCGGCCCGGTCGGCCACGGCGCCCTCGGGCGCGGCGCGGCGGCCTGCGGCGGCGGGAAGGGTGGCGTCCACCCGCTACCCGGCCTCATAGCCGAAGGGGTCGTCAACCGAGCGGCAGGGCTGGGTGAACCAGCGGGGGCCGTCCTCGGTCATGTGGATGATGTCCTCCAGCCGGACGCCGAACTCGCCGTAGATGCAGATCGTCGGCTCGGCGGAGAAGCACATGCCGGGCACGAGCGGCGTCTTGTTGCCGCCGACCATGAAGGCTTCCTCGTGCACGTCCATGCCGATGCCGTGGCCGGTGCGGTGCGGCAGGCCCGGCACCTTGTAGCCGGGGCCGAAACCTGCGGCCTCGATGACGGCGCGGGCGCCTTGGTCCACCGCCTCGCACGGGGCGCCGAGCACGGCGGCGTCGAAGGCGGCCTGCTGCGCGCGCTGCTCAAGGGTCCAGATCTCGCGCTGGCGGACCGTGGGTTCGCCGAACACGAAGGTGCGGGTGACGTCGGAGCGGTAGCCGTGGACGAAGCCGCCGATGTCGATCAGCACCATGTCGCCCTCCCGCAGGGTTTGCGGGTAGGGGACGCCGTGCGGGTAGGCCGTGGCCTCGCCGAACTGCACGGCGCTGCCGGGGGTGGCGGCGCCGAGCTTCCCGTGGGCCTGGTCGACGAAGGCCTTGACCTCGGTCGTGGTCATGCCGGGGGCGAGGGCGCGGGCGGCGGCCTTGTGCACGGCCAGGGTGATGTCGTTGGCCCGCTGCATCAGCGCGATCTCGGCGGGGGACTTCACCTGGCGGCAGGCGGCGGTGATCCCGCCGGCGCTGGCGAAGGCGAAGCTGTTGCCGGCCTTGCGGAGGCCGTCCACGGTGAAGAACGGGGTGGCCGGGTCGATGGCCACCGTGCCGCTGCCGTAGCCCTTGCTGCGGACGGTCTCGACCACGAGGGCGGTCGGGTCCTCGTGCTCCTCCCAGCAGCGGATGTCGTCGCCGAAGCGCAGGCAGGCGCGGGTCTTCGGTTCCTCGAAGGCCGGGCTGAGGTAGGCGACCTCGCCTTCGGCCGGGATGACGGCGCCGTGCAGCCGTTCTGTGAGCCTCAGGCCGATGCCGGTGAAGTAGGCGAGGTTGGTGGAGGTGTCCAAATAGAGGGCCTGGATGCCCTGGGCGCGCATCAGGCGCTGCGCCTTTTCGACCCGTTGCCGCAGCTCGGCCTCGCCGACCGGGGCGACGCCGTCGCGCATCGGCGCCATGCGGGCCAGCTCCGCCTCGAAACTCGAACCACCCACGCCAACCGTCATCCCGCGCACCCTTCGCGTCCCTGGCCATGAACGGGCATCGCGGCGGAAGCGTCAAGCGGATTGGACCGGCCCTGCGGTGCGAGGCGCCGCGATGGGCTCGAGGCGCGTGCCGACCTGCTGGCTTGGCCATCGCGCCGCCGGGTGCAACTCGTATCGCGGCGTCAAACGGAGACGTTCGCCGGCTGAGATACTATCATGCGGCATCGGCCTTGCCCGGCTCCAGGCCGATCTCCCGCAGCACGGCGAGCGTGTCCGCGCCGGCGTCCACGGCCTCAACCGGCGCGGCGCAGGCTGTGGCCGAGAAGCGCGGCGCCGTGCGGGGCAGCCGGTCGCTGAACAGGCCGAGCGCCGACGCCTGCGGGTGCGCCTGCGCCTCCGACCAACCAAGCACCGGCGTGACGCAGGCGTCGGTCCCCCCGAAGCGCGCAGCCCAATCGTCCCGCGTGCGGGTCGCGAACCGCTCCGCGAACACGCGGGCCATGCCGGGCCAGCCGGCCCGGTCGAGCTGCGACGCCGGCGCGACCGTATCCTGCAGGCCCAGCCCCGCCAGCAGCGCCCCGAAGAACTTCGGCTCGATCGCGGCGACGGCCACGTAGCCGCCATCCGCCGTGGCATAGGTCCGGTAGAACGGCGCGCCGCCGTCCAGGACGTTGTCCCGGCGCGCGTCCCGCCATTGCCCGGCGGCCCGGAACCCGTGGGTCATGGCGGTCAGGGAAGCCGCGCCCTCCAGGATGCTGGTCGCGACGACCTGGCCCCGTCCCGTGGCGCGGGCGGACAGCAGGGCGGCCAGGACGCCGCACGCCAACTGCATCGCGCCGCCGCCGAAGTCGGCCACCAGGTTGAGCGGCACGGGCGGCGGCATGCCGGGGTCGCCCATGGCCAGCAGAGCGCCGGTCAGGCCGAGGTAGTTCAGGTCATGCCCGCTGTCCCCGGCCATCGGCCCGGAATCGCCCCAGCCGCTGATCCGCCCATAGACCAGGCGCGGGTTGGCGGCGAGGCAGGACTCAGGATCGAGGCCCAGCCGCTCCATGACGCTGGGGCGGAACCCTTCGAGCAGCACATCGGCGCGGGCGATCAGGGTCCGTGCGGCCGCAAGCCCGGCCGGGCTTTTCAGGTCGAGCGCCACGGACCGCTTGCCGCGGGCCAGGGCGTCATGCCGGGGCGGGACCGGGATGCCGAGGTCGCTTGCCCCGACCCGGTCCAGCCGGATGACGCTTGCGCCCATCTCCGCCAGCACCAGGCCGCAATGCGGCACCGGTCCGATGGCCGCCATCTCGATGACGGTGGTGCCGGACAGCGGGCCGGGGGCGGGAGTCGTTGACATCGGGGCATTGAACTACCTAACGTTTGCTTAGGCAAGCCGAAGGAGAGCGCCGTGGCGCCCGACACCGTCGTCTCATCGCATCCCGTCGGCGTGTCCTCCGACGATCCATACCTGACCCACGAGCACCAGTTGTTCCGCGACCAGGTGCGCCGCTTCGTGGACGCCGAGGTGAAGCCGCATGCGGAGGCCTGGGAAACCGAGGGCCGGGTCCCGCGCGCCGTCATCGCGCGCATGGGCGAACTCGGGTTCCTGGGCGTCCGCTACGCCGAGGAGCACGGCGGCAGCGCCATGGACACGGTGGCCAGCGCCGTTCTTGCGGAAGAGCTTGGGCGCTCCACCTTCGGCGGCTTCGCCGCCACGGTGCTGGTGCACACCGACATGGCGTCCCCGCATCTGGCCAACGCCGGCACGCCCGAGCAGCAGGCGCGCTGGATGCCTGACCTCATCGCCGGCCGGAAGGTGTGCGCAGTCGCGGTGACGGAGCCGGACGCCGGGTCGGACGTGGCGGCCATGCGCAGCACGGCCCGGAGGGACGGCGACGAATGGGTGCTGAACGGCGCCAAGATGTACATCACCAACGGGGTGCTGGGCGACTTGGTCTTCGTCGCGGCCAAGACCGACACCGCCGCCCGCGGCAGCCGCGGCATCTCGGTCTTCGCGGTGGAGCGCGGCACCCCGGGCTTCAGCGTCGGCCGGGCCTTGCGCAAGCAGGGCTGGCTGTCGTCGGACACCGCGGAGCTGGTGTTCCAGGACTGCCGCGTCCCGCACGCCAACATGCTGGGCGGCGAGAACCGCGGCTTCTACGCCATCATGCGCAACTTCCAGAACGAGCGCGTGGTGCTGGGCGCGCAGGCGATGGGGGAGGCGCAGGCGGCCACCGCGATGACGCTCGACTGGGTGCGGCAGCGCCGCGCGTTCGGCGCCACGCTGTGGGACAAGCAGGCCATCCGCCAGAAGCTCGCGATGCTGTCGGCCAAGGTGGAGGCGGCCCGGCGCCTGGTGTACCACGCCGCCTGGCTCGACGCGCAGGGCCGCGACTGCGTGCGCGAGGTCTCGATGGTCAAGGCGTTGTGCGGGGAGCTGGTGAACGAGGTGATGTACTCCTGCCAGCAGTTCCACGGCGGCATGGGCTACCTCCGCGAAAGCGCCATCGAGCGGATGGTGCGGGACGCGCGCATCCAGTCGATCGGGGGCGGCGCCACCGAGGTGATGCTGGAGGAGGTCGCGAAGCGCATGTAGGGGAGCGGTCCATGGACGCGATGACGGTCGGCGCGGAGGCGCCCATGCTTGACAACCTGCTGCGCAGCCGCTGGAGCTGCCGCGGCTTCACGGGCACGTCCGTGCCGCGGCCGGTGATCGAGCAACTGCTGGAGACGGCGCAGCGCACCCCGTCCTGGTGCAACACCCAGCCCTGGCGCATGACGCTCACCTCAGGCGAGGCGACCCGGCGGCTGGCCGAGGCGCTGTCGGCGCATCAAAGGTCGGGCGCCGCCGACCAGCCGGACCTGCCGTTTCCCGCCGCCTACCGGGGAGAGTATCTGACCCGGCGGCGGGAATGCGGCTACCAGCTCTACGGCGCCGTGGGCATCGAGCGCGGCGACCGCGCGCGCTCGGCGGCGCAGGGCCAGGAGAACTTCCGGTTCTTCGGCGCGCCGCACTTCGCGCTGATCACAACGGAGCGCGACCTCGGCACCTATGGCGCCATCGATTGCGGCGGCTACGTCTCGGTGTTCCTGCTGGCGGCGCAGTCGCTGGGCTTGGCCGCGATCCCGCAGGCGGCGGTCGCGGCGTACAGCCCGTGGCTGCGGGACTACTTCGCCCTGCCCGACAACCGGCTGGTCGTGTGCGGCATCTCGTTCGGCTATCCCGACCAGGCGCACCCCGCCAACGGGTTCCGGACCAACCGCGCGCCGATCTCGGACGTGGTCGATTGGCGGGACTAGGGCTACCCGGCAGCGCCGTCCAGGTCGCCCCATCGCGCCGCCGCCAGCGCCGTCCGCCGCATCAGCAGCCGGGCCGTCCCGTCCTGCGCCACCGTGCGGTCCTGGTTCACCAGCGCGATGCCGAGGCCCAAAAGCCCCCGGTCGGGACGCTTCACCGTCCGCATTTCCGCGACCGTGATGTCGGCATGGATGGTGTCGCCGGGCCGCATCGGCGCCTTGAAGTCCCAGGTGACGCCCAGCAGGGCGACGGCCGTGCCGTCGATCAGGTCGAGCCTTGAGGCCAGCCCGAACGCCATCCCGATCCCCATCGGGCCGTGCGCGACGCAGGCGCCGAAGTCCGTCGCTTGCGCGAAGACCTGGTCCGTGTGCACCGGGTTGTAGTCGCCGGTCAGCCCGGCGAAAGCGCCGATGTCCGCCGCCGTGATCGTGCGGCACGGCGTCCGGAACCGCTGCCCCACCCGGAACTCGTCATACAGCCGCCCCATCGCCTGCTCCGCCTGATAGTGCCTCGTCCCGCAGGTCCTTGCGCCGGATCTTGCCGGTGACGGTCATCGGCAGGCTGTCGCGGAACTCGACCATGCGGGGGTATTCGTGGCCGGAAAGCCGCGACTTCACGAAGGCCTGGATGTCCCGGCCCAGCGCGTCGTCCGGCTCCACCTCTTCGCGCGGCACGACGAAGGCCTTGACCGCCTCGCCGCGCACCCGGTCGGGGACGCCCACCACCGCCACCATCGCGACGGCCGGGTGGTGCATGATGCAGTCCTCGATCTCGGTTGGCCCGATGCGGTAGCCGCCGGACATGATCAGGTCGTCGTTGCGGCCATGGAACCAGAAGTAGCCGTCCTCGTCGCGGTGGCCTGTGTCGCCGGTCAGCAGCCATTCGCCGCGGAACTTGTCCGCCGTCGCCTTCGGCTTGTTCCAGTAGCGCAGGAAGAACACGGGATCGGGCGCCTGCACCGCGATGGTGCCGGGGGTGCCCGGCGGGAGCGGCCGGCCGTCGTCGTCCACGATCTCCAGCGTGTGGCCCGGCAGCGCCCGGCCCATCGATCCCTGCTTGAGCGGCATCAGGCCGGCGCAGTTCGCCACCGTCAGGTTCGCCTCGGTCTGCCCATAGAACTCGTTGATCGTGGAGCCGAAGGTCTCGCGGCCCCAGTCGAGCATCTCGTCGCCCAGTCGCTCCCCGCCGCTGGCGACGCTGCGCAGCCGGAAGGCATGGCGGCCCGGCTGCCCGACCTGGCGCATCATCTTGAGCGCGGTCGGCGGCAGGAACGTGTTGCGGATGGCGTGGCGGGCGAGCAGGGCGAAGGCTTCGTCGGGGTCGAATTTCGTGAAGCGCTTCGCCAGCACGGGGACGCCGTGGAACAGGGATGGCAGCAGCACGTCCATCAGGCCGCCGGCCCAGGCCCAGTCGGCCGGGGTCCACATGCGGTCGCCGGGCTGCGGGAAGAAATCATGGGGCAGCTCGACGCCCGGCAGGTGCCCCAGCAGCATCCGGTGCGCGTGCAGCACGCCCTTCGGGTTGCCCGTGGTGCCGGACGTGTAGACGATCAGCGCCGGGTCGTCCGCGGCGGTGTCCGCCGTCGTCTGGTCGGCCGACGCCGCCGCGATCAGCGCGGCCCAGCGCAGCACGCGGCCGGCGACCTGCTCGTCGATGCTGATCAGGAGCGGGTTGGCACCCAGCCGCCCGTCAAGCTCCAGCAGCTTGCCGATGCCGGCCTCGTTCGAGACCACGGCGCGCGCGCCGCTGTCGTTCAGCCGGTACTCGATGGCGTCCGGGCCGAACAGGGTGAACAGCGGCAGCGCGACCGCGCCGAGCCGGTAGGCCGCCAGATGCGCGACCGCGGCCTCCGGGCATTGCGGCAGCAGGATGCCGATCCGGTCGCCCCGGCCGATGCCATGCGCCGCCAGCGCGTTCGCCAGCCTGCGGGATTGGTCCTGCAGATGCTCAAACGTCACCTCCGCGGCAGCGCCGTCCGTCGTCTCCGAAATCATGGCGAGGCGGCCGGCCCCGACATGCCGGTCGCAGATGGCAGCGGCGATGTTGAACCGGTCAGGGATGCGCCATTGGAACGCGGCGCGGACTTGCTGGTAGCTGCGACCGTTGGCGGCCATGGGCTTTTTCCTTGTTTTCTCCCTAACGAATGTTAGCCTTGCACACACGTAGAGCGGCATCAAGCCGCCGCGGTCTGGGGGGAGCCGATTGCATGGCGAAGGCGTTCATTGCGCTGCTGCTGGGGGCTGCGCTGTCCGCGCATCTGGCAGCGGCCCAGCCTGTCAGGATCGGCGTCCTCAACGACCAGTCCGGCATCTACGCGGACCTGTCCGGGCAAGGCTCCGTGGCTGCGGCGCGCATGGCCGTGGAGGACTTCGGCGGCGCCGTGCTCGGGCGGCCCGTCGAAATCATCTTCGCCGACCACCAGAACAAGCCCGACGTGGGCGCCGCCATCGCCGCGCGCTGGTACGAGGCGGAGGGTGTGGACGCCATCGTCGATGTGCCCGTCTCCTCCGTCGCCCTCGCCGTGCAGGAGGTTGCCCGGCGGGACAACCGGATCGTGATGTTCTCCTCCGCGGGAAGCTCCGACCTGACGGGGAAGCAGTGCTCGCCGGTGGGAACCCAGTGGACGTTCGACACGGTGGCGCTGGCGAAGGGCACGGCCTTGGCGGTGACGCAGGCGGGCGGCAAGAGCTGGTTCTTCATCACCGCCGACTACGCGTTCGGCACGGCCATGGAGGCCGATGCGCGGGCCACGGTCGCCCAGGCTGGCGGCACAGTGGTCGGAAGCGTCCGGCACCCGCAGGGGACAACCGACTTCTCGTCGTATTTGCTGCAGGCGCAGGCGTCGAAGGCCCGCGTCGTCGCGCTGGCCAATGCCGGCTCCGACACGGTGAACGCCGTGAAAAGCGCCGCCGAGTTCGGCGTCGTGGCGGGCGGGCAGGAACTGGCGGGGCTGCTGATCTTCCTGTCGGACATCCATGCCCTGGGCCTGCCGACAGCACACGGCCTGCTGCTGACGGAAAGCTTCTACTGGGACCTGAACGACCGCACCCGCGCCTGGTCAGCGCGGTTCGGGCAGCGGATGGGCGGGCGGATGCCGACCATGGCGCACGCCGGGGTTTACAGCGCGGTGACGCACTACCTGCGGTCAGTGGAGGCGGCCGGAACCGACGAGGCGAACGCGGTTGCGGCCAAGATGCGGGCGCTGACCGTTAATGACGCCATCCTGGCCTCCGCCACCGTCCGGGAGGACGGGCGGGTGATGCGGCCGTTCTACCTGTTCGAAGTCAAGACGCCGGCGGAGTCCCGCAAGCCCTACGATTACTACAAGCTGGTCCGCGAAATCCCGGCCGAGGAGGCCGCGCGCCCGCTGAACGAGGGCCATTGCCCCCTAGTCCGCTGATGCGGCCCCGTAGCGCCCGCCTTCAAACAACAGGCGGCCCTGGCGCAGCAGCAGGTTGGCGTGGGCGAGCGCCTCGCTGAACGCGAAGCTCATCTGGTGCGGGTCGTCGATGGCCCGGCCGAACACCACCGGCACCAGCTCCGCCCCCGACAGGCGCCGGTCGCGGCAGGCGGCGAGGATCGCGTCGCAGCGCAGGGCGTGGTGGGCCGCCAGCTCGTCCACCCGGGCGTGCAGGCCGACGAAGGGGAGGTTGTGCCCGGGCAGGACCAACGTGTCGGCGGGGATCGCCTCCTTGAGCGCCGCCAGCGAGCGCAGGTAGATGCCGAGCGGGTCGCCCTCGGGGTCGTTGGCCTGCACGCTGATGTTGGGCGAGATGCGCGCCAGCACCTGGTCCGCCGCCAGCAGCAGCTTGTCCGCCGGGCAGTGCAGCATGACCTGCTCCGGCGAATGCCCCCCGCCGCTCAGCACGTCGAAGCGGCGATCGCCGATGCGCAGCGTTTCGCCCGCGATGAGCCGGCGGAACGTGCGCGGCAGCCCGGTGATCATGCGCAGGTAGCGGTGCCCGTTGGTCAGCAGCCGGTCCGCCACGGCCGGGTCAAGGCCGTGCGCCAGGTAGAAGGCGCGGTATGGCTCGGCGTTCGCGGCGTCGGGATCGAGCTGGATGGTCAGGCAGGTGAGGTACTCGGTCTGGCTCATCAGCAGCGGGCTGCCGGTCCGCTCGGCCAGCCAGCCGGCCTGGCCCACGTGGTCCGGGTGGAAATGCGTCGCGATGATGCGGGTGATGGGGCGGCGCCGCAGCGGCCCGTCCAGCAGCGCGCTCCACAATGTCCGGGTCGTGTCGTCGCCGATCCCGGTATCGACGACCGCGACGCCGCCCTCGTCCTCGATCAGGAACACGTTGACGTGGTCCAGCCGGAACGGCAGCGGCAGCCGCACCCATTCGATCCCCTCGGCGACCGCGACCGGCGTGCCGACTGCGGGAGGCTCCGGGTGCGGGAACAGCAGGGGGGCAGCGCGTCCTGGGTCGGTCATGGCAGGCACTCTCCAATTGACGGCCTCGGCCCGTCCCAGCTTGCGACGCCCGACACCGCCGAGAGATAGGCGCCCCGGCACGATCACGTCCACCCCGGCGGGGATGCCGCAAGGCGGCTATCGCCATTCTTGACGGATCAAAACCAATCAAACTAGCGTCCGGTTAGATCAGCGCGGTTCTTTAAGGCGCCAACCGGGAAACGATCATCATGGACGCCATCGCCGCCCTGACCAGTGCACCGCTGCGCCCGCTGCCCGACCGGTGGCGCCTCAGCAGCCAGGCCGCCATGCTGGCGGAGGCGCGGGCGGCAGAGGCGAAGGGGGCGGACCAGTACTGGGCCTGGGCCGCCAGCCACATGCGCTGGGTGCGCCCCTGGGACACGCTGCGCGAAGGCGAGCTGGGCGATTTCCGCTTCTTCTCGGGCGGGTTGCTCAACGTCGCCGACAACTGCGTCGACCGCCATGCCGAGGACCCCGCCACCGCGGACCGCGACGCCGTGATCTGGGAAGGCGAGCCGGGCGATGTCCGCCGGCTGACCTACCGCGCGCTGCGGGACCAGGTGGCCCGCTGCGCCAACGGCCTGCGCGCGCTCGGCGTGGAGCGGGGCGACGTGGTGGCGATCTACCTGCCGAACCTGCCCGAAGCCTTCGCGGCCATCCACGCCTGCAACCGCATCGGCGCGATCTACACCGTGCTGTTCAGCGGGTTCGCCCCGGATGCGGTGGCGCTGCGGCTGCGGGCGTCGCGCGCGGTGGTCGTGGTGACGGCGGACGCGGCGTGGCGGCGGGGCCGGCGCGTGCCCCTGCTGGCGAACCTGCGGGCGGCGAAGGCGGGGATCGGCACGCTGCGCCACAGCATCGTCGTGGACCGCACCGGGTCGGCCCCGGCAATGGCGCCTGGGGAAACCGGCTGGGACGCGCTGCTGGCCGGGCAATCGCCCGACTGCCCCTGCGTACCGCTGGAGGCGAACGACCCGGCCTTCCTGATCTTCACCTCCGGCACGGAAAGCAAGCCCAAGGGCGTCGTGCACAGCACGGCCGGGTTCATGGTCGGCGCATGGGCCAACGTGCAATGGCAGGTCGGGTCGCAGCCGGACGACGTGTACTGGTGCGCGGCGGACGTGGGCTGGCTGACTTTCCCGATCCAGGCGGTGGTCGGCGGCCTGGCGCAGGGCATGACGCTGTTCTGCTACGAAGGGGCGCTCGACTATCCGGATCGGCTGCGCCTGCTGGACACGGCGGAACGCCACGGGGTCACGAAGATCCTGGTGGCCCCGACCGGCCTGCGGATGCTGCGGGCGGCCGGCGACGACGTGATCCGCGCGCACCGGCCATCGCGGCTCCGGCTGATCACGGCGCAGGGCGAGCCGCTGGACCCGGACACGGCGGAATGGACGGAGCGGACGCTCGACGTGCCCGTGGTGAACGCCTACGGCCAAACCGAGACCGGCTCCACCTGGACCTACCCGGTGCACGGGGTCGATCCCTGCAAGCCCGGCAGCAGCGGCACGCCCGTGCCGGGCCATGCCTGCGCGGTGGTGGACGACGAGGGGCGGGCGGCGCCGCCGGGCACGCGGGGCAACCTGGTGCTGACCGCCCCGTTCCCCACCCTCGCCCGCACCATCTGGGACGACCCGGCGCGCTACCGGGCCACCTACTTCGACCGCTTCCCCGGCGCCTACGCGACCTCGGACGAGGCGGTGCAGGACCGGGACGGCCAGATCTGGGTGCTGGGACGCGCCGACGACGTGATCAACGTCGCGGCGCACCGGATCAGCACCATGGAGATCGAGGGCGCCGCGGCCACAGCACCGGGCGTGGCGGAGGCGGCGGTGGTCGGCATGCACGACGCCGTCCGCGGCACGGTGCCGGTCGCGTTCGTGACGCTGCGGCCCGACGCGGAGCCGGACGGCGTACGCGCGGCCGTGGCGGCGGCCGTCGAACGCTCCATCGGCGGCATTGCCCGGCTGGGCCGCGTGTATGTCGCCGCCGCCCTTCCCAAGACCCGGGCCGGAAAGCTCATGCGGCGGCTGCTGCGGGAGGCGGCCGAGACCGGGGCGGTGAACGGCGACCTGACCGGCCTTGAGGACCCCTTGGCACTCCAGGCTGTGCTGGATGCCGTAAGGGGCCGCTGACCCGCTTCAGCCGGCGGCGCTCAAGCCATGTCCTCCAGTTCCCGGCCCCGCGTCTCCTTCACCCAGCGCGCGACGAAGACGAAGGACAGCAGCGCCATGGCGGCGTAGATGCCGTAGGCAAAGCCGAGGCCCGCGGAGGCCAGCGCGGGAAAGGTCTGGGACACCAGGAAGTTCGCCACCCATTGCGCCGCCGCGGCGACCGCGAGCGCGTAGGCGCGTATGCGGTTGTTGAACATCTCGCCGAGCAGCACCCACACGACCGGCCCCCAGCTCATGCCGAAGAACACGACGTAGAGGTTGGCCGCGACGATGGCGACCATGCCCGCAGTGTCGCCGAGGACCGGAGCGCCGCCCGCCGCCGGGGTCGGCGCCGTGCCGAACACGTAGGCCATGGTGCCCAAGGCCGCCGCCATGCCGAGCGAGCCGACGAGCAGCAGCGGCTTGCGCCCGATCCGGTCCACCAGGACGATGGCGATCACGGTGGTGACGATGTTGGTGACCGACGTGATGACGGTGATCGCCAGCGAGTTGGCCTCGGTGAAGCCGACCGCCTGCCACAGCACCGACGAGTAGTAGAAGATGACGTTGATGCCGACGAACTGCTGGAACACCGAAAGCAGGATGCCGACCCAGACGATGGGGAGCAGCCCCAGCCACGGCCCCTGGAGGTCGCGGAGCGACTGCACGCTCTCCATCCGCATGCTCTGCTGGATTTCGGCGATCTTCACCTCCGGGGGCGGCTTGCGGCTGACGAAGTGGCGCAGGACGTGGGCGGCCTCTACGATGCGCTGCTTGGCGACCAAATAGCGCGGCGATTCCGGGATCAGCCCGGCGAACACGCCGTAGATCAGGGCCGGCAGCGCCTCGGAGATGAACATCCACCGCCACGCCTCCAGCCCGAACCACAGCTTGCCGCTGGCCCCGCCCGCCGCCGCCGCGAGCGCGTAATCCGTCAGCAACGCCGCGAAGATGCCGACGACGATGGCCATCTGCTGCAAGGAGCCGAGCCGGCCCCGCATCTGCGAGGGCGAGACCTCGGCGATGTAGGCCGGGGCGATGACGCTGGCCGCGCCCACGGCGAGGCCGCCCACGAGCCGGAAAAAGGTCAGCGACCAGATGTCCCAGGGCAGGCCCGCCCCGATGCCGCTGATGAAGAACAGGACTGCGGCGACCTGCATCACCGGGATGCGCCCGTACCGGTTCGCGAGCGGCCCGGCGAACCAGGCGCCCACGGCCGACCCCAGCAGGGCGCTCGCGACCGAGAAGCCCAGCAGGGCGTCGCCCACGTGGGACCATTCCCGGATCGCCGCGACCGCGCCGTTGATGACCGCGGTGTCGAAGCCGAACAGGAAGCCGCCCAGGGCTGCCGTCGCCGCGACCAGAATGATCCGCCCGACGGGCGGCGTGTCCTCGGGAGCGCCGGCTGCATGGGCGACGGGATCGAGGCTTGGGCCGAGTCCTTTGTTGGCCATTGTTTCCCCCGTTTGGCATCCCTTGCACTTTGGCGGGATGCTGATTTTTGTTTGCATGACCCTCGCCGCATTTGGCTTGGGGGGCAATCCTTGCACGAAAGTTTGACATCCTCGGCCGGAGCTGTTGGCTCGGACGGCATCTGGTCCGTGCCGGGCAGACCATTCTTCCCGGAAGCCCCTGCCGTGCCTATAGTGTCACTCATGGATGACGTCTTTCTTCCGCCAGAGCTTGAGAAGTTCGCGGCAGAGGCCGTTGCGTCGGGCCGCTATCGCGACTGGGCGGACCTCGTCACGGCTGGCATCGACCTGCTGCAGCGGCAGGAAGCCGCTCGCGCCGTGTTGCTGTCATCGGTTCTCTCCGCCAAAGAGGAAGGCGACCGCGATGGATATCTCGACGGCGAGGAGGTTGCTGCCCGCGTCCAGGCGATGATCGCGCGGAGAAGCACCGCCTCGGCGTGAGCCGCCGGAATTTCGCGCCGCAGGCAGCGGCCGATCTCGACGACGTGGTCGGATGGCTCCTGGACCAGGCCGTTGCGCCCGCGGCTGCGGAGAAGCCGTTGCAGGCAGTCCTTGATGCCGGCGAGCGGCTTGCGAACCGTCCTCAGATTGGACGGCGACGCCCCGATCTGCTGCCAGACCCTTTCCGGTTCTGGTCGCTGCCGCGCTTCGGGCTCCTTCTCGTTTATGATCCGACAACCAGCCCTGCGACCATCCCGCGCATCTTGAAAACCGCCCAGGACCTCGGGCCGCTGCTGACAGACCTGATTGGGTCATCCGACGAGGGCGAGCCGGACTAACTGCTTGATGGCTACATTGCTGTTGAGGGCGGCGATGGCGGCCCCGGCCGATGCCCGCTCACAGCCGAACCCGCGTCCCGGCGCAGCCGCAGGAAACTCGCGAACGGCACCAGCGCCAGCGCCGCCGCCAGCAGGAAGGCGGCGTGGAACGGTGCCGCGGGACCGTGCAGCCCCAAGGCCGGGCCGGCCGCCTGCGCCGCGTGCAGCAGGGTGGCGCCGAGCGCGATGCCCATGCCCACCGCCGCCTGGAAGGCCGTGTTGAACAAGGTGTTCGCCGCCCCGGTCTGCGCCGCCGGCACTTCCGCGAAGGCCAGGGTGTTCAGGCTGGTGAACTGCAGCGACCGGCTGGCCCCCGCCAGCGCCAGCAGCGCCGCCGCCGCGGGCCACGGCGTGCCCGGCCCGATCAGCGCGCATCCCCCGATGGCCAGCGCGTTCAGCAGCGTGTTGCCCAGCAGCACGCCGCGGAACCCGTGCCGCCGCAGGATGCCGGTGGTCCACGGCTTGATGCCGAGGTTGGTCAGCCCGTACCACAGCACCAGCAGCCCCGACACGAACGGGTCCATTCCCAGCCCGACCTGGAACAGCAGCGGCAGCAGGAACGGCAGGGTGCTGATGGACACGCGCGACACGAACCCGCCCGTCATGGTGGCGCGGAAGGACGGCACCGCGAACGCCCCCAGCCCCACCAGCGGGTG
>CAXUJE010000029.1:0-18587 GCA_964251035.1 uncultured Acetobacteraceae bacterium
GTGTAGATCTCGGCCACGCTCATGCCGCCCGGCGCGATCTGCGGCGGCAGCATCAGGTTCTCCGTCACGTTGAGGCTGGCGAAGATGCCGCGCTCCTCCGGGCAGAAGGCGATGCCGGCGCGGGCGATGCCGTCCGGGCGCATGGCGGTGGTCTCCGCGCCCTTGAAGCGGACGCTGCCCTCGCGCCGGGGCACCAGGCCCATGATGCTCTTCATCGTGGTCGTCTTGCCGGCGCCGTTGCGGCCCAGGAGGGTCACGACCTCCCCTTCGGCCACGTCGAAATCGACGCCGTGCAGGATGTGGCTTTCCCCATACCAGGAGTTCAGGCCCGTCACCCGCAGCATCGGGCCTGGCTGCGCCACTGAGTCAAGCATCGGGGGAGCCGAGATAGGCGGTGACGACATCGGGGTTGCGGCTGACGCTGGCATAGTCGCCCTCCGCCAGCACCTGCCCGCGCGCCAGCACGGTGATGGTGTCGCACAGGCCTTCCACGACGCTCAGGTTATGCTCGACCATCAAGATGGTGCGCCCGGCGCGGATGCGGCGGATCAGCGCCACGATGCGGTCCACGTCCTCATGCGTCATGCCCGCCGTCGGCTCGTCCAGCAGCAGCATGGTCGGCTCCAAAGCGAGCGTCGTCGCGATCTCCAGCGCGCGCTTGCGCCCGTAGGACAGCAGGGCCGCCGGCTCCGCCTCGTAGCCCTCCAGGCCGACGTCGGCCAGGAGCGCGCGGGCGCGGTCGTCGAACTGGTGCAGCCGCGATTCCGGGTTCCAGAAGTCGAAGCTGTTGCCGCGCGCCCGCTGCAGCGCCAGCCTGACATTTTCCAACGCGCTCAGATGCGGGAACACCGCCGAGATCTGGAAGCTGCGCACCAGGCCCAGCCGTGCGACGGCGGCGGCCTTCAGCCGCGTGATGTCGCGCCCCTGGAAGCTGATGGTGCCGCGGGTGGGGGGCAGGAACTTGGTCAGCAGGTTGAAGCAGGTCGTCTTGCCGGCGCCGTTCGGGCCGATCAGGGCGTGGATCGTGCCTTCCCGCACGCGCAAGTTGACGCTGTTCACGGCGATGAAGCCGCGGAACTCCCGCGTCATGCCCGACGTCTCAAGAATGGTGCCCGGCACCCTGTCCGTCTCCCCGTGTTATGCGTTCCTTGACGCGCTGCTTTGCATATCAGGGGCAGCGGCGCAAGATTGTTCCAGGGATCACACGTACGATCGGAGCCAATGCGGTGCCTCATTCGTTCAAGCTGCGCAACCTGCTGTTCGCCCCGGGCGACAGCGCGCGCAAGGCCGACAAGGCTTTGGTGTCCGAGGCCGACGGCGTGATCCTGGATTTGGAGGACAGCGTGGCGCCGCCGGGCAAGGACGCAGCCCGCGCCCTGGTGGCGGCGCTGCTGCCCAGCGTATCCCGGCCCGGCGTCGTGGTACGGATCAACCCGCGCGGCACGCCGTGGTACCTCCTTGACCTCGCCGCGGTTGTGCCGCACCGCCCAGCGGCGGTCCTGCTGCCGAAATGCGCCGGGTCGGACGACCTGCTGGCCCTCGACCACCACTTGGAGGCGCTGGAAGCGGCGCATGGCTTGCCGGGCGGCAGCGTCGGCGTGCTGGCGCTGGTAACGGAAACCGCGGCGTCGCTGGCGCAGATCGACTACCGGGGGGCGCCCGCCCGGCTGCTGGCGCTGTGCTTCGGGGCGGAGGACCTGTCGGCCGATCTCGGCATCGCCCCGCGCGGACCCGGGCACGGCTAAGCCGCGCCGGTCGCCGCTGCCCGGGCCATGCCGCGGCTGGCAGCGGCGGCGGCCGGTGTCGCGGCGCTCGACACGCCTTGGCCCGACCCGCGCGATCCCGCCGGGCTGGAAACGGAGGCGCGGCAGGCGGCGGCCGACGGGTTCGCCGGCAAGCTCTGCATCCACCCGGGCCAGCTCGCCGCCACGGCCGCCGCCTTCACCCCGGCGCCGGAGCGAGTCGCCTGGGCGGAGCAGGTATGCGCCGGCTTCGCCGCCCACCCGGACGCGGGGGTGTTCGCCCTCGATGGCAAAATGATCGACCGCCCCCATCTGAAGCTCGCCGAGCGCATCCTGGCCGCACGCTGACCGTTTCCCGGCCCGCATGGGGCCGGATGCGCGTTGACGTATCATTCCCACTGTTGAAATCAGGCCCGCGCGCATGACTGCTGACTCCTCCCCGCCGTCCGACCAAGCCCTGATGGCGCTCACCGCCGAGGGCGACCGCGCGGCGTTCGACGCGCTGGCGGCGCGCTACCTGCTGCGGCTGCGCCGGGCGGCGCTGCGCGTGCTGGGCGACCCGGCGGCTGCGGAGGACGTGGCGCAGGACGCGCTGCTGCGCGCCTGGACCCGGGCGCGGTCCTACGACCCGAAGCAAGGCGCCGTGGCGACATGGCTGCACCGCATCGCGGTGAACGCGGCGATTGACCGGGTCCGCGCCGCGCGCCCGAGCGTTTCCGTGCCGGACGACCTGCGCGACGCCGCGCCGATGGCCGACGCGGCGATCGCGGTCCAGCAGCGCAACCGGATGCTGGCCGAGGCCATCGCCACCTTGCCCGACCGCCAGCGCGCGGCGCTGGCCCTCACCTACGACCGCGGCTGGTCCGGACAGGACGCGGCGCGCGCCTTGAAGGTGTCCACCCGGGCGTTGGAGGGTCTGCTGCACCGGGGCCGCAAGGTGCTGCGCGCTTACCTGGAGGCGCGGGACGGATGATGGGGATGACGCCCCGCCGCCTTGACTGGGGCTTGCGCGTCCATGGGACGGAGCTGGCGGCCTGGCCTGCGGCCGATCGGGCGGCGGCCCTGTCGCTCCTGCGGCGCTGCCCTGCTGCGCGGCAGGTCATGGCCGAGGCGCTGGCGCAGGAGGACATGCCGGCGGCCGACCCTGCGCTGCTGGCCAGCCTGCAGGGCCGGCTCAGGCAGCGCGCGGCTGGGCGGGCGGAGCCGGTGCGGCCGATGCTGCGGCGCGGCGCGCTGGGCGGCGTGCTGACGGTCTGCGCGGTCGCCGGGTTCTACCTGGGTTCGGCCAGCCTCGATGCCGAGCCGTCCGACCTGTTCTCGGCGGTGCAGGCCATTGCGATCGACGCGGCCCTATGATGCTGGTGCCCTGATGCTGGCGCTGCGCGATCCCTGGTTGCGCGAGCCTTGGCGGACCCGTGTGCTGTGGCTTTCGGTGGCCGGCAACCTGTTCGCCGCGGCGCTGGTCGGCACCCGCCTCGTCATGGGGCCGCCGGGTCCGCCGGGCCTTGCAGGCGCGGCCGAGCGCATGGCGCATGACCTGCCGGCCGCCGACGCCGCCCGGTTCCGCGCCGTGCTGGACCGCGAGCGGCCTTGGTTCGACAGCGCCCGGCGCCGCATGGCGGACGCCCGCGCCGACCTCGCCCGCAGCATCGCGCAGACCCCCTACGACGAGAACGCGGTCCACGAGCGGATGGCTGCCTACCAGGCTCGCTGGGCCGAAACGTCCGGCCGGTTCGGCGACAGCCTGCTCACCGCCATCGGCACCTTGTCGCCGGAGGGCCGCGCGAAGCTCGCCGAAACCACGCAGCACTCGGGCCCACGGTGATGCAGGGCCGTGCGGGCCGGGCCGGCGCATCCCTGGCGCCGGCGGCCATGCTGACGCCTGCGGCTGTGTTCGTCTGCGCGGCGCTGCTGATGCCGGCGGCGCTGGCCGGGTGCAGCCTGGGGCCGTTCTACCAGCGGCCGGCGCTCGATATCCCCCCGGCGTTCCAAGCCACGGCGGATACGGCGGAGGCCGCCTGGCCGTCGGAGGAATGGTGGCGCAACTTCCGTTCCCCGGAGCTGGATGGGCTGATCGCCAGCGCCCGTGCCTACAACAACGACCTCGCGGCAGCGGTGGCCCGCGTCGTGCAGGCGGACGCCCAGGTGCGGATCAGCGGCGCGCCGCTGCTGCCGGCGCTCGACGCCACCGCCAGCGACAGCTATCGCCGCACCGGCATCCAGGGCAACGGCGGCGGATCGAGCTTCGCCATCGACCCCGTGACCGGCGCCCCCATTCCGCGGACGGGATCGAGCCGGCGCTACTTCGACGGCCGGGTTTATACCGGGGCGCTGCAGGTGTCCTACGACCTGGATTTCTGGGGCCGCAACCGCGCCTTGGACCAGGCGGCGCAGGCCACCGCGGTGGCGACGCGCTTCGACCAGGAAACGGTCGCGCTCACCGTCGTGACCTCCGTCGCCAACACCTACTTCCAGGTGCTCGCGGGGCAGGACCGGCTGGCTGTTGCCCTGCGCAACCTGCGCGACGCGGAACGCATCCTGGGCGCGTTCCGGGCACGGCTCACGGTCGGCACCTCCAACGCGCTCGACGTGTCGCAGCAGGAGGCGCTGGTGGCCGGGCAGCGCGCGACCTTGCCGAGCCTGCGCAACACGATCGAGCAGCAGCGGATCGCGCTCGGCATCCTGACCGGCCTGCCGCCGGAGCGGCTGACCGTCACCGGCGGGTCGCTGGAGAAGCTGCCGCTGCCGCTGGTCGCCCCGGGCCTGCCGAGCGAGCTGCTGGCCCGGCGCCCGGACGTGGCCAATGCGGAGGCGCAGCTCCAGGCGGAGAACGCCAACGTCCGCGCCGCCCGCGCCGCCTTCTTCCCGAGCGTGCAGCTCACCGCCTCGGGCGGGCTGACCAGCACGGTGCTGGCGACCATCACGGGACCGGGCACCCTGGTGGCGCAGCTTGCCGGCAACCTCACCCAGACCATCTTTGATAACGGGCTGCAACGCGGGCAGCTCGACCAGGCGAAGGGCCGGTATGACGAGCTGCTGGCGGACTACCGCAAGGCGGTGCTGCAGAGCTTCACGGACGTAGAACAATCATTGGCGGCGCTGCGCTACACGACGGAGCAGGAGAAGCTGGAGCGCGCGGCCATCGCGGTGGCGCAGCGCTCCGCCGACATCGCGCAGGCGCAGCTCCAGGCGGGAACCATCGACATCATCACGTCGCTCAACACGCAAGTGACACTTTACAACGACCTGGACCTGCTGACCCAGGTGCGGCTGGCGCAATTCCAAGCGCTGGTGAACGTTTACAAGGCGTTGGGCGGCGGCTGGTCCCAGCCCCCGGCATCCCTGGGGACCGGGTCATGAAGCGCGCCCTGCTGATCCTGGTCCTGCTGGGCGCGGCCGGCGGCGCCGGGTACTATTACTGGTTCCGCCCGGCAGCGACGGAGCATGCCGGCGCGGGCGGTGGACGGCGGCGCGGCGGCGCCGGGGATGAGCCGGCGCCGATCCCGGTGCTGACCGCCCGGAGCGAGACGCGGGACGTGCCGGTCTATCTCGACGGCCTCGGCACGGTGCAGGCGTTCAACCTGGTCTCGATCCGCGCGATGATCGACGGCCCGCTGGTCGAGGTGCGGTTCCACGAGGGGCAGGACGTGCACGCGGGCGACCTGCTGGCCCGGATCGACCCGCGGCCCTATCAGGCCAGCCTCGACTCTGCCGTCGCGAAGAAGCAGCAGGACGAGGCGAACCTGGCCAACGCCCGGCTGGATGTCGGGCGCTACGCGAAGCTTGCCGCCAACAGCTACAGCAGCGGGCAGCAGGTGGACACCGCCCGCGCCCAGGCCGCGCAGTTGGAAGCGCAGGTGCGCGGCGACCAGGCGCAGATCGACACCGCGCGCACCCAGCTCAGCTACACCGAGATCAAGGCGCCCATCGACGGGCGGATCGGGCTGCGCCAGGTCGACAGCGGCAACATCGCCCACCCCACCGACCTCGTGCCGCTCACGGTGATCACGCAGTTGAAGCCGATCTCCGTCGTCTTCACCCTGCCGCAGCAGGCGCTGCCGGTGGTGGCGAACGCGATGCAGGACGGCATGCCGGAGGTGCTGGCGCTCAAGCAGGGCGGGGGCGCGGCCGACACGCTGGACCGCGGCCAGCTCGCCGTGCTGGACAACGTGGTCGATCCTGCCACGGGCACGATCAAGCTCAAGGCGACCTTCCCCAACGACAAGCTGCTGCTGTGGCCCGGCGGCTTCGTGAACGTCCGCATGTTGGCCGAGACGCAGCGCAGCGTCGTCACCGTGCCGACCGCCGCCGTGCAGCGCGGCCCCCGCGGCGCCTTCGTGTTCGTGGTCGCGCAGGGCCTCGTGGCGCAGCGGCGGACGGTGACGATCGGGCACGAGGACGACCAGGTGAGCGTGGTGGCGGACGGCCTGCGCTCCGGCGAGCAGGTCGTGGTCGATGGCGCGCAGCGGCTGACGGACGGCGGCAAGGTCGCGCTGGCCGGCCCGGACGGCAACGCGCCCGACGCCGTTCCGAAGGAGCGAGGCGCGCCGGGCATGGCGCAGCGGCGTGGGCGGTCGAGTTCCTGATCTATGAACATCTCCGCCCCCTTCATCGCGCGCCCGGTTGCGACCTGCCTCTTGGCGGTGGCCGTGCTGCTGGGGGGCGTGCTGGGCTACCGGACGCTGCCGGTGGCAGCACTTCCGACGGTGGATTTCCCGACGATCCAGGTGACGACGCAGTTGCCGGGCGCAGGGCCGGACACGGTGGCGACGCTGATCACCGCATCGCTGGAGCGGCAGTTCGGGCAGATCACCGGGCTGTCCAGCATGACCAGCACCAGCAGCGAGGGCACCAGCCAGATCACCCTGCAGTTCAACCTGAACCGCCGGCTGGACAGTGCGGCCCAGGACGTGCAGGCGGCGATCAACGCGGCAGCCGGCACGCTGCCGGTCAGCCTGCCTTATCCCCCGATCTACGCCAAGGTGAACCCGGCCGACGCGCCGATCCTGTCCCTGGCGCTCACCTCCGACAGTATCCCGATCGACCGGATCAGCGACGCCGCCGACACGCTGCTGCAGCCGAAGCTCAGCCAGATCGACGGCGTCGGCAAGGTCACGGTGCAGGGCGGCCTGCGCCCGGCGGTGCGGGTGCGGGTCGATCCGGCACGGGTGGCGGCGTACGGCCTGGCGATGGAGGACGTGCGCAACGCCGTGGCGTCGGCCAACGTGAACGGCGCCAAGGGCGGGTTCGACGGGCCGCGCCAGGCCTTTGCGCTCGGTGCCAACGACCAGCTCGTGACGCCGGCCGCCTATAAGGACCTGGTGATCGCCTACAAGAACGCCTCGCCGGTGCGGCTGTCCGACGTGGGCACGGTGATCGGCGGCGTGGAGAACGACCGGGTCGCCGGCTGGTACAACGGCAACCCCGCCGTGGTGCTGGACATCCAGCGGCAGCCCGGCGCCAACATCGTCTCCACCGTGGCCGCCATCAAGGACGCGCTGCCGGCCTTGCAGCGCGCCATCCCGGCCGCGGTGGCGATGACGGTCGTGGTGGACCGGACGGAGACGATCCGTGCCTCCGTGGACGACGTGCAGTTCACCCTGATGCTGTCCATCGGCCTCGTGGTGTTCGTGATCTTCCTGTTCCTGCGCAGCGCGCGGGCCACGCTGATCCCGGCCATAGCACTCCCCTTGTCGCTGATCGGCACCTTCGGGGTGATGGCGCTGTGCGGCTACAGCCTGGACAACCTGTCGCTCATGGCGCTGACGGTGGCGACCGGGTTCGTCGTGGATGACGCCATCGTGATGATCGAGAACGTCGTCCGCTTCATTGAGGATGGCGTGCCGCCGCTGGAGGCCGCCTACCGCGGCGCCGCGCAGATCGGCTTCACCATCGTGTCGCTCACCGTGAGCCTGGTCGCGGTGTTCATCCCGCTGCTGTTCATGACCGGCGTGGTGGGCCGGCTGTTCAACGAGTTCGCGGTGGTGCTGAGCACCTCGGTCATCGTTTCCGCCGCCGTGTCGCTCACGCTGACGCCCATGATGTGCGGGCGGCTGTTGCGGGCAAACGCGAAGCCGAACTGGCTGACGGGCTGGTTCGAGCACGGCTTCGTCCGCCTGACCCGGGGCTACCAGCGCACGCTCGCGGTGGCGCTGCGCTGGCAGGGCCTCGTGCTGCTGGTCGCGGTGGGCACGCTGGGCGGCACGGTCCTGCTTTATGTGCTGACGCCCAAGGGCTTCCTGCCGCAGCAGGACACCGGCGTGATCGTCGCGGTGACGGAGGCCTCGCAAAGCGCCTCCGTGCCGCGCATGTCGGCCCTGCAGACGCAGCTTGCAGAGGTGGCGCAGCG
Source organism: uncultured Acetobacteraceae bacterium (assembly GCA_964251035.1). Classification (GTDB taxonomy): domain Bacteria; phylum Pseudomonadota; class Alphaproteobacteria; order Acetobacterales; family Acetobacteraceae; genus CAHJXG01. The sequence goes on from CAXUJE010000029.1 coordinate 8,092, forward strand.
CGACCCGGCGGTGGCCGGCGTGGTGTCGTTCGTCGGCGCCGGCACGATCAACGCGACGCCCAACACCGGGCGGCTGACCATCGCCCTCAAGCCGCGGCGGCAGCGCGACCCGGCGCCCGCGGTGATCGCGCGGCTGCAGGCGGCGATGTCCGGCGAACACAGCGAAATGGCGGAGCCATTTGCGCGGGTTGGGAGCACTGTTGCTCAGCAACCCCTTGGTCCGACGGCGGGCGTGCCGGGCATGTCGGTGTTCATGCAGGCGGTGCAGGACATCCAGATCGGCACCCGCATCAGCCGCACCCAGTTCCAGTACACCCTGATCGACACCGACCCGGACGAGCTGGCGACCTGGGCGCCGCGGCTGCTCGGCCGGCTGCGCACCATGGCGGACCTGCAGGACGTCGCCAGCGACCAGCAGACCGAGGGTTTCGCCACCCGCATCCAGGTGGACCGCGACGCGGCCATGCGCCTGGGCGTCACGATGCAGGCGGTGCAGGACACGCTCTACGACGCTTTCGGGCAGCGGCAGATCAGCACGATCTTCAGCCAGGCCAACCAGTACCGCGTGGTGCTGGAGGCCGATCCCGACTGGCAGGCCGACCCGCACTCGCTCGACCGGCTGCGGGTGCCGGGGCTCGCCGGTGCGCAGGTGCCGCTTTCGGCCATCGCCACCATCACCCGCGGCACGGCGCCGCTCGCGGTCACGCACCAGAGCCAGTTCCCCTCCACGACCATCAGCTTCAACCTGGCGCCGGGGTCGAGCCTGAGCCATGCCGTCGCGGCGGTGGCGCAGGCGGAGCGGGAGATGGGCCTGCCCTCCACCATCGTCGGCAGCTACTCCGGCGACGCGGCGGAGTTCCAGGCGAGCCTGGCAAGCGAGCCGTGGCTGATCCTGGCCGCGGTGGTGGTGATCTACATCGTGCTCGGCGTGCTGTACGAGAGCACGATCCATCCCGTCACCATCCTGTCCACCCTGCCCTCCGCCGGCATCGGCGCGCTGCTGGCGCTGTATTTCGCCGGGCAAGACCTGTCGCTGGTGGCGCTGGTCGGCATCGTGCTGCTGATGGGCATCGTGAAGAAGAACGCGATCATGATGATCGACTTCGCGCTGGAAGCGGAGCGGACGCGCGGCCTTTCGCCCTTGGCCGCGATCACCGAGGCGTGCCTGCTGCGCTTCCGCCCGATCATGATGACGACAGCCGCGGCGCTGCTGGGCGCGCTGCCCTTGGTGATCGAGGGCGGCACCGGGTCGGAGCTGCGCTACCCCTTGGGCCTCACCATCGTGGGCGGGCTGCTGCTGAGCCAGGTGCTGACGCTCTACACGACGCCGGTGATCTACTTGGCGTTCGAGCGGACCAGGCTGCGCTTCGCGCGGCCCGCGGCGGCGGCCCCGGCGGAATGAGGGCGGAATGAACATCTCCGCCCCGTTCATCCACCGCCCGGTCGCCACCTTCCTGCTGGCGCTGGGCCTGCTGCTGATCGGCCTCGTCGCCGTCCGCTTCCTGCCGGTGGCGCCGCTGCCCAGCGTGGACATCCCGACCATCGTGGTGTTCGCCGCCCGCCCCGGCGCCGATCCTGAGACGATGGCCGCCAGCATCGCCGCCCCGCTGGAGCGCCGCCTGGGCGAAATCCCGGGCGTCACCGAGATCACCAGCACCAGCAGCACCGGCAGCACCTCCATCGTCATCCAGTTCGACATCGACCGCCCGATCGAGGGCGCCGCGCACGACGTGCAGGCCGCGATCAACGCTGCCTACACCGACCTGCCCTCGGACCTGCCGACCCGGCCGTACTACCGCAAGTTCAACCCGGCCGAGGCGCCGATCCTCACCCTGTCGCTCACCTCCGACGTGCTCGGCCCGGCGCAGGTCTTCGACGCCGCCGACACGATCCTGGCGCAGCGGCTGAGCCAAATTGAGGGCGTGGCGCAAGTGCAGGTGAACGGTGCCGAGAAGCCGGCGGTGCGCGTGCGCCTCAACCCGGCGGCGCTGCGGGCGGCGGGCCTCAGCAGCCAGGATGTCTATACGGCCATCCGCAGCGCCAACGTGACCGGGCCGACCGGCGGCTTCCAGGGGCCGCAGCGTGCCGAGACCATTGAGCTGAACGGCCAGATCGTCCAGGCCGCCGACTACGCCCGGCTGGTGCTGAAGACCACGAACGGCGCCACGGTGCGGCTGGGCGACGTGGCGGAGGTGCTGGACAGCGTGGCCAACACCAAGCTCGCGGCCTGGCAGGGCACCCAGCGGGCCATCCTGCTGACGCTGACCAAGACCGCCGGGGCCAACGTGATCGACACGGTGGACCGGGTGCGCGCGGCGCTGCCGCAACTGCTGGCCTGGATTCCGCCGGATATCCGCGTGGCCACCATCTCCGACCGCACCGCGACCATCCGGGCCAGCGTCGAGGACGTGGAGTGGACCCTGCTGATCAGCGTCGCGCTGGTGCTGATGGTGGTGGCGCTGTTCATGCGCCGGCTGGTGCCGACGCTCGCCGCGGCGGTGACGGTGCCGCTCAGCATCGCCGGCACGCTGGGGGCGATGTACCTGCTGGGCTACAGCCTCAACAACTTCTCGCTGATGGCGCTGACCATCTCGGTCGGCTTCGTGGTCGATGACGCCATCGTCATGATCGAGAACATCTTCCGGCATCAGCAACTCGGCCTGTCCCCCATGCAGGCGGCGCTGGTGGGGTCGCGGCAGATCGGCTTCACCGTGGTGTCGATCAGCATCTCGCTGGTCGCGGTGTTCATCCCGATCCTGTTCATGGGCGGCCTGCTGGGCAAGCTGTTCCACGAGTTCTCGATGGTGCTGACGGTCGCGATCGGGCTGTCGGCCGTGGTGTCGCTGACGCTCACCCCCATGATGTGCGGGCGCTTCATGGGGCCGCACGCGCCGCCGCGTGGCGTCTGGGGCTGGATCGACCGGGCGGTGGACCGCGGGTTCAACGGCGCGCAGCGCGCCTACCTGCGCAGCCTGGACTGGGCGCTGCGTTGGCGCCGGCTGATGCCGCTGGTGACGCTTGCGGTGGTGGTCGGGACGGTGAAGCTCTACGGGTACGTGCCGAAGGGCTTCCTGCCGATCCAGGACACCGGGCTGCTGATGGGCCAGACCACCGCCAGCCCCGACATCAGCTTCGACGCCATGGCGGCCCGGCAGAAGCTCGTCGTGGGCGCCCTGCTCGCCGACCCGGCGGTGGACAGCGTCGGCAGCACCATCGGCATCACCAACGGCTGGGCCAGCATCAACCGCGGGCAGCTCACGGTGTCGCTGAAGCCGCTGGCCGAGCGCCGGATCAGCAGCGAGCAGGTGCTGACGCGGCTGCGGCCCAAGCTGATGCAGATGTCGGGCATCCAGGCCAACCTGTGGTCGGCGCAGGACCTGCGCGGCGGCGGGCGGTCGGGCGGCACCGGCTTCCAGTTCGTCTTGCTCGACCAGAACCTGGACGAACTGCGGGAGTGGACGCTGAAGCTGCAGGAGGCGCTGCGCGGCGTGCACGGGATCGAGGACGTGTCGAGCGACCAGGACCGCCCGGGTCCGCAAGCCAACGTGACCATCGACCGGGCGGCCGCGTCCCGCCTCGGCGTTCCCGTGAGCGCCATCGACGCGGCGCTGAGCAACGCCTACTCGCAGCGCCAGATCTCCGTGATCTACACCCAGCGCAACCAGTACCGCGTGGTGCTGGAAACGCTGCCGCAACTCCAGACCGACCCGGCGCTGCTGGACCACCTGTACGTGCCCGGCGCCGGCGGGCAGCAGGTGCCGATCAGCAGCGTGATCCGCACGGACCGCGCCACCGCGCCGCTTGCGGTGCGCCACCAGGGGCAGTTCCCCTCTGCCAGCATCAGCTTCAACCTGCTGCCCGGCACCTCGCAGAGCGACGCCATCGCGCTGGTCACGGAGGCCGCCCGCAACCTGCGCATGCCGGAAGGGGTGCGGACCGAGTTCGCCGGCAACGCCAAGTTCCTGCAGCAGTCTCTGGCCAGCCAGCCCTTCCTGATCGGGGCGGCGTTCATCTCGATCTACATCGTGCTCGGCGTGCTGTACGAGAGCCTGATCCATCCGCTGACCATCATCTCGACCCTGCCCTCGGCCGGGCTGGGGGCGCTGCTGGCGGTTCTGGTCACGGGCGGCGAGCTGGACGTGCTGTCCATCATCGGCATCGTGCTGCTGATGGGCATCGTGAAGAAGAACGCGATCATGCTGGTCGATTTCGCGCTGGAAGCGGAGCGGGAGCTGGGCATGGCCCCGCACGCGGCGATCCTGGAAGCCTGCCGGGAGCGGTTCCGCCCGATCATGATGACGACGCTCGCGGCCCTGCTGGGCGCGGTGCCGCTGGCGCTGGCGGCCGGCACCGGGTCGGAGTTCCGCCGCCCGCTCGGCATCGCCATCTGCGGCGGGCTGATCGTGTCGCAAATCCTGACGCTTTACACGACGCCGGTGATCTATCTGGCGCTGGAGCGGCTGGCGACGGGGCGGCGGGCGCGGGGCGCGGTCAATCCGCTGCCTGCCGAATAGGCACGGTGGGAACCGCCCGGTCGACGGCCTTGTCGGACAGGACGAGGGCCGTGGTGATCAGCGCCACATGGCTGAACGCCTGCGGGAAGTTGCCGGTGAAGCGGCCAGCCTTCGGGTCGTACTCCTCGCTCAGCAGGCCCACGTCGTTGCACAGCGCCAGCAGACGCTCGAACAGGGCGCGCGCCTCCGCCTTGCGGCCCTGCCGGTGCATGGCCGACGCCAGCCAGAAGCTGCAGGCGAGGAAGGCGCCTTCCCCGGCCGGCAGCCCGTCCTTGCCGTCCTCGGTGCGGTAGCGCAGCACGAACCCGTCCACCAGCAGGTCGCGCTCGATGGCGGCGACGGTGCCGCCGACGCGCGGGTCGTCATTCGGCAGGAAGCCGACCAGCGGGATCAGCAGCAGGCTGGCGTCGAGCGCCTCCGACCCGAAGCTTTGGACGAAGCTGCCGAGCTTTTCGCTGTAGCCTTCGCGGCACACCGCGGCGTGGATGGCATCGCGGGTTTCGCGCCATTGGTCGATGGGCGCCTCCAGGCCGAACGCCTCCGCATCCTTGATGCCGCGGTCGAAGGCGACCCAGGCCATGACCTTGCTGAAAGTGAAATGGCGCCGGCCGCCGCGGGTTTCCCACAGCCCCTCGTCCGGCTCCTGCCAGATGGTGTCGAGGTGGTTCAGCAGGGCGCGCTGCAGCGACCAGGTTTCGGTGTTGGTCAGCAGCTTGGCGCCGCGGGCCTGGTGCAGGGCGTCCATCACCTCGCCGAACACATCGAGCTGCAACTGCGTCGCGGCGGCGTTGCCGAGGCGCACCGGGGCGGCGCCCTGGTAGCCCGGCAAGAAATCGACCGTCGTTTCCGCCAGCCGCCGCTCCCCGGCGATGCCGTACATGATCTGCACCTGGTCGGGGCTGCCGGCGATGCTGCGGTGCAGCCACTCAGCCCAGGCCGAGGCCTCGTCGTAGTAGCCGGTGGACATGAACGCGAACAAGGTGATGGTGGCGTCGCGCAGCCAGCAGAACCGGTAGTCCCAGTTGCGCGGGCCGTCCAAGGCCTCGGGCAGCGACGTGGTGGGGGCAGCGACGATGCCGCCTGTCGGCGCGTAGGTCAGGCATTTCAGCGTGAGCAGCGAGCGCTTCACCGCTTGCGCCCACGGTCCGTCGTACAACAGGCGGCTGGACCACGCGGCCCAAACCTGCTCCGTGCGATACAGCGCGTCGTCGGTGTCGATGCTGAGCGGCACCGGCAGGTGCGACGCGCAGTGGGTCAGCACGAAGCTGACGGACTCGCCCTCCGAAACCTTGAACTCGGCGACGGTCTGCATCGCCTCGCCGCGCAGCGCCACGTCCGTGCGCAGCACTACCATCTCCGGCCCGGCGATCGCCACGATGCCGTTTCCGCCCTGCCGCTTGGTGACCCAAGGGACGGAAGCGCCGTAGTCGAAGCGCAGCGACAGCTCCATCCGCATCGGCACGGTGCCGCGCCGGCCCTCGACGATGCGGACGATGCAACTGTTCGGGCTTTCCGGCACCATGAAGTCGATGAGGGCGACCTGGCCGTCCGGGGTGTCGAACAGGGTTTCCAGCACCAGGCTGCCGTCGCGGTAGCGGCGGGTGGCCGGCCCGCTCTGCGTCGTCGGCGCCAGCAGGAAGCGGCCGTGCTCCTCGTTGCCCAGCAGGGCGGCAAGGCAGGCGGCGCTGTCGAACCGCGGCCAGCACAGCCAGTCGATGCTGCCGTTGCGCCCGACCAGCGCGGCGGTGGTGCAGTCGCCGATGAGGGCATAGTCCTCGATGGGCAGCGCGTTGGCCAAGGTCTGGCCGGCCGGGGTTTGGTCCATGTCTACTGTGGCCTCCGTGTCGTGGGCAGCGTGGCATCGAGCCACTCGCGCATGAGGCGCGTCGCGGCGTCCGGCCGTTCCATGGGCAGCAGGTGCCCGGCACCCTCCACCACGCGCAGGCGGGCGCCGGGCACGAGGCCCGCCATCTCGGCGGCAAGGTCCGGCGGCGTGAGCTGGTCGCCGGCGCCGACAGCGGCCACCGTGGGCACGGCGATGCGCGGCAGGTCCGGGCGGCTGTCGGGCCGGGCGACGATGGCGGCCTGCTGGCGCAGAAAGGCGGCCGGCCCGACCCGGTCGGCCATCGCCATCACCTCGTCGCAGAGCGCCTGGTCATCAAGGCGGCCAGGGTGCAGCAGCAGCGGCAGCAGGCGCGGGGTCACGCCCTTGAACCGGCCGCCGCGGGCGACCAGTGCCATCAGGCCGCGGCGCCGCCGCGCCTGCTCCGGCGTGTCGGGGCGGGCGCTGGTGTCCATCAGGCAAAGGCCGCTCACGCGCTCCGGCGCGCGGCGCAGCAGCGCCAGGGCCGCGTAGCCGCCCATGCTCAGCCCGGCCACGGCGAACCGGCCGGGGACCGTGGACAGCGCCCGCTCCGCCATGGCGTCCAGCGTGTCGTCCTGCGTGCAATCCGCGACGACGCAGCGCACGGTGGCGGACAGCGCCTCGACCTGGTCGCGCCACAACCGCGCGTCGCACAGCAGGCCCGGGAACAGCAGCAATGGCGGCCTGGCATCCCGATGTGTCGCATCCGCCATGTTGGGGTTCATACAGCGTCGGATTTACCGCGAAAAGCTTGACTTTTGTCAATGTTTTCCCGATATCCCGGCTGCCGCGCGCCTGTTGCCGCGATCGCCGCACGACGGCGATGATGAGCCACCTTATACCGTATCGAGACATATTTTTGACGGACATTACGACCGCCGCCGCGGAAGACGCCGTACATGCCGATCCCGAGGGGTCGGTTGTCGCAGGGGATGCGTCTCCGGCGCCCACGGAGTCCACGCCTGCAGAACAGCCGATGCCGGAACCGCCGCTGCACGTGCCGGGCGGGGCGTCGGGCACCGTGGCCGTGGCTGAGGCCGCGCTTGGGGCCGAGCAGGCGGACAGCATGACGGCCGATGAGGCCGCCTACCACGACGCAGCCGACGCCGAGCCGAACGGCTTCACGGACCTCGGCCTGTCGCCGGAGATCCTGCGCGCCATCGACGACATGGGCTACCGCACGCCCACCCCGATCCAGGCGCAGGCGATCCCGACCGTGCTGATGGCGCGGGACGTGTTGGGTTGCGCGCAGACCGGCACGGGCAAGACCGCAAGCTTCGTGCTGCCGCTGATGGACATCCTGTCCGGCAGCCGCGCGCGGGCGCGCATGCCGCGCAGCCTGATCCTGGAGCCGACGCGCGAGCTGGCGCTGCAGGTGGCCGAGAACTTCGTGCAGTATGGGAAATACCTGAAACTGAACCATGCCTTGCTGATCGGAGGAGAGAGCCTGTCCGACCAGAAGGAGGCATTGATGCGCGGCGTCGATGTATTGATCGCGACGCCGGGCCGCCTGATGGACCTGTTTGACCGCGGCGGCTTGCTGTTGACCGACACCAAGATCCTGGTGATCGACGAGGCCGACCGGATGCTCGACATGGGCTTCATTCCGGACATCGAGAAGATCGTGGGCTTCCTGCCAAAGATGCGGCAGACGCTGCTGTTCAGCGCGACGATGGCGCCGGAGATCCGCCGGCTGGCCGACGCGTTCCTGTCCAACCCCAAGGAGATCACCGTCAGCCGCCCGGCCAGCGTGGCATCGACGATCATCGCCGGGTTGACGGTGGTGGACGAGTTGGACAAGCGCGAGGCGCTGCGCCGGCTGATCCGCAGTGAGGACGTGCAGAACGCGCTGATCTTCTGCAACCGCAAGCGGGACGTGGACATCCTCTACAAGTCGCTCAAGCGGCACGGGTTCAGCGTGGGGTCCCTGCACGGCGACATGAGCCAGCCCGAGCGGTTCGCGACGTTGGCCAAGTTCAAGGCGAACGAAATCCGGCTGCTGGTGTGCAGCGACGTGGCGGCGCGCGGGCTGGACATCGGCGGCCTGAGCCATGTCTTCAACTTCGACGTGCCGATCCACGCCGAGGACTACGTCCACCGCATCGGCCGCACCGGGCGCGCGGGCCTGACGGGCCATGCGTTCACCCTGGCCACCCCGGATGACCGGCAGTTCGTGGACGCCATCGAGAAGCTGATCGGCGCCCCGATCCCGCGCATGCAGGTCGAGGGGATGGAGGAGGTCGCCTTTGCCGAGGACGACGGCAAGCGGCGGCGTGGCCGCGGGCGGGGCAGTGCCGCGCCGCGCGCCGCCAAGGCTGCAAAACCCGTCGCCGCGGCCGAGGACGCCGCGCCGAAGGCGGCCAAGCCGCGCCGCAGCCGGGCGAAGAAGGCCGACCTGTTGCCGGAGGCCGAGGTGCCGCAGGCACCGGAAGCGTCGATGGCCGAGCTGTCAGAAGTTCCCGAGCCGACGAATGCGATGGAGACAGCCGCGCGGGCGCCGGCCGAGCCAACCCGTGCCGAGCCGCGGCGCAGCGCCCGGGACGAGCCGCGTCGGGATGAAGGGCGCCGCCCGGACGCGCGCGCGCCGGACATGCGGAACGGAGACCGCGCGCGTCCGCGCGACAACCGGCGGCGCGACGAGGACCTGGGACCGTCGGTGCTGGGATTTGGTGACGACGTGCCGGCCTTCATGCTGCTACGCTCCCGCGCCGGCCGCATCTCGGTGCCGGAGCCGGTCGAAAGCGAGTAGCAGGAGGAAGCAGGAATGAACGTCGTCGCCCCGATCCAGCAGCCGGAGGCCGCGGAGGCCAAGCTGACGGAGGACCGTCCGGCTGCGTCCCGTAAGCTCGGACCGTTCAAGTGGGACGACGCGCTCCTGCTCGAAGACCAGCTTTCGGAAGACGAGCGCGCGATGCGCGACGTGGCCCATGCCTATTGCCAGGACAAGCTGTTCACCCGCGTGCTGACCGCCAACCGCCACGAGCGGTTCGACCGCGAGATCATGAACGAGATGGGGGAGATGGGCTTCCTCGGCGCGACGCTGGACAGCCATGGCTGCGCTGGCGTCGGCTACGTCGCCTACGGCCTGATCGCCCGCGAGGTGGAGCGGGTCGATAGCGGCTACCGCAGCGCGTTCAGCGTGCAGTCTTCGCTGGTGATGTACCCGATCTGGGCGTTCGGCTCGGAGGACCAGAAGGACCGCTTCCTGCCGAAGCTGCGCAGCGGCGAGTTCGTCGGCTGTTTCGGCCTCACCGAGCCGGACGCCGGGTCCGACCCGGCCAGCATGCGCACCCGGGCGCGGGCGGTCGATGGCGGCTTCGTGCTGAACGGGTCCAAGACCTGGATCACCAACTCGCCCATCGCGGACGTGTTCGTGGTATGGGCCAAGAACGACGCCGGGGAAATCCGCGGCTACATCCTTGAGAAGGGCATGGCCGGGCTGACCGCGCCGAAGATCGAGGGCAAGTTCGCGCTCCGCGCCTCCGTCACCGGCATGATCATGATGCAGGACGTGTTCGTGCCGGCGGGCAACGAGCTGCCGCATGTGAAGGGTCTGCGCGGCCCGTTCTCCTGCCTGAACAACGCGCGCTATGGCATCAGTTGGGGTGCGCTGGGCGCCGCGGAGTTCTGCTGGCACGCCGCGCGCAGCTACACCATGGAGCGCCAGATGTTCGGCCGTCCGCTGGCGCAGACGCAGTTGATCCAGAAGAAGCTCGCAGACATGCAGACCGGCATCACCCTGGGTTTGCAGGGCGCGTTGCGGCTCGGGCGGCTGATGGAGGAGGGCCGGGCGGCGCCGGAGATGATCAGCCTGATGAAGCGCAACAACTGCGGGGTGGCGCTCGACATCGCCCGGGTGTCCCGGGACATGCACGGCGGCAACGGCATCGCCGACGAGTACCACGTGATCCGGCACCTCATGAACCTGGAAGCCGTGAACACCTATGAGGGCACGCACGACGTGCACGCGCTGATCCTTGGCCGCGCCCAGACCGGCCTCTCCGCCTTCGGGGGATAGCTGCCCGCCCCGCCGCCGCGCGCGCCGAGGGGCGGGCCGGGGCGGGGGCGCGGGGGTGGCGGGCGGGGCGCTCTCGGCCCTGCAAGGGATGCGCGAGGAG
>CAXUJE010000029.1:18597-29907 GCA_964251035.1 uncultured Acetobacteraceae bacterium
GAGCCGTCCGCGGCGCGGGCGATCAGATCCAGAGCGCCGGGCGCGCCGCGGGCGGCGCCCGGGGACGGGGTCGCGGCCTTGCCGGACGGGGCGGCGCTGTTCCTGCCGGGCACGCTGCCCGGCGAGTTGGCGCAGCCCGGCCCGCTTTCGCGCCGCGGCGAGGGCTGGACAGCCGAGGCCACGGTGCAGGAACTGTCTGCCGACCGGGTCGCGCCCCCTTGCCCGCACTTCGGCCCGTGCGGCGGCTGCACCTTGCAGCATTGGCGGGACGAGGCCTACGCCGGTTGGAAGCTGGCGCAGGTGGCCGACGCGCTGCGGCGCATGGGCGCACCGGAGATCGGCCTCATCCTGGCCCGCACCCCGCCCGCCGCTCGGCGCCGCATGGACCTGGCGATCCGGCGCGAGGGTCCAGCCCTGCGCATCGGGCTGCACCGCCGCCGGTCGCGCGAGGTCGTCGATATGCAGGCGTGCCCGGTGCTGCACCCCAAGCTGTTCGCCTTGGTCCAGGCGCTGCGCCCGGTGCTGCTGCGGCTCGCTGGGCTGCGGCGGGACGGGTCGGCGGTGGTGAACCTGCTGGACAGCGGGCCGGACCTGCTGCTCCGCACCGACGCGCCGCTCACGGCCGGAGACCGCGTGCTGCTGACGGCGCTGGCGCACGCGCACGGGCTGCCGCGCATCAGTTGGGAACCCGGCGCGGCGCGGGGCGGCACCGGCTTGACGGAGCCGGCGTGCAGCCTGCGCCCGGCGACGACCGCGTTCAACGGGATCGCCACGCCCATCCCGCCCGGCGCGTTCCTCCAGGCCTCGCGGGAGGGCGAAGCGGCCATCGTCGCGGCCGTGCTGGCGGCGTTGCCGGACGGCTTGACGGCGAAGGCACGGATCGTCGAGTTGTTCGCCGGGACCGGCAGCATCACCCACGCTTTGGCCACCCGCGGCCGGGTGCAGGCCTATGAGGGCGACGCCGCGGCCTATGACGCGCTGCGCCGGGCGGCGAACCCCCGGGTGACGGCGACCCGGCGGGACCTGGCCCGGCAGCCGTTGCAGGCGGCGGAGCTGAAAGGCGCGGGAGTCATCGTGCTGGACCCGCCGCACGGCGGCGCGCTGGCGCAGATGCCGGCGCTGGCCGCCAGCGGCGTGCCAATCGTTTATGTGAGCTGCAACCCGGCGGCGCTGGCGCGGGATGGACGGACGCTGCTGCAAGCGGGGTACCAGGTGGCCTCGGCTGCCGCCATCGACCAGTTCCTGTGGTCGGCCCGGGTGGAGAGCGTCGTGGCGTTCCGCCCACCTACGCCGCGCCGATGATCACGTTCCGCGATGCTGTCGAGGCCGATCTGCCAACCGTCGTGCGGATGCTGGCCGACGACCGGCTCGGCGGCGGGCGGGAGCGGGATGGGACCCCGCTGCCGGACAGCTACGTCCGGGGTTTTCGGGCCATGCTGGCGCAGGACGGCCGGCTGATCCTGGCGGAGCAGGACGGCGCGGTGGTCGGCTGCTTGCAGCTCAACGTCATCCACGGCGTGTCGCAACAAGGGCAGAGCCGGGCGCAGGTCGAGGGCGTGCGGGTGGACAGCGCGCGACGGGGCGGCGGAATCGGCGCGGCGATGATGCGGTATGCGATGGCGGAGGCTCAGGCGGCTGGGTGCGGGGTGATACAGTTGACCACGAACAGCAGCCGGGTGGAGGCGCAGCGGTTCTACGCCCGGCTGGGCTTTACGCACAGCCATGCAGGGATGAAGCTGGCGTTGTGATGGGCCTCGTCATTGCGGGTCACGCAGCGGCATGGTGATCCAGGGGAGAACGGGAACGAATGCTAAACTGCGTTCCTTGGAATGACGGTGGCCGGGAGCACCTGGCGTGAGCCGCAGCCACCCCGTTTCCATCCCTGCCGACCCCGCGCCGTTGGCGGGCACATTGCTTCTGCCGGATAGGGTCGGGCCATATCCAGCGCTGCTCTTATGGGCTGGAAGCGGCCCGGTAGACCGAGACGGCAATCTGCCAGGCTTGCGCAACGACAGCATGCGCCTGCTGGCCGAGGCGCTTGCCGAGCGCGGGGTTGCCACACTGCGGACGGACAAGCGTGGGATTGGTTCAAGCCATGATGCGGGCAGAGATGAGTCGCACCTCAGCCTGGACGTGTATGCCGCAGATGCCACGCGTTGGCTGCGAGCACTGCGGGACGATGCCAACGTGTTGCGCGCCGGGCTGCTGGGCCACAGCGAGGGTGCGCTGGTGGCGACGCTGGCGGCGCAGCGCGCGACCCCGGACCGGTTGGTGCTGCTGGCCGGACTGGGCACACCAGCAGGCCCGGCCATCCTGCGCCAACTCACCGAGGGCGGCACCCCACCCGAACTGGTGGAGGCTGCCCGCAGCATCATTGCCCGGCTGCTGCGAGGCAAGGCAGTGACGGACGTGCCGGCAGCGTTGGCCGGGCTGTTCCGCCCTTCGGTGCAGCCCTATGTCGCCTCTTGGCTGCTGCGCGACCCTGCCGAGGAGTTGATGCGCGTGCGCTGCCCTGTGCTGGTGGTGGGAGGCACGGCGGACTTGCAGGTGCGCGCAACGGAGGCGCGGATGCTGGCTGCGGCGCGTCCGGGGGCGCACTTGCTGGTAATCACCGGCATGAACCACATCCTGAAGACTCCTGCAGAAGGACGGACAGCGAACCTACAGGCATATGCTGATCCTGGGCTGCCGCTGGCACCGGGACTGGCGGAGGAAGTCGCGGCGTTCGTGCTGAATTAGCGGGACAGCCCGACCCGCAGCGTCAAACGTGAAAACTCTCCCCGCACCCGCAGCGCCCTTTCTCATTCGGGTTGCTGAACGTGAACCCGGACACAAGCTCCTTCACCTCGTAATCCATCACGCTCCCGATCAGGAACAGGCTGGCCTTGCGGTCCACCAGCACCGTCAGCCCCTTGTCGGTCACGGTCTCGTCGCCCGGCCCGGCGGCGGGGACCCAGCTCATGTCGTAGCTGAGGCCGGAGCAGCCCTTGGTGCCCACGCTGATGCGCAGCAGCATGCCCGCCTGGCCCTTGGCATACAGGCCGCGCAGCCGGTCGGCGGCGGCGTCGGTCAGGCTCATCAGCGGCGGCAGGGCGCGGCGCGGGCGGGCGGCGGTTTGGGTAGCACTCATTGGAGGCTCCGTCAGAACATGTTCAGCGCGAGGCGCGCGTCTTCGGTCATGCGGCTGGGGTCCCACGGCGGGTCCCACACGGTATCGACATGGCAGGAGGCGACGCCGGGCACCGCCATGATGGCGTCCTGCACCTGCACCGGCAGCTCCTGCGCGCTCGGGCAGCCCGGCGCCGTCAGGGTCATCTCGACCTTCACGTTGTCCGCGTCGTCGATCTCGACGGCATAGATCAGGCCCAGCTCGTAGATGTTCACCGGGATTTCCGGGTCGTACACCGTCGCGATGGCGGACAGCACGGCGTCCTCGGTCGGCTTGGGGCTGACCTCGCCGTCAGGTGTCCAGGTGGAGACGGCCGGGCCGCTGGTCGGGGCTTCACTCACTGGTCGACTCCTTCTCGCCATCCAGGGCCGCCAGCAAGGCGTGCCATGGCAGGGTCACGCATTTCACGCGCGACGGGTATTCGTGCACGGCCGAAAGCGGATGCACGTTGCGCAACGCCTGGTCGCAAGCCTCGCACCGCCCGGTGCGGGCCATGGCGGCCACCTGGTCGGACAGCGCCCGGATATGGTCGACGGGCTGGTTGCGCACCGCCTCGCACATCAGGTCGGCGCTGGCCACCGTGATCTCGCAGCCGCGCGCCTCGAACCCGGCCTCCGCCACCCGGCCGCCGTCGCGGCGGACGAACACCTGGACGCGGTCGCCGCACATCGGGTTGTCGCCCTTGGCACTCGCATCGAACGCGGCCGGACGCCGTGCGTGGGCGGGCGACCGGCCGTGAGCGCGGATTTCGGCGCTGTAGAGGTCACGGAGGTCGTCGAACATCTAGTTGAAGAACTCCCGCACGCGCAGCAGCGTGTCGGCCAGGGCGTCGATCTCGGCCTCCGTGGTGTAGATGCCGGTGCTGGCCCGGGCGCTGCTGTCCACGCCGAGGCGCCGCATCAGCGGCTCGGCGCAGTGATTGCCAGCGCGCACCGCGATTCCCTGGCGGTCCAGGAGCGTCGCGATGTCGTGGGCGTGGGCGCCCTGCATGGTGAAGCTGAACACCCCGCCCCGGTCCTGCGCCGCGCCGAGCACGCGGAGGCCGGGGATGTCGGACAGCCGGGCGAGCGCGTGGTCGGTCAGCCGGGCCTCGTGCGCGGTGATGGCGTCGAAGCCGATGGCCTCGACGTACTCGACCGCAGCCTTGAGGCCGATCGCCTCGATGATGGCGGGGGTGCCGGCCTCGAACTTGTGCGGGATTTCGGCCCAGGTGCTGCGCTCGAAGCTGACGCTGCCGATCATGTCGCCGCCGCCCATGAAGGGGGGCATGGCCTCCAAAAGCTCGCGCCGTGCCCACAGCACGCCGATTCCGGTGGGGCCGTACAGCTTGTGCCCGGTGAACAGGTAGAAGTCCGCGTTGATGGCCTGCACGTCGACCGGGCGATGCACGGCGGCCTGGCTGCCGTCGAACAGCACCTTCGCGCCGTACCCGTGCGCCAACGCCGCAACCCGCGCCGCCGGCACGACGGTGCCGAGCACGTTGCTCATGTGCGTGACCGCCACCAGCCCGACCTTGCCGTCCTGCAGCAGCGCCTCCAGCCCGGCCATGTCCAGCTCGCCCGCGTCGGTGATCGGGGCGATCCGCAGCTCGATGCCGTGGGCGTCGCGCAGCATCTGCCAGGGCACCAAGTTGGCGTGGTGCTCCATCTCGGAGATGACCACGGCCTGGCCGGGCTGCATGACGCCGCGGCCGTAGCTGTGGGCGACGAGGTTGATGCCCTCCGTCGTGTTCTTGACGAAGACGATCTCCTCGCGGGACGGCGCGTTGAGCAGCCGGGCCACGGCGTCGCGGGTGCCCTCGTAGGCGTCCGTCGTGCGCTCGCTCATCCAGTGCAGGCCGCGATGCACGTTGGCGTACTGGGTTTCCATGGCCTGCACCATGGCGTCGATCACCGGGCGCGGCTTCTGGGCGGAGGCGGCGCTGTCCAGGAACACCAGCGGCTTGCCGCGCACGGTCTGCGACAGGATCGGGAAGTCGCGGCGGATGCGCTCCACGTCGAATGCGGGCTTGGTCATCATGTTCATGGGCGGTGCTCCCACCACTGCTCGATGGCGCGCTCCAGCAGGGCGCGGGCGTCTGCGTGCGCGATGGGGTCCATGGCTTCGGCCAGGAAGGCGCGGACCAGGATGGCGCGGGCCTCCGCGTCGGGCACGCCGCGGCTGCGGAGATAGAAGAGCTGCTCGGCGTCCAGCTCGCCCACAGTCGCGCCGTGGCTGCACTTCACGTCGTCGGCGTAGATCTCAAGCTGCGGCTTGCAGTCGATCTCGGCTTGCGGCGAGAGCAGCAGCGCCTGGTTCATCTGGTAGCCGTCGGTCTTCTGCGCGGCCCGGGCGACCTCGATGCGCCCTTGGAACACGCCGCGCGAGCGGTCGGACAGCACGTTCTTGATCGTCTGGCGCGAGCCGCAGTTCGGCGCGTCGTGCGCGACCACGGTGGTGATGTCGCCGTGCTGCTGGCCGCCCAGCAACTGCGCACCGTTCAGGTGCACCATGCCGTGCGGCCCGATCAGCCGGGCATGGATCTCCGTGCGGGCTACCCGGGCGCCGAGGGTCAGCACGAAGGCGTCATACGTGCCGCGCTCCGCCACCTCGGCAAAGGTGGTGTTGACGTGGAAGGCGTCCGGGCCTTCGTCCTGCAGGCGGATATGGGTCAGGACCGCGCCAGCAGCCACCACCGCCTCGGTGACGGCGTTGTGCAGGTAAGCCCCCTCCCCACGCGCGATCTCCAGCACCGTGAGCTTGGCGCCCGCTTCCAAATGAATGCTGTGGCGCGGATGGAACGCAATGGGGCGGTGGCCGTTTGGCGCCACCGACAGCAACACAAGCGCACCCGCATCCACCCCGGCGGCGACGTGAAGCTGCACCCCGTCCTCCGCCAGCATGGTGTTCAACGCCGCCATGGGGCGCGCGATGTCCGGCAGGCGGCCGAAATACGGGTTTTCCGAAAACGGCGTGACCGTCATACCCATCGGCGGCGTGGACAGGCCCGGCTGGTAGCGGCCGTCGATCAGCACCAGGCGCGGCGCGTCGGTGGTCTCGCCCAGGATGGGCGCCGTGGACACCTCCGCCAGCGGCTCCTGGAAGTCGGTCTCGGCCAGGGCGCGCAGGCTGGTGTAGCGCCAATCCTCGTCGCGCATGCTGGGCAGCCCGCCCTTGCTGAACGCGGCGGCGGCGGCGGCGCGGATCGCGGCGTCGCCGGGCAGGCGGCCGCGCAGGCCCTGGTAACGCGCAAGGTAGGCGTCGGCGCCGTTGTGGAGCACTTGGTTCATGCCGCGTCCGCCACCACGCCAGCGTAGCCGTTCGCCTCCAACTCCCGCGCCAGCTCCGGCCCGCCGGAGCGGACGATGCGGCCCTGGGACAAGACGTGCACGCGGTCCGGCACCAGGTGGTCGAGCAGCCGCTGGTGATGCGTGATCACCAGTGCCGAGAACTCTGGGCTGCGCAGTGCATTCACCCCGTCCGCCACGATGCGCAGCGCGTCGATGTCGAGGCCGCTGTCGGTCTCGTCGAGCACAGCGAGCTTTGGGCGCAGGATCGCCATCTGCAGCACCTCGTTGCGCTTCTTCTCGCCGCCGCTGAAGCCCACGTTGACGTTGCGCTTCAGCATGTCGTCCGGCATGTGGAGCCGCTTCGACTCCGCCCGCGCCAAACGGAGGAAGCCCACCGCGTCAAGCTCGGCCTCCCCGCGGGCGCAGCGCACCGCGTTCAGCGCCGTGCGGAGGAAGTTGGCGTTGTTGACGCCGGGCAGCTCAAGCGGCGCCTGGAAGGCCAGGAACAGCCCAGCCGCCGCACGCTCCTCCGGCTCCATCGCCAGCAGGTCCGCGCCGCCGAAGGTCACGGTGCCGCCCGTGACCTCGTAGCCCTCGTGCCCGGCCAGCACGTAGCCGAGCGTGCTCTTGCCGGACCCGTTCGGCCCCATGATGGCGTGCACCTGACCGGCTGGCAGGTCGAGGCTGATGCCGCGCAAGATCTCCTTTTCCTCGATCCGCGCCGCGAGATTGTTGACTGACAGCATTATCCGACCGATCCCTCAAGCGAAACAGCAAGCAGCTTCTGCGCCTCCACGGCGAACTCCATCGGCAGCTCCTTCAGCACTTCCTTGCAGAAGCCGTTGACGATCAGGCCCACGGCGTCCTCCTCCGACAGGCCGCGGCTGCGGCAGTAGAACAGTTGGTCCTCGGCGATCTTCGAAGTCGTCGCCTCGTGCTCCACCTTGGCCGTCGGGTTGCGGCTCTCGATGTAGGGCACGGTGTGCGCGCCGCACTGGTCGCCGATCAGCAGGCTGTCGCACTGCGTGTGGTTCCGCGCCCCGCTGGCCCGCGGCAGGATGCGCACCAGGCCCCGGTACGTGTTGTCCGACCGCCCGGCGCTGATGCCCTTCGACACGATGGTGCTGCGGGTGTTCTTGCCGATGTGGATCATCTTGGTGCCGGTGTCGGCCTGCTGCCGGTTGTTGGTCACAGCGACGGAGTAGAACTCCCCCACGCTGCCCTCGCCCTGCAACACGCAGCTCGGATACTTCCAGGTGATTGCCGAGCCGGTCTCCACCTGCGTCCAGCTCACCTTGCTACGCGCCCCGCGGCAGGCGGCACGCTTGGTGACGAAGTTGTAGATGCCGCCGCGCCCGTTGGCGTCGCCGGGATACCAGTTCTGCACCGTGCTGTACTTGATCGTCGCATCATCGAACGCGACCAGCTCGACCACCGCGGCGTGCAGTTGGTTCTCGTCCCGCATCGGCGCGGTGCAGCCTTCGAGGTAGCTGACATGCGCACCGTCATCGGCGATGATCAGCGTCCGCTCAAACTGGCCGCTGTTCTTGGCATTGATGCGGAAGTACGTGCTCAGCTCCATCGGGCAGCGCACGCCTTTGGGGATATACACGAAGCTGCCATCGGTGAACACGGCGCTGTTGAGGGCAGCGAAGTAGTTGTCGGACACCGGGACCACGGTGCCGAGGTACTTGCGCACCAGCTCCGGATGCTCGCGCACCGCCTCGCTGATCGGGCAGAAGATCACGCCGGACTTGGCCAGCGTCTCACGGAAGGTGGTCGCGACGGACACGCTGTCGAACACCGCATCGATGGCGATGTTCGGGTTGCCCGAGCCGATCACCCCCTCCATGCCGGCGCCCTCGACCCCAGCCAGCACCGCGCGCTCCTTGAGCGGGATGCCGAGCTTCTCGTACATCGCCAGCAGCTCGGGATCGACGTCGTCGAGGCTCTTGGGCGCCGGGCGCTTAGGGGCGGCGTAGTAGTGGATGTCCTGGTAGTCGATCTTGGGGTAGCCGACCTTGGCCCAGTTCGGCTCAACCATGGCCTCCCACGCGGCGAACGCGGCCAGGCGCCACTCCAGCAGCCACTCCGGCTCCTCCTTCTTGGCGGAGATCATGCGGACCGTGTCGGCGGTCAGGCCCTTGGGGGCGATGTCCATCTCGATGTCGGTCTCGAACCCCCACTTGTAGCCGGACTGGGTGAGGGAGTGGACGGTGTCGATCGTCTCGGTGACTGCGGGCATGCGGACCTACTCGGCAGAAAGAAGGGTGAAAGCCAGATCTTCGGAAGGTTGGGCCGCGGCCCGCGCCTGGAAGGCGCGCGGGACGTTGCGGTCCATGTCGGCGAGGGTGATGCGGGCGAGCGCCTGCCGCACCGCGTCGTTCACCGGGTCCCAACGGCCGCGGACCGGGCACAGGCACTCCGCCTCGCAACCGGTTCCCGACCCTTCCACGCAGGCCGTCAGCGCGATCGGGCCGTCAATGGCGGCCACCACGTCGGTGACAGGAATGGCCGAGAGCGGACGGGCCAGGCGATAGCCGCCGCGGGCGCCGCGCTGGCTGCTCACCAATCCCGAATAGGCCAGGGCCTTGAGCACCTTGGCCACCGTCGGCTCGGGCAGGCCGATGCCGGCGGCGATGCCGGGGGACGTCTGCACCGCCTCGTCATGCGACAGCCGGATCAGCACGACGACGGCGTAATCCGTGAGTTTCGAGAGCCTGAGCATGATGCAACCTGTAATCGGACCTGGGCAGTCCTGATTGCTTGCAAATGAGCGGCCGGGACCGCTCCGTCAAGGGCAGCAACCGCCATCCGCCGCCTCCTTTCGCAGCCGGATCAGCCCCTGGCTCAACCGTTAACCGGCTCAACCGTTGATCAGCAGGCCCGAATACACCACCGGGCCGGTCGGCGCACCGGAGGGCGAGCCGCCGGTCGGCTCCTGGCTGACCAACAGCCTTGTGCCGGCGGCGAGGTTCGCCCGCAGCAGGGTGCGGCCGCCGCCCGGCAGCAGGCCGAGGCTGACCGGCGCCGGCGCGCCCTCCCGCAGCGCCCACATCTCCAAGGTGCGGTCGAGCGGGATGTTGAGCCGGCCCACGGCGGTGATCGTGGCCCGGCCTCCTTCCCCCACCCGCACGAGGAACACCGCGCCGGGGCTGCCCTGGGGCGCCAACGCCGCCAGCAGCGGTTCCGGCGCCAGCGGCTTGGGGGTCAGCACGAAGAAGGCGAGCACGGCGGCCAGCGCCAGCGACGCGAACGTCGTGCTGCGCCAGAGCGCCGGGCTGCGCCATGCCTTCTCGAAGGCACTGCGCCGCGGCACGGTGCGGCGCAGCACGACCTTCTGCAGCCCGGTCGCCAGCGCCAGGCGCTGCCACAGCTCCGGCGGCGGGAATTGCGGGGTCACGGCGGTCGCGAGCGGGCTGAGGCGGTTCTGCCAGGCGACGATGCTGGCGGCGACGCCCGGGTCCTGCATCGCCAGCGCCTCCATGGCGCGCGCCTCGTCCGGCGTGCAAAGGCCCAGCACGTATTCGGCCGCGTCGAGGTCGCGGTCGCCCGGCGCCGGGTCGTCGAAGGATGGATCGTCTGGGGCGGGACCGCCGGGATCGGACGGCATCATGCCGATCCGCCAAGGCAGGAGCGGAGCGTCAGCAGCGCGCGCCGGATGCCTGACTTGACGCTGCCGAGCGGCTGGCCGACGCGTTCGGCGATCTCCGAATGGGTCAGCCCCTCGAAGAAGGCGAGCAGGACCAGGCTGCGGCGGCCGGTGTCGATCTCGTCCAAGCAATGATGTAGCAGCATGCCCTCCTGGGTCGCCAGCAAACGGTCGAGTGGATCAGGCTCCGTGTCGGCAACCTCCGGCACCTCGCCGCCGAACCCTTCCCGTCCGATGCGGGCCACGGAGTCGAGCGCGCGGTAGCGGACAAGGCTGAGCAGCCAGGCCCGGGCATTGCCCCGCGCCGGGTCGAACCGGGCGGCGTTGCGCCAGACCTGCAGCATCGCGTCGTGCACCGCATCCGCCGCAAGCGCCGGCTGGCGGGTGATCCGCAGCGCCACGCTGTACAGGCTCGCCGACTGGAGATCATAGAGTCGGCGGAAGGCGACGCCGTCCGCCTGCGCGCAGCGCGCCAGCAACATGGCAACCTCATCGGAATGAGCCTCGTCTGGAGCGGTGTCCATCATTCCGGCATCATCGCCGCCGGTGTGGAGGACGGCAAGCGGGGCCGGCTAGCGCAGCGTCACCCGCCGGCCCTTATCCGGTCGTCCCAGGCCGTAACGAGCGCTGTGTGCCCATTGAAGTTAACATCGTCGTCAACGATGTCCTTACTGGCATAGTTCAGCGCACCACCGACTATGACCCGTGCAGGGACAGATACGGCGAGATCTGACGCAAATGCAAGCGTCAGGGCCGTAGACATGGTGGCTCCATTCGTTCTTTTTCCTTCTTGATGATGCTTTCAGCTTGGAGCCGTCACAAACATCATCTCTGCTCCAACCTCCCCATTACCGTTGGACGCATCAAATGGATGCAGCCGCGTGTTAAAAAACTGATGTGCCAACTTGCGGACTGGGGCAGCGGCCTTGCGGGAAGCCCGGACTGAGGTTTTGGGCGGGCAGCAGCTTTGCTATACGGCGTGCGACGCCGCGCTGTCGGCAGACCCATGATAGGACGGACCCCACCGTGAGCTTCGAGCCGCCAGCGAAACGCGCTGCCTTCGCCCGCCCCGCCGTCGCCCGTCCCGTGTTCGCCCGCCACGCCGCCAGCCTGATCGTGCTGCGGACCGGATCATCGGACCACGAGGTGCTGATGGGCCTGCGCGGCGCCGGGCGCGGCCCCGCACGGATGTCTTCAAGGAGCGTCGATGGCGGGAGGAG
>CAXUJE010000030.1:0-380 GCA_964251035.1 uncultured Acetobacteraceae bacterium
GGCCGAGCGGGCCGGGGAGATCAGGCTCCCGCTCGAGCGGCTGGGCACCTGGTTCGACATCGACGACCGCGACGGCCTGCAACGGCTGGTGCGGGACATCGCCGGGCCGGCAGGCGCCGAGGGGCGGTTCGCGGCGCCGTCCACGGCCCGCTGCGTGGCCGGGCTGGGCCTGGCGGACCGCCTGCGCGCCGCGCCGCCGGGGCCATGATGCGGGGGGCCATAATACGGCCAGGGACGCGGACGCTGGCGCTGGCGGTCCTCGGCGTCGGCATCGTGCTGTGCCTGCTGGGCGGCGCCGCGCTGCGCATGCCGGACGACGTGGGCGCGATGGCCCGGGAGCGGACGGAGCTTTACGTGGCCTGGGCCGCTGCCGCCGGCGC
>CAXUJE010000030.1:390-5303 GCA_964251035.1 uncultured Acetobacteraceae bacterium
GTTCGACATCGACGACCGCGACGGCCTGCAACGGCTGGTGCGGGACATCGCTGGACCTGCAAGGGGCGCCGAAAGGCCGTTCGCGGCGCCGGCCACGGCCCGCTGCGTGGTTAGACTGGGCCTGGCGGACCGACTGCGCGCGGCGCCGCCGGGGCCATGATGCGGGGGGGCATGCGGAGCTTGGCGTTGGCGCCCCTCGGCGCCGGTATCGTGCTGTGCCTGCTGGGCGGCGCCGGGTTGCGTATGCCGGACGACGTGGGCGCGATGGCCCGGGAACGGACGGAGCTTTACGTGGTCTGGGCCGCTGCTGCCGGAGTGTTTTACGCGGCGGCGGTGGCGCTTGTCGCGTCGGCGCCGTCCGCGCTGGGGCGGCGGGCCTGGATCGCCGTGCTGCTGCTCGCCGCCGCCATGCGCGTCGTGACGGTGCTGCCGCCGCCGCTGCAGTCCACCGATGCCTACCGCTACGTCTGGGACGGCCGGGTGCAGGCGGCCGGGATCAATCCCTACCGCTACCTGCCGGCGGCAAAGGAGCTGGCGGGGCTGCGCGACGAGGGCGTGGGGGCCAGGGCGGTGTATCCCAACATCAACCGCGCCGACACCGCGCCCACCATCTACCCGCCGTTCGCCCAGGCCATCTTCGCCGCGGTGGCCCGGGTCTGGCCGAGCCTCTACGGCGTGAAGGCCGCCATGCTGGCGTTCGACCTCCTGGCCATCGGCGCGGCGCTGCTGCTGCTGCGCACCGCCCGCCTGCCGCCCGAGCGGGTGCTGATCTACGCCTGGAACCCCCTCGTGCTGTGGGAGTTCGCGGGGGGCGCGCACATCGACGCGGCGGCGGTCGGCTTGTCCGCCCTGGCCATCGTCGCCGCGGTCCGCGCGCGCCCGGCGCTCGCCGGCGGGGCGCTGGGCCTCGCGGTCCTGTGCAAGCTGCTGCCTGCGGCGCT
Source organism: uncultured Acetobacteraceae bacterium (assembly GCA_964251035.1). Lineage (GTDB taxonomy): Bacteria > Pseudomonadota > Alphaproteobacteria > Acetobacterales > Acetobacteraceae > CAHJXG01. The sequence goes on from CAXUJE010000030.1 coordinate 1,332, forward strand.
GTTCCCGGCGCTCTGGCGGCGCTGGGACTGGCGCACGCCCTCCGCCTGCGGCGCGGTGATCGCTGTCGGCTACGCCTGCTATGCGGGCGTCGGCTGGCGGGTGCTCGGCTACCTGCCGGGCTATGCGTCGGAGGAGCGGCTGGCCGATGGCGGCGTGGTCCTGCTGCGGCTGGCTGCCTCCATCGGGCCGCTGCCGTCCTGGGCCGGGCCGGGCTACCTGGCGCTGGCGCTCCTGGGGCTGGCGGCGCTCGCCGTCGCGGTGGCGCGGCGTCCCCTGCCGTCCGACCCGGCGCGCCGTGCCGTGGCGGTCTGCTCCGATGCGCTGTGGCTCAGTGCTGCCACCATGGCCGCACTCTCGCCGCACTACCCGTGGTATCTGGCGGTGCTGGCCTGGCCGGCGGTGCTGGCGCCGCGGGCCAGCGCGCTTTGGCTGACGCTTGCGGCCCCAGCGATGTACCTGGACCCGGACCATGACCAGGTCCTGTGGCCCGCCGTGGTGTTCCTGCCGTTTGCCGGGCTGCTGGCCTGGGAATTGCTGCGGCCCGCCCGCCTGAACCCGCTCCACGCCACTCTTGGAGGCTCCTGAATGTCTGCGACCACCCCGCCGGCCGCGCTCGACGCGCGCCGCTACTTCGAGTCCGTCGCGGCCCGGGACAGCGTCGCCGAGGCGCCGCCGGTCTGCCTGTACCTGGAAGTGACCAACCGCTGCAACCTGCTGTGCGAGACCTGCCCGCGCACCTTCGAGGCGCTGGAGCCGCCGGCGGACATGAGCATGGAGCTGTTCCGCCGCATCGTGGACCAGGTGCCGGGCGTCGCCCGCGTGGTGCTGCACGGGGTGGGCGAGCCGATGCTGGTCCGCCACCTGCCGGAGATGGTCCGCTACCTGAAAGCGCGCGGCACGCACGTGCTGTTCAACACCAACGGCACGCTGCTGGCGCCGCGCAGGCACCGGGAGATCATCGACACCGGGTTGGATGAGCTGCGCGTGTCGCTGGACGCGGCGGAGGCGGCGACGTTCCTCAAGGTTCGCGGCAAGGACATGTTCGACCGCATCGTGCGCAACGTGAGCGCCTTCACCAACCTGCAGGCGGCGACCGGGGCGGCGACGCCCGTGGTGTCCTTGTGGCTGACGGGGCTGAAGGAGACAGTGGACCAGCTGCCGGAGTTCGTGCGCCTGGCGGCCCGCATCGGGGTCCGGGAGGTTCACCTGCAGCGCCTGGTGTTCGACGAGCAGGGCTTCGGCATGGCGCGCCCGGACAGCAGCCTGTTCGAGCAGACGCGCGCCGAGGAGGAGGCGGTGATCGCCGACGCCACGGCGATCGGGCGCGAGCTGGGCGTCACCCTCGACGCCTCGGGCGCGACCGAGCCGGGACTGAGCCTCAAGCGGACGGCGGACGACAAGCCTTGGGCGACCTGCCGGCGGCCATGGTCCTTGATGTACTTCACCGCGCACGGCCGGGCGCTGCCCTGCTGCATCGCCCCGTTCTCCGCCCGCGGCTACGAGACCTACACGCTGGGCGACGCGACGCAGCAGACGCTCCGGGAGATCTGGAACAGCCCGGCCTACCAGGGCTTCCGCGCCGCCCTCGTCGGCGACGCCCCGCCCAAGCCCTGCCAGGGCTGCGGCCTGCGGTGGAGCCTTTGACGTCCGGCACGACGCGCAAGCGATGACCCGGCACGCCAGCCCTGCCGACCTCCGCCATGCCAGCCTACCGGGGCGGGAACTGGAACTGTCCACCCTGATGGCCCGCCTGCACGGCCGCACCCTCCACCACCTCAGCGCGTCCGAGTGCGAGACGATGGCCGTGTCGGATCTGTTGCTCCTGGCAGACGCCGGGGACGCCGCGCGGTGGCGGGATTTGCGCCTGTCCTACACCGACCCGCTGGGCGCCCCCTGGCTGCGGGAAACCATCGCCGGGCGCTATGCCGGGCTCGGCCCCGCGGACCTGGTGTGCTTCGCTGGCGCGCAGGAGGGGCTGTATACTGTCCTGCACGCCCTGCTGCAGCCCGGCGACCACGCCGTGGTCGTCGTTCCGGGCTACCAGTCTGTGGAGACCCTGGCGACAGGCCTGGCCGAGGTGACGGGGGTGGCGCTGGACGCCGAGGACGGCTGGTCGTTGGGCATCGAAAGGGTGGCAGCGGCCATGAGGGCCAACACCCGCGTGGTCTGCATCAGCTTTCCCAACAATCCCACCGGCAAATTGCTGGAACCGGAGCGGTTTCAGGCGCTGGTTGCGTTGTGTCGGCACTACGGTGTTTGGTTGGTGAGCGACGAGGTCTACCGCCTGACCGAGCGCGACCCGGCCCGGCGCCTGCCGCCGGCAGCCGAGGCCTATGAGCGCGGCGTGTCCATCGGCGTGCTGTCCAAGGCATACGGCCTGCCGGGCTTGCGGATCGGCTGGGTTGCGTGCCAGGATGCCGGGCTGACCGGGCGCATTGCGGCGTTCCGGCAATATTTGTCGGTGTGCAGCGCCGGGCCGAGCGAGGTGCTGGCCAACGTTGCGCTCAAGGCGACCGGGGCGATCACCGGCCGCAACCGGAGCCTGGCGGATGCCAACCTGCTGCTGGTGCAGGCCATGCTGGCGCGGCACGCGGGGCTGTTCGACTGGATGGTGCCGGACGGGGGCGTAATGGGGTACGTGCGCCTGCGGGGTGCCGAGAGCTTGGAGCGCTTCGTCGGCCGCATGGCGGAGCAGGAGGGCGTGCTGCTGCTGCCGGCCAGCGTGTTCTGTTCGGACCTCGTGGCGCTGCCGCCGAACCGGTTCCGCATCGGCTTCGGCCACGCGGGCGTCCCGGCAGGGCTGGCCGCACTGGAAGCGGCGCTCCGCTGACGCGGGCCGCGCCGAGAATTGGTTGTACCCGGTTGTGTAACTTCGGGCGGCTCCGTCCCGAATGACCCTTCATGGCTGGAGCCTGCGCCGATGTCGGCGCACCTCCCGTTCCAGAAGGAGCACTGCCTTGAAGGCTATCCTGTTCGCCACCGCCTTGTTTGCCGCGCCAACCGGTGCAGCCCTGGCCGGGGAAGGCGGCCGGCTGCCCTTTGGCCTTGGCCGGGCGGGGTCTCGACGGCTGTTCGTTGCAGGCGGCATGACAGTGCGCCATTGAGGGCCGCAGGGTTTCAGCGGTGCGGCAGCCGGCAGCCTGTGTGGCCGCAGGCATTCCCGCTCGGACAAAATCAGGGCCAGCTTGGGTCCAGGTCCGGACCCAAGCTGGTCCGGGCGTTCGCGCCAGGCATGTCGGACATGGAGGCTGAGGCGATGGACCTGACGCAGATACACTACTTCCTGACCCTGGCGCGCACGCTGAACTTCACCCGCGCGGCCGAGGCCTGCCACGTCACCCAGCCCGCGCTGACCAAGAGCATCCAGCGGCTGGAGGACGAGCTGGGCGGCCCCCTACTGCTGCGGGAGCGGCTGCTGACGCAACTGACACCACTCGGCCAGGCCATGTTGCCCTTGTTGGAGCAGGCCCACGCCGCGTCCAAGCGCGCGAAGGAGCACGCCGCCGGCATGAAGCGGGACACCGCCTCCCCTTTGCGGGTCGGCCTGGCTCCAAACGTGCCGGGCGGCCCTTTTGCGCCATTGTTCAGGGAGCTTGCCGCTCGGTTGCCTGGCTTCGAGCTCAGTTTGCAGGATGCGCCTGGCGCCGAACTGGCGGAGGCGCTGCTGCGTGGCACCCTGGACGCCGCTGTCGTGACCGGGGACACGGCGCTGCCGGAGCGGCTGAACCGGTGGCCGCTGTTCACGGACGAGGTCGTGCTGGTTGTGCCGCCCGGCCACGCCCTGGACGGGGACGACGCGGTGCCGCTGGCCGCCTTGGACGGCGCGGCGGTGATCTGCGGCGGTTCGGGGTGCAGCATGCCGCAGCTCCTGGCGCGGGCCGGGCAGAGGCATGGTGTGCAACCTGGGCAGCGGCACCGGGCGGGCACGCCGGGCGGCGCGGCTGACCTGGCCCGCGCCGGGCTTGGCATCG
>CAXUJE010000030.1:5313-29220 GCA_964251035.1 uncultured Acetobacteraceae bacterium
CGTGGCAGGGCAGGTGCCGCATGAGACGCTGCTGGTTGCCGTCGCCGGCCGCCCGTTCCCGCGGGCGGCGGATGCGTTCATCAAGCTCGCCCGGGCGCAGGACTGGGAGAAGCTGGACGCTGCGGCTTAGGAACGGCAGCCGACAAGGTGAGGAAGCCGGCGTTGCTGCTGTCACGCTCACCACCGCGCCAAGCGCGGCAATGCCAGCCGGGCAAAGCCAGTGACCAACCCGCAGCCCACGGCATACCACACGGCGATATACAATGGGTCGTCAAACGGGCAGGCGAACACGAATACGAATGCTCCCCAGGCCGCCGCGGCGATGCCGGACGCCAGCGCCGTGCCCCCCGCGTCAGTTGCCGCGCCGTGCCGCATCAGCAGGCAGAGGCCCACCACAGCCGGCGCGGACAGCGCCGTCATCTTCGCCATGCACGCCAGGCCGTCGTGCCAGCGCAGCCGCTCTAGCAGGACCGGCAGTCCTCCGGCTCCTGCGGCGTCGATCAGCCACCCGGTTGCCAGGCACAGGGCCGCTAGCGCCGCCAGCCAGCGCAGGCCCTGACGTGGCGAGGCCGCAGGGTTGAGGGACAGCACCGCAACTGCCGCGCCCACCCCTGCGATAATGCCAAGGCTGCACAGCTTCCACCAAAGCGACGGCTGCTCCATCGCCGCCCGCATGTCCGGCCGCATGAAGCCCAGACCCAGGAACAGCGCCAGCTCCGCCGCGCCCGCCAGCGCCAGCAGTGCCGCGTCACCCGCCGCGCTGCGCCGGCGCACGGGTTTCAGGTCTGCCACGAGGCGGTCCACAAACGGGTCACTCGGCATCGGATTGGCTCCCTGCCAAGGCTTGCAACCGGCCCAGGCCGCGATGGATGTTCACCTTGACCAAGGACGCCGACTGGCCGGTGCGGGCCGCTGCCTCCTCGATGCTCAGCCCTTGCAACTTGACCAAGCGGATCACCTCGGCCTGCGCCGGCTTGATCTGGCGCAGCAGGGCCTCCAGCGACCAGGCGCTCGTGACCGCGTCCCCGTGATCCCCCACGGCCAGGTCGTCGTGCAGCGCCGCGGTCGGTGCCGACCGCTGCGCGCGCAGCCGGTCTATCCACTTGTGCCGGGCGACGGCGGCGAGCCACGGCTCGAAAGGCCTGGCGGGGTCGTAGGTATGGCGCTTCTGGTGGATAGCGAGCAAGGTATCCTGCACCGTGTCGTCAACAAAGGCCGACGGCAGGCGCCGTGCGTAGTAGCGGCGCAGCCAGGCGCCGATCTCAGTCAGCAGGGTACGGTAGGCGACGGCGTCGCCCGCCTGGGCGGCAACCATCAGGCCGCTCCACGCGCTATCAGCCATGTCGTCTCCGTGCCGCCAGGTTGAAGAAGGCAGGGCGGCAAACGTCCGGGCGGGCCACCAGCCTACCCCTTCCACGGCCAAGCCCAGCATGTGCGATCCCATGACGGCTCATTCGAGCGGTTGCGGACGAAGGTTACACCGCCCTGGGGGTGTGATGGGGTGGACACTCCCTGACGGCATCCGTGTGCCAAGGTGGCGGCATCGACCAACCACAACGAGGCGTCCGTGGAGCAGGCTCACACCCAGGCCGAATCGAGCTGCGCCACGTAGGCCCGCGCCACCGCCGCCTGCTCCGGCCCGTCCACGAACAGCTCGAACCGGTACTGCGTGCCCCGGTTCGGCCCCTGCCGGCCCATCTGCGTCGGGTCGAGCGCGACGGAGAAGAACACCTGCAGCAGCGCGCCGTAGCTGACGCGGGCCGGATCGAACGTTACGCGCACGGGCTCGGCATGCCCGTTCGCGCCGGTTCCGACACGAAAATAGCCGGGGTCGGCCACGTCGCCGCCGCTGTAGCCGGACACTGCCTGCACCACGCCGTCCACGTGCTGGAACACGCCCTGCACGCCCCAGAAGCACCCGCCGGCGAACACTGCTGTTCGCAGCGCAGGCCCGCCCGGCGCCACGTCCAGCGCGGGCGCCCGCAGGGCAGCCTCGGCTTGGGCCACGGGAGGCGCGGAACGCAGCGCCACTCGGGACAAAGTGCCGAGCAGAGCGCCGATGCCGAAGAGGGAAAGCCGGGTCACGTCAGGTGCTTCCAGGGGACGACAAGTTCAGGCGGAGGATGCAGGCGGGCGCCGCTACGACGCCAGCCGGTAGGCCCGCAGCAGCGCCGGGTGGTGGTTGAACGCGCCGGCCCACTGCCCGCGCAGCAGGTTGTCCAGACCCAGGCTTCGCCCAGCCTCGGTCACGGCGAACATGCCGTGGGCGGCGATGATGGCTCCATACGTCCAGGCCCACTCGGTCGGGTCGTTGTACAGGCCCAGCCACAGGTGGGCAGTGAACAGCATCGCCATCACGCCTGCGAACCGCACCGCGACGCCCAGCAGCAGCGAGACGGTCAGGAACACCTCGAACAGGTAAACCAGCGGCTGCAGGACGCCGATGCCGGGCAGCAGGACGTGCTGGACCAGCGGGGCCTCGAACGGCAGCACCGTGAACTTGGCGAGCGCGCCGGTCCAGAACGTGAAGGCGTCCGACACCGGCAGGGGCAGCTTCCAGATGGAGCCCTGGTACCACAGGCCCGCGGTGACGGCGCGCATCAGCCAGATGGCGACGTGCTTGCCCGTGCGCTGCGCCGGGTCGCGCGACCAGTTGACCGCCGCGATGATGACGCTGCTCACCAGCAACGCCAGGAACAGGGCGACGGGGATGTACTTGGCAGGCCCAAGGTTGTTGTAGTCACCGGTGTTGCCGATCAGGAAGTTCCAGGTGTCGGTGACGGGGTTGGACGTCATGGCAGTGAACCTTTGCGAAGAAGCGCGACAGCCGCGCGACACCTGGAAGATCGGACGCTGCGCCGGAGCGGGCCAATAAAGAGGCGTCATGGTTTCCATCAACCCGGCGCAGGAGGCAGGACAGACCCCGGGGCCGGCCGCCGGATCGGCCGGAAGCCGGAGCGGATTCAGCGGGTGGACCCGTCGTGCATCAGCTTCGCGCACAGCACCGGCGGCAGCGGGATGACCCGGCGGTTGACGAAAGCTGCCAGCAGCATCCCGGCCGGAGGCGCCAGCAGTAAGATCCAGCCCCCGTTCCAATGCCCCGACGGCACCGCCGGCACCAGGCTGCGCACCGGGTTCAGGCTGAACGCCGACGCCTGCACCTCGAACAGGCTGAACACCAGCGAGGCGGCCGTGGCGCCCACGGGCTGGAACACGGTGTAGAACAAGGCATCCCGCGGCCGGACCTTGCCGGGCATGAAGAACGCGAACGTCATGACCGGGTTGAAGTCAGGGCTGTTCAACGTTATGGAACAGCGAGTACTTTGAGCAGGCTCTTGATGCTTGCGAGGCCGGCACGGCAGCGGTCCTGGCCGAGCGTGTCGGTCCGGTTTGCCGTCATGATGTTGAAGGCAAAGCTGCGCAGGCGGGCAAACACGCCGGGGTTGGTGCGGATGCGCGAACGGTCCTCGCCCAAGGTGGCGTCCCGGCTGTGACGGGAGGTATTCTGATCTTCCAATGCGCGCGGACGGTTTCGGCGGCACGGGCGGCAGTGACCGGCATGTTCGCGACGTAGAAAACGGTCTCGGCGGAATGGCGCAGCAGCCCGGTCTGGGCGTTGCGGATGTGGACGTCGCGCTCGACCCGGATGATGGCGGCCACGTGCGGCTGCCGGTCGGTGTCGGCCAGCTTGCCTTCGGGGTCGAAGACGGCGACGGTGCGGCGCTCGTCGTGGCTGTGGGTAGAGCGGAGCGGTTCCATGATGGTCGCGACTCCCTGGATCTGCTGGTGCAGGGTTGGCTGGGTAGTGTCTCAGTTTGAATGGCTGGTGCCGACCCGAAGTCGGCCGCTAAGCCGTCGAACGCTTCTCGCCGGAAGCGGCCGAACATGGCATCCCGGTTGGCAACTTCAGCCCACGCGCATTCGCTGCTTGCGTCGGCAACAGGCCGGAGCCGCAAGATCGCGGCGCTCCGGAACGGCTCGCTACGACGGTTTCATGGCCTGGATGTCGAGCACGGCGACAGGCCCCTTCGCGAGCGGTGCGGCCGCCACCATGGCGTCCACCAGGGCGACGCACTCAGCCTTGCCCGTCGCCAGCAACTCGCGGAACGACCGGACGCGCGACATGGACCAGAGCATGGCGGCCACCACCGATGCCGGGGAGCGGTCCATCAGCTTCTTTGTCCTGGGATAGACGGGATGGCCAAGCCCTTCGATCAGCTTGAAGCTCGCCTGGACGCCGCGCGCCAGGACGAGCGCTTCTCCCCACGACGCGCCGCCTCCGCGCCGCACGCCAGCCACCGACACGCTTTCGAACGCGACACACAGCGGAACGTGGCAGCGAAGCCAAAGGGGCATGTCGCGCTCGACGGCGGCAGGCAGTCCCGCGGCGTTGAACACGTCGACCCAGCGTTGCCGGTTCATGAGGGTCTTCTGACCGCCAGCACCGATTGTCGCCTTGAGCTTGCCGTCTCCGTCCAGCGTCGCCTGCACGAAGTTCATGCCGAAGGCGCAACGCCCGGCGCCTACGGCTTCTTGCAGGCGCTCCGGATCGAAGGTGTTGAACATGAACTGGATGCAAGTGGCCGCGCTGCGCTGCAAGGCCGGGAGCACCGCGTCCACCTGGTGGGCCAGGAGCGTGACGATCACGAGGTCGTACGGCGTTTGCCCGTCGAGCGTGTCGGCCACGCGGACGCTTGCCCGCTCGCCCTTGACGTTGATGATCGCTTGGTCACGTCGCAACTGATCCAGCCGCACGGAGCCTGGCCGCGCGATGACGGTGACATCATGATGGCCGATGCGGGCCAGTTGGAAGGCGAACGTGCTGCCGATGTTTCCGGCCCCAAGCACGGCGATGCGGAGCGGCGAGGGCGAGATCATGGCCATGCCCAGCGTCATGGGCCTATCACGAGAGAAATGGAAGCTCAACTGTGCGGCTGCCCCCCTTGCTTTCTACCGAAAGCGGCCGAACCGCTTACCACCCAAACCCGAATTTCAAACTGAGGCACTACCGTTGGCCAGGGCTTTCGCACCAAAGCTTCTGTCGTGCTGAGCGCTGTGCGGGGTGGGGCATGATGCTGGACCCGGCATAGCCGGGCGATAGTGTTCGCGCATGTCAGGGACGTGCGCCATGGGTCCATCTGCTTGCAAGCTTTTCACCGGGATCGACGGTCCGCGGGTGGTCGGCCGGACCACTCACGGGTTGGCGGAGATCCTGTTTGCGGCGCTTTGTGCGACGCTGTGCGGGTTTGGGTGCTGCGACGGCTACGCGCAGTTCGCCAGGGCCAAGATCGGCTTTCTGCGGCGGTATCTGCCCTATCAAGACGGCACGCCGTCCCACGACACGTTCGGGCGGCTGTTCCGGCTTATCAAGCCGGAACAGTTCGAGGCAGTGCTCGCCGACCTTGCCCGGCGTGTCACGGCTGGAGCCGCGGGTCCCGTCGCCATTGACGGCAAGACCGTGCGGGGCAGCGCGGACGCCCGGCATGGCGTCCCAGCCCTTCACCTGCTGCACGCATTCGCCACCGACGTCGGCCTGTGCATCGGCCAGGTCGCCGTGGACGGCAAGTCCAACGAGATCACCGCCCTTCCGGAACTGCTCAGGCTGCTGGACCTGCGCGGGCGCGACGTGACGGTGGACGCGCTGCACACGCAACGCGCCAGCGCCAAGCTGCTGCACGAGGCTGGAGCGCACTACGTCATGGCCCTAAAAGGCAACCAGGCGGTGCTGCTCCAAGACGTGGAAACGTTCCTGGGCGACCCGCTCGCACCCGTCCTGGAGCACGAGGACACCGACGCCGGGCGTCGAACCGAGAGGTTCGCCGGGCACGGCCGGGTCGAGACGCGCAGGGCGCGTGTTTCCACCGACATCGCCTGGCTGGCCGCCCATCAATGGCCCGGCCTGGCGGCCATCGGCCGTGTGGACCGCATCCGCATCTGCAAGCGGACCGGCGCGACAACCACGGACAGTCAGCTTTATCTGCTCGGACACGACTATACGCCCGAGCGCCTGCTCGCCTTGTCGCGCGGTCATTGGGCCGTTGAGAACAACCTGCATTGGGTCCTCGACGTCAGCATGAGCGAGGACGCGTCACTCGTGCGGCGCGACCACGGCCCGCGCAACCGCGCAACGCTCAAGCGCGTGGCCCTCAACGCAGTCCGTATCGTCACAGGAAAAAACTCCATCCGCCATACCATGCGAGATGCGGTGCTCGACATGCGGGTTCTCGCCGACATCCTCAACCAAATGCCTGTCGCTTGATGCGAAAGCCCTGACCGTTGGCTGGTGGTTCTTGACACCCACGATCAGGACGATGTTGGCTACTGCGGCGACTTCGAAATGTTTTTTGGCAGTGCAGTGCGTCGAGCGTGACCAGGGTGTCTTGGGCGATGCCAAGTTCAGCCAAGAGCGCCTGAGCTGCCGGGCTCTCCTTGGACTTCTCAGCAGTTTCCAGCGAACCTCTCGGTTCGACGTCGATGTGTGTGAGCACGAGCACGGTGTCGGTGGCGAACGCGCTCAGCACTTGGGCGGCAGCACGCTCGCGGAACTTGCCAAAGTCCGGCGAACCTCTCGGTTCGACGCTGCGGCGCAGTGTCTTGCCATCGAGCGCGACGCTGGCCTGTCCAGGCGTGGCACGCGGCGCCTGTAGCAGCGCGGCATGGCGGCGGAAAGTCCCCTCCACCGCAGCCGGGTCAAGCCCTTGGAGGATGCAGCGGACGGCGGTATGCGCGGGTGCTCGGCGCCAATTCAGGCCGAAGGCCGCATTCAGCCTGCGGCGGTGGACGTCGATGAAGGTGACGATGTCCGGCGAACCCGCGCAAATCCTTCCGGGGGTTCGCTGTCTCCGTTCGACGCCGCGATACTTCACCGGGATGCGTGCAAGGCGGACCCAATACAGCCGACCAAGCAGCGTTGAACAGCCCTGGGGTTGAAGTGGGCGCCGGATTGGCGGCCCCAGCGCGAGTAGACCAGCAACGCCTTTGTCGCCGCGACGGCTCCGCCGCCGGCCACCTGCTGCCAGCCGCCCGGCCCGGATAGCGGGAGCAGCGCTGCCGCTGCGCCGACCAGCATGAGCATGCCCAGGCTCGATGCCCCATCAAGTACTCGGGCCGGTTGGCCCGCAGCGCTGCCGCGCCGGCCCGCGCGGCGGCTGCCGGGCTGGAACGGCCTCGTCGGAGGTTGGGCGAGGCGTTCATCGGCTGCTCTCCGTGGGCCACCGCTGCCGCTGCTGAAGCAGCGTGAGGGGCGCCAGGACGCAGCGGCTTGCAGGCCGCCAGAGCAAATGCCGGTGCGGAATGGAAACCATGCCTGTGGACAGGGTGGCGGTGGGATGCTGGGCTGGTCCAGGGTTGGCGCTTTCGCAACCAGGTGCCCCCATGAGAGCCAGACGCATCGCCGCCGCCTTCGCCGCCACCCTCCTCCTCCCGGCATCCGGCCGGACAGCCGACCCCGGGCAGGCCCCCGGACCCGCCGCAGGGCCGGTCGTGGTGGAGCTGTTCACCTCGCAATCCTGCTCCTCCTGCCCGCCGGCCGATGCGCTCCTGGCGGAGCTGGCACGGACGCGGCCGGACATCCTGGCGCTCGACTTCCATGTGACCTATTGGGACCGGCTGGGCTGGAAGGACCCCTACTCGCTGCCGGCCGCGACCAGCCGCCAGCGCCGCTACGCCGAGCTGTGGCGGCGGGACGGCGTGTACACCCCGCAACTCGTCGCAGGCGGGCGGCATCAGGCCGTAGGGTCGGATCGGGCGGAGGTGCTGTCCGCGATCCAGGCCGCGGCGGCCACCCCGCCCGCGGTGCCGCTCCGGCTAGGACGCGACGCGGCCGGGCTGGTGCTGGAGGCAGGCGCCGGGAACGGCGCGGGAACACTGCTGCTGGTCGGGTTCGACCCGGCCCATACCACCCGCGTCGCCGGCGGCGAGAATGGCGGGCGCACGCTGACGGAGGTCAACGTCGTCCGCTCCATCACCCCGGTTGGGAACTGGCGCGGCGCGGCCGTCAGCCTGCACGCCCCGCAGCCTGCCGGGGAACGGACGGCGCTGCTGCTGCAGGCCGACGATGGCCGGCTTCTGGCTGCGACGGCGGTGCCGCCCGGCTGACGCGCGGCGTCCTCAAGCTCCGGAGACAACCATGCGCCACCTTTCCTTGCGGCTTGCCGCCGCGTTTGCCGCAACGCTCGTGAGTCCCTTGGCGCGCGCGGCGCCACCGGCCGGGATAGAGGCCATGCACCTCATGGGGTCGGAGCCGCGGCCCAACCAGGTGATGAGCGGGTCCGGCGTGGCCTTTGCCCTGCACTTCGACCACCCGCTGGATCACCAGGCGTCCCGCTTCATGCTGTCGGACGCCGGCGGCGCGCGGCGCACGGTGCCCGTCCGCCTGGGTGCGCAGCCGAGCGTGCTGTACGACTCCGTCGGGCAGTTGCCGCCGGGCAGCTACACCCTCGACTGGTCCGCCCACGCCAGCGACGGCGCCATCCTGAACGGCACGCTGCCGTTCATGGTCGGCCCGGCGCACTGACATCATGCGTCGGGAGCCCTCGCCGGTCCGCCCCGTTTTGCACCCGCCAGCGCGAGAGGCGGGGCGTTCCGCTGGCCCTGGCCTCCCTTGTTCGGGAGGGGGCAGATGGAGCTCTCATGCCATATGCTGCTGCCTTGCCGATGCAGGGGCGGCTCGCAACGATAGCCCATCCATCACCGGTTGCAGTCTCCAGCAACCGGTTCAGGCAGGGCATGGCCGCCTCCCCCGGCCCATGGTTTCCATAACGCACCGGCATTGGCCTACAGCCGCCGTGCATACGATCCTCCTGCTGCCTGACAGAGTCTGCCGGAAGCCCGGCACGAGGAGCACATACGATGGATGATACGCGCGTCGCCGCTCCGGAACTCGGCAGATGCAGCAATGCCAGCCGGGAACCGCAAACTGCAACGGCGTGTGCGTGGCCTATGACGACCCCTTCGACCAGCTTCGCCGTCGACGGCACCGCATCCTCAGACAGCACAATGGGAGCAGCAACACCATGAGCCTGCAACACGACCTCGACCAGTTCCGCTCCATATGGGCCAAGACCGCCCCGCCCGGGCGGGCGGCGCTGTACCAAGACAAGATCGACGACCTGCGCCGCAGCTTTGCGCGGGAGAGCGCCGTGGGTGCCGGGGACCAGGCGCCCGACTTCACGCTGCCCGGCGTGGCCGGGGGCACCGTGCGGCTGCGGGATCAGCTCCGTCTCGGCCCAGTGGTGATCGCGTTCTACCGCGGCGGCTGGTGCCCCTACTGCAACATCCAGCTCCGCGCATACCAGGCGGCCCTGCCGCAGATCACGGCGCTGGGGGCCAGCCTGATCGCCATATCCCCCCAGGCTCCGGACGGCTCGCTCTCGACCCAGGAGGCGAACGCGCTGACATTCGACGTGCTCAGCGACGTCGGCAACGCCGCCGCCTGGTCCTTCGGCCTGGTGTATGCCCTGCCGGAGGAGCTGCGGGCCGCGCTGCGGGCCAACGGGATGGCATTGCCGGAGGTCAACGGCGACGACAGCTGGGAGCTGCCGGTGCCCGCCACGTTCGTCGTCGGCAGGGACGGGCACGTCGCGCTCGCCATGGTGGAGGTGGACTACCGCAGGCGCCTGGAGCCGGGCCATATCCTGGACGCGCTGGCGCTGCTTCGCGCCGCCGGCCCCAGCGCGGGTGGGTGCGCCGGCCAGGACGCCGCGCCATCTCATTCGTAACGTCCGCCGGACGGAGTTGTTCGACAACCAAATTCCGACAGAGGGTCCATCCCGGCAACGGCGTCATTCAACTCGCTGCGCCGAATGCACTCAGCGGAAAACCGGGCACGACATGGGGAGACCCGACGTGATACCCACTTAGCTTGGCTTTGGCCATCATGCAGCATTGCAGAGCGCGTAGGTGATGGCTTTGCGGAGTGCTGGTCGGAGTTTCTGCATGTTCGATGCGGGGTTGGACATGGCGAAACCCTGTTCGCGCCAGAACTCGCGGCGCACGGCGGCGAGCGTGTCGGAGAAGGTTGGGCGGCGCTTGCGATACCACGCGCTGGTCGCGACAGCCTGGCGTGCTTGCGGCGTCAGCTGCGCTGCGAGCAGGGTGACCAGGGAGAACAATCCGAGCAGGCAGGGCGTTGTGCGTGCGATGGCCTGGTCCGACCATTGGCGCTGCGTCTCCACCCCGAGGTGGTCGCGCACCTCGTGAAAGGTGACCTCCAGCTGCCAGCGCTGCACAAACCAGCGCAGGACCTGCACGGGGTTCTGGGCGAGGTCGGTGCACAGCAAAGCCTGCGGATCGAAGCGACCGAACGGATCGCGCACCAGCACCCAGCAAATTGGGACAACAGGCATCCCGCTATGGCGCCAGACGGCGGTGGCGGTGCTGATCTCGACGACACGCTCTTCGCCACCATACCATCCCGTTACTGTGACGCATTCCCATGGCGTGGCCGGGTCGGCCAGCACCGCAGACAGAGTTGCCAAGCGCTTGCCCTTGGTCCGGGGTCGTCCGTTGGTGCCGGGCAAGCGGGGCGACGCCGGGTCGTAAAGCGCAGCGTCGAGGCGCAGGCGGGTGATGCACGCCACGCCGCGGCGGCTAAGCGCTGCCAGGAGTTCCAGGGCCGCAAAGCCGCTGTCGCCCACCACCATCAGTTGGCGACCGGGCAGCCAGCGGCGGGCCTGCAACACCAGTTGCCGAGCCCAGTCCGTCAGCTTCTTGTGCTGCCGTCCGCGCTCTTGGCAGTAGCGCTCCGAGGGGGCAAGCGCCGTCAGGAACGGCAGCGCCCACACTCGCCCTGCCCAGGGGATCGGGGCCAGGAGCGTGAGGCTGAGCCAGCGCAGGCCGCTCGCCTTGACGAAGTGCCCGTGGCTGGAGCGCACCGGGTCGCGGTAGATGCCCTTGGCTGCGGTGCGCTTGCCACGTCGGCGCTCAATCGTGTCGTCGACGCCCAGCACGACGGGCCCGGTCGGCACGAAAACGTCGAGCAGCAGTTCCAGCAGCACCCGCGATGCGGCTCGCGCGCTCCATTCGGCACGATTGAGCACGCGATGGTAGTTGACGAACCGTCGCTCGTGCGCAAGGCCCATGATGCGCAAAAGGCTGGTCACGGTGCGCTTTCCTGGCGCCAAGATGGCACCGGTCAGCAGCACCTCAGCGTGCCGCCAACTTCGTTGAAAGAACAGCGGCGCGAACGCTAGGATCACTGCGGCGAAGCGAGGCGGCAGGCAGGGCATGGCGATGTCTCTTGGCGGGGACGTGCCAGCTTAACGCACCGCCCGCTCCGCCGCCCATCACACCCTCAGGCCAGCCGGAAATGGCCAAAGCCAAGCCTAGAGCGCCTAACAAAACTGGAAAGTAGGCGGGTCCGTGCCGATCTTTGCGTCATGGCCAAGCCTTTGCTTTCTGACGACCTCTGGTCGCATGTCGCGCCCCTTTTGCCGCCTGCCCGACCCCGCCCCAAGGGTGGCAGGCCGCCCGTGACGGCAGCAGCAGCGAGCCCCCGCATATGAGCCCAGCCGCGGTGAGCAGGACAGTGGAGGCCGGGTGCAGCGCGCTGGCGGCACGCACAGGGTCGGCAGCGAACCCTGCCAAGCCCGCGATGCCCACCGCGACGCTCGGCGCCAGCATGCGCAGCGCCGCAGGTCCAAGGCTGGGCATGGTTCCCACGCGTGCGCTGACCTGGCCGGAGCGCCAGGCCAGGGCCAGGAAGGGAAGGCATGCCATGCCGAGGACAGCCGACGCCGCAAGCAGGCGCACGCTGCCGCTGCGCGATCCCATCACCTCCGGGATGCTGGACGCCGCCGTTCGCAGCACGTCGGCAACGACCAGCAGCGACGCGGCGCCGAGCAGCGAAGGCAGCGCGGCCGCGAAACGCCCGCGGCACGGCGACCCCGGCCGCGCCAGCGCGAAACCGGACCAGAACCAGGCGTTGAGCGCGAGCCAGGCCGTGCCGGTTCCCAGGCCGAGCCAGGCCGCGGCGGAGCCGTCCTGCCCGAGCGCATCAGCAGGTCCACCGCCCGCGGGGTCGCGCCCAGTCCCAGGTGCAGCAGCACCAGAACCCCTGCGACGACCCGGCAGCGCCAGACCGCCTCAAGCACATCCAGGCGCCCCTGGTCCGCGGTCACAGCCGCACGCCGCGGACAGGGCCGGAGCCACGCTGCCGGACCGCGTCGCTCAAAAGCTTCGGAAGGCCTGCAGTCCGTTCAGCGCTTCGAGGATCTCGGTCGGCTCGGCGCGTTGGGTGAAATCGATGTTCACCCATGACCGCAGCACGAGCCCGTCCTGGCCGACCAGGAACGTGGCGGGAACGGGCAGCAGCCAGGCCGGGTTGCCGCTGCGCTCGGCCAGGTTTATGCCTCGCCTCCGTAGCAGCTCGGCGTAAAGCGGCGGCATGCGGAACACGATGCCGAACGCCATGGCGATGGCCAGATCCACGTCAACCAGCACCTCGTAGTGCAGGCCGCGGTCGCGCTTCATGGCCAGCGCCCGGCCGCCGGTCTCGGGCGTCATCGCCACCAGCGCGCCTCCGGTGCGCGAGAGCTCGGGCAGCACCGCCTCAAGCGCTTCCAGGGTGGCGGAGCAGTACGGGCACCAGCCGCCGCGGAAGAACGTCACCACCAGCGGCCCCTGGGCCAGCAGGTCACTGGAGTCGATCAGGCGCCCCTCGGCATTCGGCAACAGGAAGCCGGGCATCCGGTCGCCGGGCTTGCAGGCTTCAGCGACGACCTGCCCAGCGTCCAGCCGCTCCAGGAACTCGTCGTACGCCGCCCTGATCTCGGCCGTCTCGCGCGACCGCCGCAGCGCTGCCAGGAACCCGTTCAGCAAGGTTGTCCCGCTCTGGTAAAGACGTTCAGAAGCCCACGGCGGCCATCAGCTTGTGCATCGTCGTTATGCCCATCATCTCGGGCCGCACAAAGGCGAGCAGGGCCAGAAGCAGGACGAGCGTTCCGGCGACGACGCCCGCGACGCGGATGCCTGCAGCGTTCGCGCTGGCCTTGGCAGGATGTGTCAGCATGGTGGAGCCTCCTGTGTTCAGGCCGTTCTGGCCCGTAAGGATAGTGAGGCAGCGGCCATCGGCGCGGGAAATGCCGGTTGGTTATGCTTTCAATGCCGCGCACCGGCCTGGGGCGCCGCATAGGCCAAACAGCGTGCCGGCCAGCGGCGGATGCCTCCACCACGGGCTGGCGCAGCGCGGTCGTGGCCGTTCCGCGCCCCCTCCTCCGCAGGGCCTGTGCATACGATTTCTCTCGCCTGTCGCTCCCTGACGTATGATGACGCGCCTTCGCGATTGCGGGGTAGTGAAGCATGTCGGTCGAGGAGCTGGGACGGTATTTTGTGGCGGTCGAGGACTCGCGCTGCTTCGGCAAGGTCGCTCAAGCCGGCGGCTGGACCGCACGCGGTTGCGATAGCCGCAGATGGAAAGCCCTAACAGGTCGGCCGGGTCGTAGCTGGGCCGGCCGGTCTCCTTTGGCTGCACCCGCGCGAAGCCAGCATCTTGAAGGTCAAGGCCGTCGACGAACGCGTCGATGAACCGGACCGGGTTTTCGGCATGCACGTAGTCGTCGACCCGAGACGGCAAGAGTTGGCTCTGATCGCGGGCGCAGCCTTCGATGTGATGCGTCCGACGATCCTATCCAAACCATACCCGAGCCGGCCAGCCTTTCCACACGGTCTGGAATGCTTGTGCATTCCCTGATCCACAAAGGCTCTTTGCTCAGTTGTCAGATCGCGGAGCATCGTTGGAACCAAGTTGAAGTGGCCGCAGCGCTGCCGTGCTGGTTCCAGCGTAGCGATCCCGCAGTTCGCGTTTCAAAATCTTGCCCGCCGTGTTTTTGGGCAGGCTCTCCACGATGACCACGTGCTTGGGGACTTTAAACGGCGCAAGCCTCTCACGGACATAAGCGATCAGGCTCTGCTCAACCTGTTCGGTCAGCCTCTGCCCAGCCCCCTCCCGCAACACCACCACAGCTGTGACCGCCTCGATCCATTTCGGGTCGGGCGTCGCGATCACCGCGACCTCGGCGACGGCGGGATGCGTGAACAAAGCCTCCTCCACCTCTCGGCTCGCGACGAGGGTGCCGCCGGTGTTGATGAGGTCCTTCGTACGGTCAACGATGGTCAGGTAGCCCTCCTCGTCGATGGTCGCGACATCCCCTGAATGGAACCAGCCGCCCTCGAAGGCACGCGCGGTCTCCTCGGGCATGCCCCAGTAGCCCAGCAACAACTGCGGCGAGCGGTACACGACCTCCCCGGCGACGCCGGGAGCCGTGTCCCGCATCCCCAGGTCCACCACGCGGGCTTGCACGTTCAGCACCGGGCGGCCGACTGAGCCGGGCCGCTGCTCATGCTCCTCCGGCTTGAGAACCGTCGCCAACGGCCCAATCTCGCTCTGGCCGAACCCGTTGAATGGCCTCGCACCAGGGAGCCGCCGCCGCAACTCGTGCAGGACAGGGACCGGCATGATCGACGCGCCATACTGGACCGAGCGCAACGAGCCAAGGTCACGGCGGTCGAAGTCAGGGTGCCGCAGCAGGCTGATCCACACGGTTGGCGGCGCAAAGAACGTCGTCAGCCGCTCGCGTTCGATCAGCTCGAGGCAGAGGGCCGGAACCGGCGTCTCGATAAGGTGCGTGAATGCGCCAACCAGGAGGCCCGGCATGACGATGCAGTGCATCTGGGCGGCGTGGTAAAGCGGCAATGCGGCGAGCGCCCGGTCGTCGTGCTTCGGTTCGAGCCCGATGATGCAGCTCACATATTCGGCCATCAGCGCCCGGTGGGTCATCATGGCACCTTTCGACCGGCCGGTCGTGCCCGCTGTGTATAAAAGCTGGGCCAGGTCCTCATCCCGAACCGTCTCGCCAGGGGGCGGGTTGCCCGGCTGGCCCCAGCGGGGGTCTTGGGCTGCCGCGAGGACGTCGAACTCCGCCTCGCTCTCCATGCCCGCATCAAGCGTCGCGGTGTGGGGGATGCCGGTGCGCCCGCGCACGTTCTCGACCACCTCGCGGAGGGCAGGTTGGTAAAGCAGGGCCGCCGCCCCCGACTGGCGGACGACGTAGCCCAGCTCCTCTACGGTCAGGGCGTAGCTGACAGGCACATGGACTAGGCCCGCCCGCGCGCAACCAAGCCAGGCGAGCAAGTAGCCGTCGGAGTTGCGGCCATAGGCGCAAACGCGGTCGCCGGGTTGCAGGCCAAGCGCGAGCAGGCGCCGCGCGATCCGATCCGCCGCGAGGTCAAGCTCGGCGTAGGTCCAACCACGATCGGCGAACGCCAGGGCTGTCTTGTCGCGGAAGCGATTGGCAGAGCGCCGCAAGGCGTCACCTACGGTGTTTTGAATGGCGCACGCCATCTCAGCCTCAATCATAGCCCGACTCCCTCATACACAGATTTCAAGCGGTGTCGTAATAGATTGGCTTCATGGTTGGGCAGAACAGTAGAACGCTTGCAATGTAAGAAAGCAACGTTTCTGACAAACATCAGGCAGCCGTGTCCTGCAAACAGACAATGTGGCGACTCTCTTGTTTCCTGTAATTTAGTGTGCAACAGGTGGCTTCGATCAACTGCTCGCCCTCGGTACGGCGTAATCAGAACTGAATGGCCCTGCATCCAGGCCATAGGTAGTTTCCGAGCCTCCCCCGACGGTTCCTTCCCCTATACGCCAAGAAGCTCGAACGAACCCGGGTGGGTTCGGCAATCACAGGCTCGAGGCGTCCTCGAATGAGCAGCAGCCAGCAGCAGGACCAATCGGGAGCGCTCACCATGCCGTCCCAACGTGCCTATGACCTCGCCCGCGCCGACGACCTGCGCTTCCTGCAAGCATGGGAGCAGGGCGTTCTTCCCGTGGTCAGCGCAACGGCGCGGGTCCGGCAAATCCGCCGTGCCCTCGCCACTCCACCCCTAGGTGGTGTGCCGAAGCCATCCTGTGCCGGGGGCAACCGTTCGCCCTGCTTCCAGGAGTAATTCTTTGCGCATCGCCCAGATCGCTACGCTGCACGAGGCCGTCCCGCCCCGGCTGTACGGCGGCACGGAGCGGGTCGTGTCGTTCCTGACCGAGGAACTGGTGGTCATGAGCCACGCCGTCACCCTGTTCGCCAGCGGAGACTCGGTGACATCAGCCGAGCTTGAGGCCGTGTGGCCGCAGGCGCTCCGGCTGGACCGGTCCATCCGCGACACCGTCGCCTTGCACATGCTGCTGATGGAGACCGTCCGCCGCCGTGCGGCCGAGTACGACCTGCTGCACTTCCACACGGATTATTGGCCGTTTAGCCTGTTCAGCCGGCAGCGCACGCCGTTCTTGGCCACCATGCATGGCCGGCTGGACCTGCCCGAGTTGCAGCCGATGTTCAGCGCCTTTTCGGACCTTCCCGCCGTCGGCATCTCCGGCAGCCAGCGCCGGGCGCTGCCGCAGGCGCATTGGGTGGGCACCGTCCTGCACGGTCTGCCGCCAAGGCTGCTGACGCCGCAGCCAGGCGTCAGGCCCGAGTACCTGGCCTTCCTGGGGCGCATCGCACCGGAGAAGGGACCGGACTGCGCCATCCGCGTCGCCCGCGCCTACGGCATCCCGTTGCTGATGGCAGCCAAGGTCAGCGACGCCGACCGGCCATACTTCGAGGCGGTCATCCGCCCCATGCTGGCCGGCGGCGTGGACCTCGTGGGCGAGATCACAGACCGGGAGAAGCCCGCCTTCCTGTCAGGCGCGCTGGCGCTGCTGATGCCGATCTCTTGGCCCGAGCTGTTCGGCCTGGTGATGATCGAGGCCATGGCCTGCGGCACGCCCGTGGTCGCGTTCAACTATGGCTCCGTCCCCGAGATCGTCGAGGACGGCCGTACGGGCTTCATCGTTGAGGACGAGGCTGGGGCGGTCGCAGCCCCGTTGCGTGCCTGGGCGCACTGCCGCGCGCGGCAGTGCGGGCTGCCTTCGAGGCGCGCTTCACCGCCCGGCGCATGGCGGAAGACTACCTCGCCATCTACCGGAGCCTGTCCGCCCGAAAGGCCGCGCCGCATGCCTTGCGTGCGGAGGCTGCCGAATGAGCGGACGCGAGACCGTCCGCCCAGGACGCAGCATTCGGCCCTACCGATGCAAGTGTCTGCCAGCGATCGGCTGCGGCCTCGCGCAGAGCTTTATTCATTCACAGGAGCGCTTCATGTCACCTTTGTTCAGAACATCCTTGCTGGCCGCCGTCACGGTGCTGGTTGCCCCCGCAACTCATGCGAAGGACGCGGCGCATGACGGGCGCCGTGTCGGCATCGAATACCGGGAGCTGTCCGGCACCCAGGACATGTCGTCCGCCCTGTGGGAGGCGCATGTGCGGGGGTTCCATCTCTGGGAACTCGGCAAGCCGGCCAACGTCCTGGTCCAGGTGCTTGCCGAGAACGGCAACCCGGAATTCATCCTCGGCACCACCGTCAACGATGACGGGCGCACGTTCGGCGACATCGCGGTCGGCCTGCCCAACCTGCCCGGCACGAGCCGCCGGGTGGAGCTGATCGTGGACGCGGCGCACCCGCTGGTGTCCGGCGGCTGGATGCTTGGGCATACCAACGACGGGTTTGCCGGCCTTGATGCGTTCGATGCGTATGACCTTGCCAAGCCGGCCACAGTCGAGGTTTACGCCCTCGACGCTGGCACCGAGAAGGATACCGAGTCCAAGGCCGACACGATGGGCGGCCTCGGCCACATCCCGGAGAACGGTGTCGTCGCACGCCACGCCGGCCTTCGCGGCGACGCCGACATCCCGGCCGGCTTCAAGTTCGACCCGGGCAAGCCGATCGGACAGATCACGATCAGCCCCGTCGCGTCGGGCGATTAAGGCTGACTCCCCTTGCTGGCGGCTACGGCGAAGACTCTGCTCGTCGGCTTGGCCCCCGTCCCGGCCGGGTTGATCGGCCTCAGGCTGATCGGGACATAGGCCTGGCAGTCTTGAGACGTTCGACGGACTCAGGCGCAAGCATAAGGTTTTTCGTTTAATGGACCTGACGCAGATCCGCTACTTCTTGTCGCTAGCGCACACGCTGAACTTCACGCGGGCGGCGGAGGCCTGCCACGCCACCCAGCCGGCGCTGACCAGGAGCATCCAGCGGCTGGAAGACGAGCTGGGCGGCCCTTTGCTGCTTCGGGAACGGGCGCTGACCCAACTGACCCCGCTTGGGGCGGCGATGCTGCCTTTGCTGGAGCAAACTCACGCCGCAGCGGAGTGCGCGAAGAAGCACGCGGCCGGGATGAAGCTGCAGACGGCCTCTCCCTTGCGGTTGGGCTTTGCCCCCGACGTGCCGGCGGCGGCGTTCATGCCGTTGTTCAAGGAGTTGGCCGCGCACCTGCCGGGCTTTGAGTTAAGCCTGGCGGATGCGGACAGCGCCGAGCTGTGCGATGCCATGCTGCACGGCACGCTGGACGCGGCTGTCGTAACCGGCGGGGTGGCACTGCCTGAGCGGCTGCATCGCTGGACGTTGTTCACGGACCAGGCGGCGCTGCTGATCCCTCCCGGCCATGCGTTGGCGACGGTTGGCGCCGTGCCGCTGGCAGCGCTGGACGGCGGTGCGGTGGTCTGCCGAGCGGCGGACTGCCGGATGGCGGGGCTGCTCGTGCAGGCGCAGCAGGAGCATGACGCTCTCCCAGCCCAGCGCCACCGGGCGGACACGGCGGGGCAGGCGGCGGACTTGGTGCGAGCGGGGCTGGGCGTTGCGTTCTCGACCGAGAGGGCTGTCTTGCCGGATGGCTTGGACCGGCGGCCCGTGGCCGGGCAGGCAGCGCACGACGTGGTGCTCGTCGCAGTCGCCGGCCGACCGGCCGTGCGGGCGGCGGACGCCTTCATCAAGCTCGCACGCGCACGGGAGTGGAGTCGTACCCAGGTGTCACAGTCCGCAACAGCGTCGAAGTCACCGACACGCCAGCACAGAACGCCGCCTGATCACGGCGTCACCCAAACTCCGGCATAGCTCGCTAATGCTGGAAGACAGACAAGCCATATCCAGAACGATAGTTGAATACTTTTGTTGACGGCATAAAAGGGGTTAAAGGACATACCAGAAACTTTCGAAGGTCTTGCCCAGACAACAATGGATGCGACGCCCTTTTCATTCTTGGGGAATGCCGGACACTTATTACGGTTCTTGCTTATCGCGATATTCTTCGTATTTGATGCACAGAAGTTTACTCTCGTCGATTTTACGGGCATTGCACCTCTGGTCAGCAACAACCCGCTTACCTCCTTGCTCAACGTATTCGGCAGGCAAGGCGCCAGCAGGGTTATAGGCAGCTTAGAACTGACATTTGGGCTGTTGCTTGCGCTTGGTTCTTGGCGTCCCAGCTTAAGGCTGGTGATCGTCGGCGCGTGCGCGGCCTACCTGATGACACTCAGCTTCCTGCTGACAACACCGGACGTCCTCGCGCCGAACGCGGCGCCGATCTCATCTGGTGATGTCGGCCTGTCCCTCCTCAAGGACATCGTCCTCCTCGCAGCATCAATCGTGCCGCTGGGACAGAGCCTGGCGCGGCGGACACGCTGATGGAACGGCCTTCTTTGTCCTGGCGCGGTGCGGCGGCGCGTTTGCGTGATCACCCGCCTGCGTGTCGACGCCCGCCTGTTCAACTCGTCTGCGCACCGCCGGCCCGGCTGCGCACCGCCGGCCCGGCATCATCGGACGGCCACTCGTGGTCGGCAAGCGGCAGGCTACCCTGGCCAAGCACCTGGCCGATCCCAAGACACGCTGGCACCGCCTACAGGTAACGGGTTGGTATGGCCGTAACGAACGCCTGGTCGAGATCGTCTTCGGCACCGCGCTTTGGCACCATCCTGGCAGCCTCGTGCCGATCCGCTACGTGCTGGTTCGCGACGTTGCCAGCAAACGCCACCCGCATCGAAATCCACAGGATTTACAAGTGGTCGACATCCTGCGCTGGTCTGTCCGCCGCTGGTGGATCGGGGTCACCTTCGCCGAGGTGCGCTGCCATCTCGGGGCCGAGACCCGGCGCCAATGGTCAGACCCGGCCATCGCGCGAACCACGCCGGCGTTGCTCGGGCTGTTCTCACTCATCACCTTGCGGGCGCATAACCTATATGTCAGGGGAACTTCGGCGCCTCGGACGGAAAGCTGGTATTCGAAGCCTCTGCCCACATTCAGCGATG
This sequence comes from uncultured Acetobacteraceae bacterium, assembly GCA_964251035.1. Lineage (GTDB taxonomy): Bacteria > Pseudomonadota > Alphaproteobacteria > Acetobacterales > Acetobacteraceae > CAHJXG01. The sequence goes on from CAXUJE010000030.1 coordinate 25,431, forward strand.
CATTGGCCCGGGTGCGCCGCGAACTGCGAACGCATCAGATTTCCACACGTCCGCGGCCGCGTCAAACCTCGTCAAATTGCCCCGCACCGCCATCAACGCCCTGATTGGCGCAGCTTACTACGACGCCTGAATGGCCAAAGCTAAGGTTAGGAAGGCCAGAGAAATGGCCAAACCCAAGCCGAGGCGTTAGCGTGCGGTGCATGAACCGATCTCCTGCGACGCTGACCCGCTTCTCCGTTCCCCCCTTGCACGACACGGCGCGGCACCTGGCCGCGGTTGCCTCCAGCCGGGCAGCGCCCGACCTGGTGATCACCGGGGCCAGGGTGCTGTCGACCTATTCCGGCCGCATGCTGGAGGATCGCGAGCTTTGGATCAGCCAAGGCCGCATCGCGGCGATGCAGCCGGCCGGCGCCTGTCGCGATGCGGCGCAGCGCTACGACGCGCAGGGCGGCATTCTCGCCCCAGGCCTGGTCGACCCGCATCTGCACATCGAGAGCAGCATGATGACCGCCTGCGCCTACGCCGAGGCGGCACTGCTCAACGGCACGACGACGATCTTCTGCGACAGCCACGAGATTGGCAACGTCTGCGACGCCAAGGGGGTCGAATGGATGCTGGAGGACGCGCGGGCGGCACCCTTGAGCATCTTCTTGACGGTTCCGAGCACAGTCCCGGCCACCAGTCCGCAGTTCGAGACGGCAGGCGGCGACCTGACCCCTGCCAAGATCGGCGCCCTGTTCGACCGTTGGCCGGAAGCGGTTGCACTCGGTGAGAAGATGGACTTCGTGCAGCTCTGCGCCGGCGACGCGCGCAGCCACGGCATCGTCGCCGAGGCGTTGCGTCGTGGTCGCCGGGTCAGCGGACACGTTTACGGACGCGAGTTCGTGGCCGCCTACGCGGCAAGCGGCGTCACCGACACGCACGAGGCAGTGACGCGCGAGATCGCTGAGGACCTTGTCGAGGCTGGTGTCTGGGTTTTCCTGCGCGGGGGGCCGCCGGGAACCCCGTGGCACAGTCTTCCGGCCGCGATCCGCGCCGTCACCGAACTCGGCGTCAGCGCGCACCGGGTTTGCCTGTGCACCGACGACCGCGATGCCGACGACCTGTTCATGTTCGGCCAGAACTGGGTCGTGCAGCAGGCGATCACCGCCGGGATGCCGCGCGAGACCGCCTGGAGCATGGGGTCGTTGCACGCCGCCACCCGCTTCGGCATGGACGGCGAGATCGGCGGGCACGGCGGCGGCAGGCGCGCCGACCTAGTGCTGCTTGATGACAGGATGGCGGTGCGCAACACCTGGTATGGCGGCGCGCTGATGGTCGAGGATGGCCGCGTCACGCCCGCCCTGGACCGGCAGCTCAGCGAGGCGCGCTATCGCTATCCGGACGCCGCGTACCGCACCATCTCGTTGCCGACGACCTACGTGCTGACCCCGGCGCTGCCCGGGGAGCCCTGCCGGGCCAACGTGATCGCAATACGCGATCCAGCCGACGTCGCGCTGCATCACGAGGTGGTCGCACTCGCGCGCGAGCATGACTGGAGTGCGCACTTTGAGTCGCACGACCTGTGTTTCGTTTCGGTTATGGAGCGCCATGGCCGTGGCGGCGCAGTGGCGCACGGCTTGCTGCGCGGCTTCGGCCTCCGCCATGGCGCGGTCGCGAGCAGCGTCGGCCACGACGCCCACAACATCATCGTCGCCGGCTGCGCCGAGGCCGACATGCGCCTTGCCGTCGAGACCATCCGCGCGGCGGGCGGCGGCGTCGTGGTGGTTGCAGGAGACGTCGTGCAGGCGATGGTGCCGCTGCCGGTAGCCGGCCTGCTGTCGGACCTGCGCGCAACCGAGGTCGCGGCACAAACGACCGCGCTGAAGCAGGCATGGCGGGCCGCCGGCTGCACGCTGCCCTACATGGGCTTCAACTTGATCCCGCTGTCGGTCATTCCTGCCATACGGCTGACGGACAAGGGACTGGTCACCGTACCCGGCATGCGACAACTGCCGCTGTTCGAACCGGCCTGACACTCGTATGGCGTTGTTGCGCGGATCGGACAGCCGGCGCTGGGATTATAGCAATGCAGGAGGGCACTCCCCTATAGGCGGACTCATCGCAGGTCTGGTTGCGTGACGGTCCCATCACCACCCCGGAACCCAATAAGACGCAGTTTTCACAACTACTCTGGGTTGAGTTGGTCTGGCCTTCGATTGACTATGCCAGTGCCCATCTTTGGAGTTTGCGAAGGTGAGTCGGCTTTGGACACCAGGTGTCACATTGCACTTAACTGCGAGGCTCAATTGAGGTGGTAATCGTGGTCACTCGGCAGCGGACCCAATTTCTGCCGCAGCCCTTGCCACTCCTCGTAAGTGAGGGCGCTCACGTTCGGGTATGCCGTGCGTTTCACCGCTCCGACCCTTGGTGTCGCTGAGGTTGACCGGAGCTTGCCTGAGCGGGCCGTAGGCGTTCGCCCACCGGTAGAGTTCGAGGACGTGTGTTATTCGCTGAGCTATGGTCCCGTCCGCAAGGGGAACCCCCGTCCGCTCCGATACAATCCGCTCGAGGCCTCGGCGGTAGGCCTCTATATCGGCTGCCGTAATCGCGTCCCACGCCTTCCTGCGCCAGCCCAGGTATCCCCACCAGAGCCGCAAGTTGTCAGCGGCCGCTGTGGCGGAGGCCAGGGTGAGCGCGTTATGGGCGACGTATCGGTGATGGAGATAGCGGAACACGACCTCGATCAGCGCGCCAGTTGCACGGTCCATGAGGAGCGGCAGACCCGCAAGCAACTGAGAGCGGGCCAGATTCTCGGCAGCTACCCCGTCGCACGAAGCGAAGGTCCGGTAGGCGCTCACCCTGACGTCCGGAACGTCCCCGGTCTCCAAAGCCATCTCCACTCCTAACCATGGGCAGGAACAGAGCGTGGACACCAATAGTGGTCAATCTCGATAGTGAAACCGTAAGAAATCGGCGGCGTACGGGGTTAGACCCGGCTAGCCGGGCCTAACCCCCGTACGCTCCTGCTCCTATTGGCTGGATGCGGACTGGACCTCGTTCCCCTCCACCCGCCAGTGGTCACCAATTGATTCAGACCATACTTCCTCCCATGTTCCTAAAGTCGAGGCGCGGCTGTATTCCGTGGACCTGTTCTCAAAAAAGTTGGCATGCTCAACCGCGTTCAGCATGTCGTCGAGCCAGGGCAGCGGGTTGTCCTCGATGTGGAACAGCGGGTTCAGCCCGAGCTGGAGGAGGCGGCGGTCGGCGATGTAGCGGATGTACCGCTTCACATCGTCGGCATTCAGCCCCTCGATCGGCCCCTGCTCGAAGGCGAGGTCGATGAAGGCGTCCTCGTGCTCCACGATGGTCGCGCAGACCTCGTAGATCTCCTGCTTGAGCGCCGTGGTCCAGATCTCCGGGTTCTCCTGCACGAAGGTGCGGAACAGCCGGATGATGGACAGGCAATGCAGCGTCTCGTCGCGGACCGACCAGGAGACGATCTGGCCCATGCCCTTCATCTTGTTGTGCCGGGGAAAGTTCAGCAGGATCGCGAAGGAAGCGAAAAGCTGCAAACCCTCGGTGAAGGCGCCGAAGGCCGCGAGCGTCTTGGCGATCTCGTGCTTGCTGTCCACCCGGAAGGACTGCATGTAGTCGTACTTGTCCTTCATCTCCTTGTACTTGAGGAAGGCGGTGTACTCGACCTCCGGCATGCCGATGGTGTCGAGCAGGTGGCTGTAGGCGGCGACGTGGATCGTCTCGATGTTGCTGAACGCCGACAGCATCATCAGCACTTCGGTCGGCTTGAACA
>CAXUJE010000031.1:0-15374 GCA_964251035.1 uncultured Acetobacteraceae bacterium
GTAGCCGGGACCGGAAGGACGTGCCAAGGTGGGCTTCTGGATGACATGGAGCGGCCCGTCGTGAGCGACAGCAATCCCAAGGATCCCGCCTCGAACGCCACGCCCGACCGCCGACCGCCGCCCGCGCCGTATTACCCGGTGCTCGCCGGGCAGCCGGCGCTGGTGACGGGCGCCAATTCCGGCATCGGCCGGGCGGTTGCCCTGGGCTTGGCCCGCGCCGGCGCCGACGTGGCGGTGAACTACGTCACCCACCCGGAAACCGCCGACGACGTGGCGCACGAGATCGAGGCCATGGGCCGCCGCGCCATCACGCTGCAGGCGGACGTGAGCAAGGAGGAGGAGGTCGAGCGCATGTTCGCCGCCGCCATCGCGCAGTTCGGCACGCTGCACATCTCGGTCAGCAACGCCGGGCTGCAGCGGGATTCGGCGTTCGACGAGATGACGCTTGAGCAGTGGAACACCGTGATCGGCGTGAACCTGACCGGCCAGTTCCTCTGCTCCCGCGCCGCCACGCGCGAGTTCAAGCGGCGCGGCGTCGTGCCCGCCGTGTCCGCCGCGGCCGGCAAGATGATCTGCATGAGCTCCGTGCACCAGCAGATCCCCTGGGCCGGCCACGCGAACTACGCCGCGTCCAAGGGGGGCATCATGATGCTGATGAAGAGCATCGCGCAGGAGCTGGCGCCGCACTTCATCCGGGTCAACGGCATCGCGCCCGGCGCCATCCGCACGCCGATCAACACCGCCGCCTGGGACACGCCGGCCGCCTATGCCGACCTGATGACGCTCGTGCCCTACAAGCGCATCGGCGAGCCGGACGACATTGCGCAGGCGGCGGTCTGGCTCGCCTCCGACGCCGCCGACTACGTGACCGGCGCCACGCTGTTCGTCGATGGCGGCATGACGCTCTACCCCGGTTTCGCCACCGGCGGCTGAGCGCCGCGCAGCATGGGGGGCGCTCCATCCCCCACCCGCCGCGCCGCACGCCCGATGATCAAGCGGCTGCCGCGCTGGTGGGTCACGTAGGCGAACAGCCATTGCGCGCTGACCAACACCCGGCTGCGGAAATTGATCAGGAAGAAGATGTGCGCCACCGCCCACATCAGCCAGGCCGGCCGGCCGGCGAGGTGCACGGGTCCGAACTCCGCCACCGCCTTGTTGCGCCCGATGGTGGCGAGCGTGCCGTAGTCCCGGTAGGCGAACGGCCCTGGGCCACGCCGCCCGTGCAGCCGCCGCAGGATGCCGCGGGCGATGTAGCTCCCCTGCTGCTTGGCGACGGGTGCCAAGCCAGGCAGCGGCTTGCCATGCGCGTCCAACGCCAGGGCGGCGTCGCCGATCACGGCCACCCTGGACTGGCCGGGGACGCGCAGGTCGGGGCCGACTTCGACCCGGCCGCCATGGCCCGGCTTGACCCCCAGCCACTTGGCGGCCGGCGTCGCCTCGTTGCCGGCGGTCCAGATCACCGTGCCGGCCGCGATGGTCTCCTCCTTCAGATGCACCAGTCCGTCCTCGATCCCGGTCACGGACGTGCCGGTGCGGATTTCGACCCCCAGCTCCTCCAGCGCCTCTGCCGCGTTGTCCGACAGGTCGGGCGTGAAGGCGGCCAGCACGCGCGGCCCGGCCTCGATCAGCACGACGCGGGCCCGCTTGTGCAGAAGGTCGTAGTCATGCGCCAGCACGTCCCGCGACAGCTCGGCGATCGAGCCGGCCATCTCGACCCCGGTCGGGCCGCCGCCGATCAGCACGAAGGTCAGCAGCCGCGCCTGCTCCTCTGCGCTGCCAACGGCGGCCGCCTCGAACGCCTCAAGGATCTTGCGGCGGAGCGTCAGCGCGTCGTCAAGGGTCTTCAGCCCCGGGGCGGCCTGTGCCCAATCGCCATGCCCGAAGTAGCTGGGCTTTGACCCGGTGGCGATGATCAGCTCGTCGTAGGGAACGGCGCCGTCGCTGGTCAGCACCTGCTGCGCCCGCGTGTCCACGCCCGTGACCTCCGCCATCAGCACGCGGGTATGCTCCGATGCGGGGATGACGCCGCGGACAGGCGCCGCGATGTCCGCCGGCGACAGCGCCGCGGTCGCGACCTGGTACAGCAAGGGCTGGAACAAGTGGTGGTTATGGGCATCGATCAGCGTAAGATCGACGTTCTGCCGGTGCGCCAGCCCAAGCGCCGCCTGCAGGCCGCCGAACCCGGCGCCGACCACCACGACCTTGCAGCGCGGCGGCCCGGGGTGCCGCCGGGTGCGTCCGTCCCGGCCTTTGCCCGCCCGCAAGGCGCGGCGGGAGTCCATGCGGGCCGCCAGCAGCACGGACGCGGCACCTCCCGCCAACGCGAGCGCCGCAGTTTTTCTCTCGATGTGGATCATGCAAGCCACCCTTCCAAACCGTCGCAAATCCAACACCCAGAATGGAGTTGGGTTGTCCCTGTCCCGTAAATCCGCAGGCCGGCAAGGCGCTGCGCCAGCCAGGCATGACGGCCTGGGAACCCTCGGCGGCCTCCCGCCGTTCCCAGCGGAACGCCCAACCTGCAACACCAAGGCCCCTTATGCCCAACGGCCACTACGACCTGATCGTCATCGGCAGCGGTCCCGGCGGCGCGTCGCTGGCGCAGCGGCTGGCGCCCACCGGCAAGCGAATCCTGATGCTGGAGCGCGGCGGCTACCTGCCCCGCTCCCGCGCCAACTGGGACTCCAAGACCGTGTTCGTGGACGCCGCCTACCAGGCGAAGGAGACATGGTATGGCCGCGACGGCCAGCAGTTCCATCCGGGCCTGCACTACTTCGTCGGCGGCAACTCCAAGGTGTACGGCTCGGCGCTGCTGCGGCTGCGCGAGCGGGACTTCGGCGAAATTCGGCACAAGGACGGCATCTCCCCCGCCTGGCCGCTCGGCTACGACGTGTTCGAGCCGTACTACGGCCAGGCGGAGGAACTGTACCATGTCCATGGCCAGCGCGGAGAGGACCCGAACGAGCCGTGGTCCAGCACCCCTTACGCCTATCCGCCCATCCAGCACGAGCCGCGCATCCAGCAACTGGAGAAGGTGCTGACGGACCAGGGATTGCACCCGTTCCACCTGCCCCTCGGCATCAAGCTCGACCAGAACCCGGACGGCAGCGCCACCACCTACAGCCCCTGCATCCGCTGCGACGCGTTCGACGGCTTTCCCTGCGCGATCAACGCCAAGGCGGACTCCCAGGTGATCAGCGTCGATCCCACCCGGGCCGCGCACCCGAACTTCACCCTGCTGACCGGCGCCTACGTGACCCGGCTGGAAACCGACGCCGCCGGTCGCAGCGTGCGCCGGGTGCACGTGGTCCGCGACGACCAGCCGGAGGAGTACTCCGCCGACATCGTGGTGGTCGCCTGCGGCGCGCTCAGCTCCGCCCTGCTGCTGCTGCGCTCGGCGAGCGACGCGCACCCGAGGGGGCTGGCCAACGGCTCCGACCAGGTCGGGCGCAACTACGTCCGGCACACGATGTCCGTGGTGATGGCGCTGCTCAAGGAGCCGAACGACACGGTGTTCCAGAAGACGCTGGCGGTCAGCGACTACTACTTCGGCGCGCCGGACTGGGAATACCCGCTGGGCCTGATCCAGATGTGCGCGACCTCGCACGGCGAGCAGATCCGCGGGGAGGCGCCGATGCAGCGCCTCATGCCGCTCCTGCCGGAATGGCCGTTCGACAAGATGGCCAAGCACTCCATCGACTTCTGGCTGCAAAGCGAGGACCTGCCGCGCCCGGAGAACCGAATCTACTATGACGGCAACCGCGTGGTGCTGGACGTGCAGGACACCGGGGAAGAAGCGGCGAAGCGCCTCCGCGCCAAGACGGAGGCCATGGTGCTGCCGATGGGCGCCTGGCCGCACCTGATCGAGCGGCGGCTCTACCTCGGCAAGGACATCCCGCTCAACGGCACGGCGCACCAGGCCGGCACCCTGCGCTTCGGCACCGACCCTGCCGCCTCCGTGCTCGACCTGGATTGCAAGGCGCATGAGCTGGACAACCTGTATGTGACGGATGCCAGCTTCTTCCCGTCTATCGGCGCGGTGAACCCGACGCTCACCATCATCGCCAACGCGCTCCGGGTGGCGGACCGCATCCGGGAGCGGCTGGTCGCCTGATTGTGCAAGCCGCCCGCGGCGCGCTGGTTCTGCTGGCCGGCCTGGGCTTCTTGGCGATGCGCGGACGGCGCAGCGGAGCCGCCCGCATCGTGCGGATCAGCCGGGTGGTGGCCGACCTCGACCGGGCGGTCGCGTTCTACTGCGATGGTCTAGGGTTTCGGCTCGCATCGCGCGGGCCAGGCAATCCCGCGTTGCCAGCGCAACTCGGCCTGCCCGGCGCCACTGCCGAGGAAGCTGTGCTGCGCCTCGGGGGGGAGGAGATCGTGCTCGTGCGCTTCGACCCGCCGGGCGCGCCCTACCCGGTGGACAGCCGCAGCAACGATGGGTGGTTCCAGCACCTGGCCATCGTGGTGGACGACATGGCGGCGGCCTGGCGGCAGCTCGCGGCGCAGTCGCCTCGCCCGATCTCGACGGACGGGCCGGAGCGCCTGCCGCCGCGCAACGGCGCCGTCACCGCTGTCAAGTTCCGCGATCCCGACGAGCACCCGTTGGAGCTGATCCAGTTCCCGCCGGGCCAGGGACGCCCGGTGTGGCAGCGCGCGTCCGGCGCGGGATCAGGGCCGTTCCTCGGCATCGACCACAGCGCGATGGCAGTCGCCTCGACGGCGCGCAGCCTGCGCTTCTACCGGCGGCTTGGCTTCCGGGTGGCGGCGCGGTCCTGGAACGACAGCCCGGCGCAATCCCGGCTCGACGGCCTGCCCGGCGCGCGGGTCCGCGTGACCGGGCTGCGCTTGCCGTCCCTGGCGGGTCCCGGGCTGGAACTGCTGTGCTACGCGCCGCCGGGCCGCCCGGCGCCACCCGTGCCGGCCAACGCGCTGCTGACAGATTGGGTGACGCTGTCCGCCGGCCCCGCCGGGCTGCACCGCGATCCAGACGGGCACAGGATGCTGCTCGCGGGCGGGTGTTAGGGTGTCGGCACGACGTCGCCGGCCTGCGGGCCGCTGACATAGGTGGATGACAGCGGATGCTCGAGGAAATCGGCGGCCGGCAGGGTGCGCGGGGCGAGCACGACCAAGCCAAGGCCGCCGACCAGGCCGAAGTTCTTCAGGAACTCCCAGAAATGCTCCAGCCCCTCGCCCTCTCGGAAGCGCCAGAAATCCGGGTAGCGCCAGAACTGGTGATATAGCACCGCCGTCACCGCGCAGAACCCCGCGAGCACGAACGCCGCCAGCCGGTCGTGCCAGCCCAGCACGATGCAGACGGGCATCGCCAGCTCCACGATGATGGCGGCGACCAGCATGGCGGGCGCGAACCGGCCCTCCCCCGCCTGCTGCATCGCCGAGCGCCAGTTCACGATCTTGTCGAGGCCGCTGAATGGGAACAGCACCACGAGGCACACCCGCAGCAGCAGCGGGGCATAGTCGTTCAACAGCGTCATGCGATGAGGGTCCCCAGAAAATGAAAGGGGTCCGCCGCCCCTGATGGAACAGCGGGCCGGGCGGGAAGTTGAGACCGGGACGCCCAAGCACGCACGGTCATGGAGACGTTTATGCCCGATCAGCCCGGGTCCGACCAGTCCGGCCCCAAGCCCCGCATTCCCTACTGGCACCTATGGACCGACGAGGACGGGGTCAGCCACCAGCGGCAATGCGCGCTGACCGAGTTCGAGTTGAAGGGCGTCGGCGGCGCCGCTCCGCAATGGAACAACAAGCACGAGCGGTCGGAAGCCACAGTCGTCGTCACCGTGCAGCCGGTGGGCTGGATCGGCGACTGGCACGAGAACCCGGCGCCGCAATGGATCGTCGTGCTGTCCGGCCGCTGGTGGATCGAGAGCATGGACGGCTTCCGCATCGAGCAAGGGCCGGGCGAGTTCTCACTGGGCGAGGACCAGAACTGCACGGAGAAGGACGGGAAGCGCGGCCACCGCTCCGGCACGGTCGGCGACCAGCCCGCGGTGCTGATGACGGTGCAGCTGCACGTCGAGCCGCAACGCGCGCCGTGTCACGCGCGGTAGCGATGGACGGCCTCGACATCCACGACCCGCGCTTCCGCCGCCTGGTGCTGCCGAACGCGCCCTTGGTCAAGCTGGGTGAAGGCTACGCCTGGCTGGAAGGCCCGGTCTGGTTCGCCGACCACGACTGCCTGCTGGTCAGCGACCTGCCGAACGACCGCATCCTGCGCTGGAGCGAGGGCGGCGGCGTCTCCGTGTTCCGCCAGCCCTCCGATTTCGCCAACGGCCACGCGCGGGACCGGCAGGGGCGGCTGATCGGCTGCTCCCACCGCGGACGCTGCATCACCCGGACGGAGCTGGACGGCAGCGTCACCGTGCTGGCCGACCGTTACGAGGGGCGCCGGCTGAACGCCCCCAACGACATCATCTGCGCCTCCGACGGGGCGATCTGGTTCACCGACCCGCATTACGGCATCAACACGGACTACGAAGGCGGCAAGCAGGAGCCGGAACTGCCGCCGACGCTCTACCGGCTCGATCCGCGCGACGGCAGCCTGCGGGTGATGGCGGACGATTTCGCCGGGCCGAACGGCCTGTGCTTCTCGCCCGACGAGAGGCTGCTCTACGTCTCGGAAAGCGGGCCGCAGTTCGCGCCCGACCCGGCGCAGCATATCCGTGTGTTCGACGTGCTGGACGGCGGCACCCGCCTGTCGGAGGGCCGTGTGTTCCACACGGTAGCGCCCGGCTTCGCCGACGGCTTCCGCTGCGACGAGGACGGCAACGTCTGGAGCAGCGCCGCGGACGGGGTGCACTGCATCGCGCCCGAGGGCACCCTGCTGGGCCGCGTCAAGGTGCCGTCCACGGTGGCGAACGTCGCGTTCGGCGGGCGCAACCGGGCGCGCCTGTTCATCTGCGCCTCCCATACGCTGTTCGCGATCTACACCAACACGCGCGGCGCCGCGCGGCCCTGACGTGCCCGGCTTGAAATGAACGAGCTTTGGACCTCCCTCGCCCGCGTGCGCGCGGACGTGACGTTCGCGGTCGGCCTGGTGGCTGCGGTGCTCGTGACCCTGCACGTCCTGCTTCGCAAGCGGGAGGTGGCATCCTCGGCCGGCTGGATCGGCTTCGCCTGGTTCGCCCCGGTCGTCGGCAGCATCAGCTATTTCCTGTTCGGGGTTAACCGGGTGCAGCGCCGCGCCGGGCGCTTGCGCCCGGCCACCGGCCGGCGCGGCGGCCGTGCCGCCTGGCCCTCCCCCCTAGAGGACGACCATCTTGACCCGCTGGAGCGCGGCATCGGGCGCATCACCGGGCGGTCGGTGACGCCGGGCAACGCCGTGCAGATCTACCGCGACGGCGACGAGGCCTACCCGGCCATGCTGGCGGCCATCGGCGCGGCCCGGCGCAGCGTGGGCCTATCATCCTACATCTTCCACGACGACCTCTGGGGCGGCCGGTTCATCGACGCGCTGGCCGCGGCGCAGGGCCGGGGCGTCGCGGTGCGCGTGCTGATCGACGGCATCGGTGGCGGCTGGCTGCGGTCGCCGGCCTTTCACCGGCTGCGGCACTTGGGCGTGCCGGCCGCGCGCTTCCTCCACTCGCCGCTGCCTTGGCGCATGCCGTTTCTCAACCTCCGCTCGCACAAGAAGATCCTGGTGCTGGACGGGTCGGTCGGCTTCACCGGCGGCATGAACATCTCCGATGCGAACGTCATGGCCACCCACCCGAAGGCGCCGGTGCAGGACACCCATTTCCGAATTGAAGGCCCGGTAGTCGGCCAACTGACCGAGGCGTTCGCACAGGACTGGGCCTTTGCCGCGGACGAGGACCTGGAAGGCGAGGCCTGGTTCCCGGACCTCGCGCCCCACGGCGCCGCGCCGTCGCGGGTGATCGACTCGGGGCCGGACGAGGACCTGGAGAAGATCGAGTTCGCCCTGCTCCAGGCCGTCGCCTGCGCGCGGGAGAGCATCGCGGTCATAACCCCATACTTCCTGCCGGACGAGCGGCTGGCGACGGCGCTCGCCTTGGCGGCGATGCGCGGGGTCGCGGTCGAGGTCGTGATCCCTGAGGGCAGCGACCACGTCTTCGTGGACTGGGCCGCCCGCGCCAACATCGGGCCGCTGCTGAAGGATGGGGTGCGGATCTGGCAGTGCCCGCCGCCGTTCCGCCATTCCAAGGTCACGGTCGTCGATGGCGAATGGTGCCTGGTCGGCAGCTGCAACTGGGATATCCGCTCCTTCCGGCTCAACTTCGAGCTGTGCGTGGAGATCTACGACCGCGGCCTGGCCGAGGCGCTCACGGCGCTGATGCAGTCCAGCCGTGGCCCGGCGCTGACACAGGCGGAGCTTGACGCCCGCACGCTGCCGGCGCGGCTGCGCGATGCCGGCGTGAGGCTTATGCTCCCCTACCTTTGAGCGCCGGGCCGGTCTGGGGCGGTCAGGCCCCCGATCCTTTCGGCTCGGCCCGCATCGCGCCGGCCAGGCGCGGCATGTCCCGCTTCTGCCGCGCAGGCGCGAACCAGTGCTGCAGCCGGTCGAGGTACAGGTAGATGACCGGCGTGGTGTAGAGCGTCAGCACCTGGCTGAGGGCGAGGCCACCCACCATCGCGAACCCCAGCGGCTTGCGCAGCTCCGACCCGGCGCCGCTTTCCAGCATCAGCGGCAAGCCGGACAGCAACGCCGCCATCGTGGTCATCAGGATCGGCCGGAAGCGCAGCAGGCAGGCCTGGCGGATGGCATGGAGCGGCTCCGCCCCTTCCCTCCGCTCGGCGTTGATCGCGAAATCAACCAGGATGATGCCGTTCTTCTTGACGATGCCGATCAGCAGGATGATGCCGACGATGGCGATCACCGTCAGGTCGTAGCGCGCCACCAGCAGCATCAGCAGCGCGCCCACGCCCGCAGACGGCAAGGTGGACAGGATCGTGAGCGGCAGGATGTAGCTCTCGTACAAGATGCCCAGGATGATGTAGACGGCGACCAGCGCCGCCAGGATCAGCAGCGGCTGCGACCGAAGCGAGCTTTGGAACGCCTGCGCCGTGCCCTGGAACGCGCCTGCCACCGTGGATGGCACGCCCATTGCCGCCGTCGCCTCCTGAATGGCATTGACGGATTCGCCCAAGGAGGCGCCGGGCTTCAGGTTGTAGGAGATGGTGACAGACGGGAACTGGCTCTGGTGGTTCACCACCAGCGGCTGCACCGGCGCGGTGTCGATCCGCACAAAGGTCGAGAGCGGCACCATCCCGCCCGACGTGGTGCGCACGTAAAGCTGCCGCAGGGTGTCGAGCGTCTCCTGCTGGCCCGGCGTCACCTCCAGGATCACGTAGTACGCTTTGAGCGGCGTGAAGTACTGCGCCACCTCCCGCTGCCCGAACGCGTCGTCGAGCGTCGCGTCGATGGTGCCGGGCTGGACGCCGAACCGCGCGGCCTCGTCCTTGTCATAGGTGAGCGTCGCCGTAAGCCCGGCCGACGCCGCGTCCGAGGTCACGTCGGCCAGGCTCGGGATCGTGCGCAGCTTGTCCAGCACCCGCGGCGCCCAGGTGTTCAGCTCGTCGCCATCGGGGTCGGACAGCGTGTACTGGTATTGCGTCCGCGACAGCCGGCCGCCCACGCTCACGTCCTGCGCCGGCTGCATGAACAGCCGGATGCCCTCGACGCCCTGCATCTTCTGGCTGAGCCTTGCCACGACCTGGGACGCATTCTCGCCGCGCTCGCTCCAAGGCTTCAGCGAGATGTACAGCCGGCCGTTGTTCGCCGTCTGCCCGCCGGCGCCGGCGCCGACGGCGGAGGTGACGCCGGCAACCGCCGGGTCCTGCCCCACCAGCTCGTTCACCTTCTGCTGCAGGCGCTGCATGCCCTGGAAGGACACGTCCTGCGCCGCGTCGGTGATGCCGATGATGATGCCGGTGTCCTGCACCGGGAAGAATCCCTTTGGAATGATGATGAACAGCGCGACCGTGCTGGCGACGGTCGCGATGAACACCAGCAGGGTGATGAACTGGAAGCGCAGCGCCACATCCAGCGTTCGCTCGTAGAAGCGCAGCATCGCGTCGAACACCGCCTCGACCGCCTTGTACAGCCGCCCGTGCGCCCGATGCTCGGACGACAGGAAGCGGGACGCCATCATGGGCGTGAGCGTGAGGGAGACCATGGCGGACACGGCGATGGTGATGGACACCGTCACCGCGAACTCGCGGAACAGCCGCCCGACGATGCCGCCCATCAGCAGCAGCGGGATGAACACCGCGACCAGGCTGATGCTGATGCTGATGATGGTGAAGCCGATCTCGCCCGCGCCCTTCAGCGCCGCATCCATCGGCGACAGGCCGTCCTCGACGTAGCGGACGATGTTCTCCAGCATGACGATGGCGTCATCGACCACGAAGCCGACCGCGATGGTGAGGCCCATCAGGCTGAGGTTGTCGAGGCTGAACCCGCAAAGGTACATGACGCCCAGCGTGCCGACCAGCGCGATCGGGATGGTGACGCTCGGGATCACCGTCGCCCAGACGCTGCGCAGGAAGACGAAGATGACGCCGATCACGAGTGCGATCGACAGCCCCAGCGTGAACTCCACGTCGCTCACCGAGGCGCGGATGGTCTGCGTGCGGTCGGACACGATGTCCACCTTCACGTCCGCCGGCACGCTGCGCACGAGCTGCGGCAGCCTGGCCCGGATCGCGTCCACGGTGTTGATCACGTTGGCGCCGGCCTGCTTGAACACCAGGAGCAGGACGGCCGGCTTGTTGTCCTGCCAGGCGGTCAGTTCGCGGTTCTGCGGCCCGTCGATGGCGCGGCCCACGTCCCGCACCCGCACGGCCCCGCCGTCGCGGTAGGAGATGATGGCGTTGTTGTACTCCTCCGCACGGGTGCGCTGGTCATTGGCGTAGATCGTGTTTGACTGGGTCGGCCCGTCCACCGAGCCTTTCGGCTGGTTCGCGGTGGATTGGGTCAGCACGTTGCGCACGTCCTCAAGCGTGAGGCCAAGGCCGGCAAGGCGCGCCGGGTCCACCTGCACGCGCACCGCCGGCGTCTGCTGCCCGCCGACCAGCACCTGCGACACGCCGCTCACCTGGCTGAGCTGCTGCGCCAGGATGTTCTCCGCCGCCGCGTCCACCTCCGGCATCGGCAGCGTGTCGGAGCGGACGGCGATGATCAGGATGGGCGCGTCGGCGGGGTTGGTCTTGCGGAAGGTGGGCGGGTTGGGGATGTCCTTCGGCAACTGCCCGGCGGCGGCGTTGATCGCCTCCAGCACATCGACCGCCGCCGCGTCGATCCCGCGGGCGAGGTCGAACTGCAGGGTGATCTGCGCGTTGCCCATGACGTTCACCGACGTCATCTGCGCAAGCCCCGGGATCTGGCCGAACTGGGTTTCGAGCGGGGTCGCGACCGCGGTCGCCATCGTGGCCGGGCTGGCGCCGGGGTAGGATCCCGTCACCGAGATGGTCGGGAACTCGACGGCCGGCAGCGGCGAGACCGGCAGGAACGGATACGCGGCGGCGCCGGCCAGGAAGATGGCCGCGACCATCAGGGAGGTGGCGATCGGCCGGCGGATGAATGGGCTGGAGATGCTCAACGCTGTGCGCTCCGGGGTTGCTCGCCTTGGGGTTGCCCATCCTGGGCTTGCGCGTTCGGGTGGTCTTGCGGGCTGACATGGGTTCCGGCGCCGACGCGGGTCTGGCCGCTGACGATGACCTGCTCGCCCACGTCGATCCCCTTGCCGATCACCGCGAGCTTGCCGTCGTCATAGCTGAGCTGGATGTCATGGCGGTCTGCCGTCTTGTCCGGCTTCACCGTGAACACGTAAAGCCCTTGCTGCCCATGCTGCACCGCGTCGTGCGGGACCGTGACGCCGTGCACGGTATCGACCAGCAGCCGCGTGCTGACGAACTCGCCCGGCGTGAGGCGGTCATCGGTGTTCGCGAACACCGCCTTGAACTGGATCGTGCCGCTGGACGCGCTCACCGCGTTGTCCGCGGTCAGCAGCGTGCCGCGCGCAAGCTCGTTCTGCCCGTCCGAGCTGTCGGCCAGCACCGGGAGCGTGCCGTGCGCGCTGGCCTGCCGCACCCGCGGCAGGTCGCCCTCCGGCAAGGTGAACACCACGGTGATCGGATGCACCTGCACCACCAGCAGGATGCCGGGGCCGGAGCTGTTGGCCTGGATCAGGTTGCCGGGATCAACCCGGCGCAGCCCGACCCGCCCGTCCATCGGGGCGTGCAGCACGCAGAAGCCCAGGTTCAGTTGCGCGTCCTCGATCGCCGCATTGTCAGCCGCGATCACGCCCTGGAGCCGGGCAACCGTGGATTGCTGCGTATCGACCTGCTGGCGTGAAGCGAAGTCGCTGCGGACCAGGCTCGAATAGCGTTTGAAGTCCGCCTGGGCGTTCTCAAGCTGCGCCTGGTCCTGCTGCAGCTGCGCCTGCGCCTTGTCGAGCGCGGCCTTGTAGGGACGCGGGTCGATGACCGCGAGGGTATCGCCCTGCTTCACATCCTGCCCTTCCTTCACCGGCACATCAACCAAGACGCCGCCGACCTGGGGATGCACCTCGACTGCATTGAGCGCCTGCACGGTGCCGATCCCGCGCAGGTAGACTGGCACATCGGCGGCCTTGCTCTCCGCCGCGGTCACCGGCACGGACGGCGGCTGCGCAGGCTGATCCTGCTTGCCCTGCCCTGCGAACACGCGCCACCCGCCGTAGCCGCCGCCAATCAGCAGGACAGCGCCGAGCGCCAAGGCGTACGAGGTTTTCATGAATCTCCATGCTTGGAACCGAAGTGGCCTTCGTCACTACGCATCGTTCGGGCCAACGCCACGCGCACCCACAATAACGTGAACGGCTTGCGGGCGGCCAGTCTCAAACACGGTTCGCGACCGCGGCGATGGTCTGCCGCAGCCATTTCAGCGCCGGGTCGCTGGCATGCCCGAGATGCCACACCATTGAGAGCTGGGTTTCCGGGCCGGGGTAAGGCGGCTCCATCCACTTCAGCCGGTAATGGTCCGCCCATCCGATGGCCATGCGCCACGGCACCCGGGCCGTCAGGTCGGTTTCGCCTACGATCGCCAGCGCGGCACGGGTGCTCGGTATGGTCAGCCGTACCTGGCGCTGCCGCCCGATGCCGGCCAGCGCATCGACCAGCGCGCTGTCGCCGTCCTGCGCGACCCGGCGTCCCAGCGTCAGCGGCTCTTGGGCCAGCGGGTGGTCGGCGGCAGCACCCAAACCAGCCGGTCGCGCAGCAGCTCGCGCAGGCTCAGGCGTTCGGGCACTCGGCCGTGCCCCGAGATGGTGAGGTCGGCCCGCCTGGTGTCGAGCGCCTCCGTGATGTCCGCGACGCCCGGCGTGATCCGGACATCGACCTCCCGGCGCCTCGGCGCGGATGCGCCCGGCGACGCCCGGCAGCAGGACAGCGCAGGCATCGGCGGCAATGGTATAATGATGCTCCGCAATCGCCGGGGTGGATCCATTGACCACAAGGACTGCCTGCAATTGCAGCAGCCCGGCCCGCAGCCGTGGCCCGACTGCCCGCGTCTTGGCAGTCGGCGTCATGCAGTCCAGGCTGACGCGTCCATATCCTTCGGCGCGACCTTCAGCTTCTGGAACGCCACCGCGCTTCCCCGCCGCATGGTGGCATCTTGGCTCCGCAAGGACCTCGACCGGTCGCGACGCGAACGTTACACAGGCGGCAGTTTGAGCTGCACCCGCAACGCCAACTCGTCCCATGGCGTGTAGTCTTCGACGATACGCCCGCCCTATAAGGTGGAACTGCGACATCCTTATTACCAGCAACGGCTTGCCTGTCGGGGTATCCAACTCAGGTTCAACCGGTATGGTGCCCCGAAAGGTCCAGCGCCCTGCGGTCTTGCTGCCACCCTCGTTCGACCGCTCGACGGAGCAGACATGGTGCGGCGTCTAGGAAGCGTCCGGAATCATCGCCAGCAGCCCCATAGGCTGCTGCGTCACCGCTGCCGGGCCATGGAGGTCGAGCATCCGCGGACCGTGCCACACTGCCTGCGGCGCGTAGGCCTCCCGCACCCGGCCGAACATGCGCCAGTTCCAGATCTCGTGCAGCGTTTGCAGCAGCGCCGCTTCCCCCTCCGCGCCGGACGTGACCATCCGCCGCGGCCGCCACTGGAGCACGGCGTCGGCCTACCTCAAGCCCGTCCGCCGCCGCCCGAACCTCACGGTCCTCACCCATGCCGAGTGCCGCCGCCTGCTGTTCGGCGGGGGCCGCGTGGTCGGCGCGGGGCGTCGATGGCCGGCGGGTGATCGACGCGTCGGTGATGGCCACCCAACATCAACGGCAGCACCAACGCGCCCACCATCATGGTCGCTGAGAAGGGCGCCGCGATGGTGCGGGCCGATTGGTGGAACGCGGCGGTCCCAGTCCGGGCCATTGGGTTCAGGGAAGTTCGTTCGCCTTCCGCTCCGTTTTCGTGTATGCAGGATCGACGCGGACTTCCCCTGGAGCTTGCATGACCGAACCGATCTTCACCGCCTGGAAGCCGGAGCATTCCGCGCTGTGGGGCAACGTGCCGCTGCGCCTCAAGCACCGGCTGCACCAGCACGAGTTGTTCAGCCGCCCGGCGCTGGCCCGCCTGATCGAGGCCGCGCCGAAATCCAACTACATGCTGATCGAGACCGGACGCCCGAACGAGCGCAAGCTGTGGCGCGAGGGGGAGATGGGCAAGCTCAGCGGCATGGAGGTCATGGACGCCATCGCCAGCGGCCGGATCTGGCTCAACCTGCTGCGCGTGAACGAGATCGACCCGCAATACGGCAAGCTGCTGGACGAGATCTTCGGGGAGCTTGAAGGCCGCATCCCCGGCTTCACCACCTTCAAGCGGATCAACGGCATCCTGATCTCCTCGCCGCGCGCCCAGGTGTACTACCACTTCGACACGGCGGGCCAAACGCTCTGGCAGATCGCCGGGAGCAAGCGCGTGTACCTGTATCCGAAGGAGCCGCCGTTCCTGACGCCGGAGACCCTGGAGGACGTGATCCTCTACAACAACGAGACCGGCATCAAGTACGAGGACTGGTACGAGGAGTACGCCCAGTGCATCGACCTGCGGCCGGGCGAGATGGCGCAGTGGCCGCTCAACATGCCCCACCGGATCGAGAACGCCGACGAGCTCAGCGTCTCCATGACCATCGAGTACTTCACCACCGACATCCGCCGCAACCTGTTCGTCAACGGGGCGAACGGCCTTCTGCGGGACAAGCTGAAGGTCAAGCCCAAGCGCACCGTATCCGGCCCGGCGCTGTGGGCCAAGACGGCGGTCTATGCGGCGGCGTCCAAGGGCGGCCTGCTCAAGCGTGGGCGCAAACAGCGCCGGCCGATCACCTTCACGCTCGACCGCGATTTCCTGGCCAAGCCGG
>CAXUJE010000031.1:15474-21912 GCA_964251035.1 uncultured Acetobacteraceae bacterium
CCTGCGGACGGCGAAGCGCGGATCGCGCCAGGCGCCCTCGGCCATGATGGCGCCGAGGGTCGCTGCCGCGTCCCACAGTTCGGCGTAGCTGAGCGTGAGCGGCGTGACGCCGAAACGCAGGATGTCGGGCGCGCGGAAATCGCCGATCACGCCGCGGTCGATCAACGCCTGCACGATGGCGTAGGCGTCCGGGTGCGAGAGGCAAAGCTGGCTGCCGTGCCGCGCCGGGTCGTCCGGCGTGACCCGGCGGAATAGGCCGGGCGCGGCTTGCTCGATCATCGCCGCCAGCAGGGCCACCTGGCGGAGCGACTTGTCGCGCACCACGGACAGAGGCGCCTCAAGCGCCAGGCCCACCCCAATTTCGAGCGCCGCGAGGCTGAGGATCGGCGGCGTGCCGACGATTGCCTGCGCCAGGCCGGGCGCCGGGCGGTACTCGGCCTCGAACGCGAAAGGCGCCGCGTGGCCCAGCCATCCCGTGATCGGCAAGCGCAGCGCCGCGTGCAGGCGGGGCGCCACGTATAGGAAAGCGGGCGCGCCGGGTCCGCCGTTGAGGAACTTGTAGCCGCAGCCCACGGCGAAATCGGCGTCCGCCGCCGCGAGGTCGACCGGCATCGCCCCGGCCGAATGCGCCAGGTCCCACAGCACGAGCGCGCCCTGTCCCTGCGCCGCGCGGGTGACGCCCGCCATGTCGTGCATCGCGCCGGTCCGGTAGTTGACGTGGCTCAACATGACCACCGCGGTGTCGTCGCCGATCGCGTCCATGACGCCGCCGGGTTCCGCAAGCCGGATCGTGTGCTGCCCGCCCAGGAAAGCCGCCAGGCCCTGCGCGACGTACAGGTCGGTCGGAAAGTTGTCGCGCTCCGAGACGATGACGCGGCGCCCCGGCCGCAGCGCCAGGGCGGCGCCGAGCAGCTTGAACAGGTTGACGGAGGTGGAGTCCGCGACGGCGACGCTGCCCGGCGCCGCCCCGACCAGCCGCGCGATCCCGTCCGCCACCCGGGCAGCCAGGTCGATCCAGCCGGCGTCGTTCCAGCTCCGGATCAGCCCCTTTCCCCACTCGCGCGTCACCACCTCCGCGATGCGCCCCGGCGTCGCACGCGGCAGCGGCCCGAGCGAGTTGCCGTCGAGGTAGATCACCCCGGGTGGCAAGGCGAAGCGGTCGCGGAACGGCGCGAGCGGATCGTCGCGCTCGAACTGTTCGAGGTCGGCGCGCGTCAGCATGGCCTCGACGTTGAGGCTTTCCAGCCCAGCAGCCGCAGCGCGTTCAGCGTGACCAGCACGGTTGCCCCGGTGTCTGCGAGGATGGCCGGCCACAAGCCCGTCACGCCGGCAAGCGTGGTCGCCAGGAACACCAGCTTGAGGCCCACGGCCACAGCCACGTTCTGCCGGATGTTGGACAGGGTGGCGCGCGACAGCGCCACCAGCTCGGCGACGCCCGAGACCCGCCCGTGCAGCAGCGCGGCGTCGGCGGTCTCCAGAGCCACCGCCGTGCCCCCGCCCATGGCGATGCCCACGCTGGCCGCGGCCAAGGCGGGCGCGTCGTTGATGCCGTCGCCGACCATGACAACGGGGCCACGCGCCTTCAGCACCTCGATCTCGCGCAGCTTCTGCTCCGGCAGCAGTCCGGCCCGCACGTCCAGGCCGAGCGCCCCGGCAACCGCCTGCCCAGTGCGCCCGTTGTCGCCGGTCAGCATGACCGAGGCCACGCCCATGCCGCGCAGCGCGGCGATGGCGTCGCGCGCATCCCTCCGAGGTTCGTCACGGAGCGCCAGCACGCCAAGCACGCGGCCGTCGCGCAGCACGACGACGGCGGTCTTGCCCCCTTCCTCGAAGGCGGCGATACCGGCGGCGAGGCCCGCCAGGTCGGCGCCCTGCTCCGCGGCATAGGCGGGGCTGCCGACCGCGGTGCGCGCCCCTTCGATCAGCGCCGTCGCGGCCCGGCCCGGGATCGCCGTCGCCTCGGTGGCCGGGGGCGGCTGGACGCCGCGGGCCTTGGCCGCCTGCAGCACGGCGAGGGCGAGCGGGTGGGCGCTCCCGGCTTCGACGCCCGCGGCCAAGCGCAGCAGCGCCGTCTCCTCCACGCCGTCCGCCGGTCGCAGGTCCGTGACGCTTGGGCGCCCGGCCGTCAGCGTGCCTGTCTTGTCGAACGCGACGGTCGCCGCCTTGCCGATCGCCTCCAGCGCTGCGCCGCCCTTGACCAGCAAGCCGCGGCGCGCCCCCGCCGACAACCCCGACGCCATGGCGGCCGGCACCGAGATGACCAGCGCGCAGGGGCAGGCGATCAGCAGCACGGCCAGGCCGCGATACAGCCAAACCGGCCACGCGCCGCCGAGCAGCAGTGGCGGAACCAGCATGACCAGCGCGGCGACCACCATCGCGGCCGGGGTCCAATACAAGCTGAACTGCTCGATGAACCGCTGCGTCGGCGCACGGCTCGCCGTCGCCTCCTCCACCATCCGCACGATGCGGCTGAGCGTGTTGTCGGCCGCCGTCGCGGTCACGCGCAGGCGCAGCAGCGCGGAGGCGTTGACCGACCCGGCCATCACGGGGTCGCCGGGTCCGCGCGCCACAGGCACGCTTTCCCCGGTGACGGGGCTTTCGTCCACGGCGGACTGCCCCTCGATGATCACGCCGTCGCACGGGATGCGGTCTCCCGGCCGGGCCTGCACGATGTCGCCAAGGGCAAGCCGGGCGGCTGGCAGGTCCACGGCCGCGCCGCCGCGCTCGACACGCGCCGTACGGGGCATCAGGTCGGCCAACGCCTTGATGCCGGACCGGGCCTGTCCGGCCGCGACGCCCTCCAGCGTCTCGCCGACCGCGAACAGCAGCACGACGGCGGCGGCCTCCTCCGAGGCGCCGATGGCCACGGCGCCCAGGGCGGCCACGGCCATCAGCGTCTCGATGGAGAACGGGCTGCCGGCGCGGGCCAGCGCCCAGGCGCGGCGCGCGAAGGGGAGCACGGCGGCAAGGGTAGCGGCGGCGAACACCCAAGCGCCCGCCGCCGGAACCAGCAGCGAGCCGACGTAGGCGGCGGCGACCAGCGCGCCCAAACGCCAGGCCAGCCTGGCCTTGCCGGTGCGCCACCAGCGAAGCTCCCCCGGAGGAACGATCGCCGAAGGCGATCGAAGGGGCACGCCCGGCTCGTCGTCGTGATCATGCGGGCCGTGGCCCGAATGGTCATGGCCGGCGTGGGCAGGCGGTGCCGCGTCCGGACCCTGCCGGAGCGTCGCCGTGTAGCCCAAAGCATCCACCATGTTCGCGACGGAAGCGGGATCGTTGCCCGCAGCAAGCCGGGCGGTCAGCGTTTCCGCCATCAGGTTCACCTGAATGTCCTGAACGCCGGGCAGCCTGGACACGGCCCGCTCGACCTTCGCGGCGCAGGACGCGCAATCCATGCCGCCGACGCGCCAAGTCCTGGTCTCGCCCGCACAGTCCGTTCCGTCCGGCATGATGCTTCCCTCCAGCCACCGGGCACCCGCATAAGACCTGTAGCCGCTAAAGGTGCAAGGACTATATGCAGGATGCGTCGCGCCAAAATTGGATCAGGAGAGCGGACAATGAGCGCGGCCACCTACGCGATCGGCGACTTGGCCCGGCAGACCGGCACCAAGGTGGAGTTGATCCGCTGGTACGAGCGGGACGGCACCATGCCGCCGCCCGCCCGCACGGAGGGCGGGCGCCGGGCCTACACGCAGGCGCACCTGGACCGCCTGGCCTTCATCCGCCATGCGCGCGAGCTGGGCTTCCCGCTCGACGACGTGCGGGCGCTGCTGCGGCTGTCCGACGACCCGGACCGCCCGTGCGACGAGGCCGACGCCATCGCGCGGCAGCACCTGGGCGCCGTGCGCAGCCGCATCGCACGGCTGCAGGCGCTGGAGGCGGAGCTGGCGCGCATGGTGGATGCGTGTGGGCACGGCAAGGTCGGCGAGTGCCGGGTGATCCAGGTGCTGGCCGACCATTCGCACGAGCATTGCCTGCATCCCGGGCACGGCGGCACCGGGCTTTAGGCGCCCTCCAGCGCCAGCACGGCGAAGCTCGCCAGCCAATGCTCGCCCATGTAGTCGCCGCTGACGTGCGGCAGGCTGGCGTCGATGTGCGCCGCGGCGGTGCGCCGGGCCGCATCCGGGTCCGGCGTGAACTCGGCCAGCGCCCGCCAGCACCAGGCGCGGCTGAGGTTCAGCCCGTCCAGATGGGCGATCTTGCCGTCGCTGCGGTCGCTGACGGTGGCGGGGGTCAGCAGCGTCGCCGGCTGCCCCTGCGCCAGCCGCGGCAGGAAGCGGGCGAACCAGGGGCCGAACTCCTCGCCCGGCAGCGCCGCGCGCATGCACTCCGCCTCGATCAGCGCGGGCGACAGGAACTCGTCGCCGCCGGGTTCCCAGGCCTGGCAGTCGGCGTCCTGCGCATACCAGCGCCGTGCCGCGTCCACGAGCATGCCGCGGAGCGCCGCGTCCGGGTAGTCGAGCGCCAGGCGGACGGCAAAGGCCGTACTGCTGTGGACGCCGGCGCGCACCGGGTAGGTGGCGAGCGGCAGGAACGCCGTGAAGCGCGCGGCGAAGGCCTGCGCGAGCGGCTGCAGGGCGGCGGACCAGGCCTGGCCCTCCGGCGTCGCGTGCAGCGCCAGCTCGGACGCGAGCTTGAGCAGCCAGGCCCAGCCGTAGGGACGCTCGAACCCCCGCGCTCCGGGGCGGTCGAGATAGGCGCACTCGCCGGCCACTGGACCCGGCGCGAGGTGCTCGTCGAACAGGGCGCGGATGGCGGGCGCCCGCGGCATCGCGGGGAAGCGGCGGTAGAGAGTGGCCAGCATCCAATAGCCGTGCACGCAGGAGTGCCAGTCGAAGCTGCCGTAGAACACCGGGTGCAGGTCGCGCGGCCCCCTTGCGTCCGCCGGCCCGCTCAGCACGTGGTCGAGCTTGTTCGGATACTCGCGGGTGACGTGGCCGAGCGCCACGCCCGCGAAGCGGTCCGCGAGGCCAGGGGTGAGCCGTGTCATCGCGGAAACGCCAGGAGATACATGAGCACGATGTTCCCGAGCAGGAGGACCAGGGCGGTCGGCGCCTGCACCCGGATCACGCCGTTGCGGTCCGGCAGTTCCAGCAGCGCCGCCGGCACCACGTTGAAGTTGGCGGCCATCGGCGTCACCAGCGTGCCGCAGAAGCCGCTGAGCATGCCGAGCGCGCAGACCACGGCCGGGTCGCCGCCGAACTTGTGCACCACCAGCGGCAGGCCGATGGCGGCCGTCATCACCGGGAAGGCGGCGTAGGCGTTGCCCATGATCGCCGTGAACAGCGCCATGCCGACCGCGTAGGCCACCACCGCCAGCAGCGGCGTGTCCAGCGGCACGTAGTCGTTCAGCAGCCCGGCGATCACCGTGCCCACCCCCGCCACGGCGAACACCGCGCCGAGCGCTGCCAGCATCTGCGGCAGCACCGCCGCCCAGCCGATGGTCTCGACCAGCCGCCGCGCTTCCCGCACCGGCGCCAGCGCCGACGGGCGCAGCATGGCCATCGCCGTCCCAAGCGCCGCGATGGCCCCCAGCCCCAGCGAGATCAGCGTCGCCTGGTTCGGGTCGATCAGCGGCTGGCCGCCGATCACCACCGATTTCAGCAGCAGCGTGCCCAGCAGCGTGATGCCCGGGATCAGCAGTGCCGGCACGAACAGGGCGTTGCCGAAGCGCGCGGCGCCCTCGGCGCGCTGCTCCGCCGTCGTGGTCGGCGGCGCCCCGCGGCCCAGCCCGGCCGCCGCCAGCGCCACCATGCCGATCACCAGCACGCCGTTGGCGAAATCCGGCAAGTACGACCCGGCCAGGAAGCTCGCGGCATACAGTCCCCAGAACCCGGCACCGAGCCACCGGCGCGGGTTGGCCCGGTCCAGCGCCCCCTGGATCGCGACGGCGGTGAACAGCAGCCCCGCCAGGACGTAGACCATCGGCAAGGTGATCACGGCACGCGCTCCGCGACGCGGGCCCGGGCCTGCCGCTGCAACTGGCGGTCCAGCAGGACCAGCCGGGCGACATGCACCACCAGTGCCAGCAGCGCCGTCGGCATCGCCCAGACGCTGAGCTGCAACGGCGCCACGTCGATGCCGTTGGTTTGCAGGAAACCCTTGATCAGCAGGATGGAGGCGATGGCGATGAAGATGTCCTCGCCGAAGAACAGCGCGACGTTGTCGACCCCGGCGGCGTGGGCGCGGATCAGGAAGCGCGTCGCCGGCGTGATCGCGCCGAAGCGGCGCTCCGCCGCCGCCTCCGCCATGGGTGCCACCAGCGGGCGCACCATCTGCGCGTGGCCGCCGAGCGCGGTCAGGCCGAGCGCCGCCGCCAGTTGCCGCACCACGAAATACAGCGTCAGCACCCGCCCCGTCGTCGCCTGCCGGGAGCGCGCGATCAGCGCCTGCGCCCGCTCCCGCAGCCCGGCGCGCTCCAAGAGGCCGATGACGGGC
>CAXUJE010000031.1:21922-28950 GCA_964251035.1 uncultured Acetobacteraceae bacterium
CCGCCTGCCGATGCCGAGGTCGCGGTTCTGCGTGACGGCGGGGCCGAGGCCCGAGACCACCGCCACGATGTCGAGGCCGGCCGCCAGCCCCGTCGCCACCGCGGCGACGGTGACGACCAGCAGCGGGTTGATGCCGGCGACAAAGCCGGCCACCACGATGACGATGCCGCAAAGGGTGAGCATGGCGCCTCCTCCGATCGCCCCACCTCAGCAGGCATGGAGGAGTTCGGCAAGGACGGGGCGGCGCCCGGCCGCCCCTACGCGCTGCCGATCAGGATGCCGGTGGCGAGGACCAGCGCGCCGCCGAGCATGACCTTGGCCGCGGCGGAAAGCGGCGGGGTGTCCATGTACTTCCACTGGATCCAGGCAATCGTCGCCAGCTCGATCACCACCACGATGCCCGCCAGCACCGTCGCGGTGACGAAGTCCTGGATCAGGTAGGGCAGCGTGTGGCCGATGCCGCCTGCGATGGTCATCAGGCCGCAGACCAGGCCGCGCAGGAAGGGCGTGCCGCGGCCCGACAGCTTGCCGTCGTCCGCCAGCGCCTCCGCGAAGCCCATCGAGATGCCGGCGCCGAGCGAGGCGGCCATGCCCACCAGGAAGGCGTTCCAGGAGTTGTGGGTCGCAAAGGCGGCGGCGAACACCGGGGCGAGCGTGGACACGGAGCCGTCCATCAGCCCGACAAGGCCGGGCTGGATGATCTGCAGCACGAACCGCTTGCGGGCGTCGTCGTCCTCGGCCACGCGTGTGTCACCGGGCAGGCGCTTCTGCTCGATCTCCCCGGCGGTGTGCTCGTGCGCCAGCTCGGCCTCGGCGAGGTCGCCGAGCAGCTTGCGGACACCCGCGTCCGTGGTCCGGGTGGCCGCCTGCTGGTAGAAGCGGCCGGCGTCCTGCTCCATCTGCTGCACGTGCCGGCGCACGGCCTCGATGCCCATGGCGCGCACCTGCCAGGCCGGCTTGCGCTGCACCCAGCCCCGCACCTCCTGGCGCTGCACGAGCGGGATGTGCGGGCCGAACCGCTCCGCGAACACGTCAATCAGCTTGCGCCGGTGCTCGTTCTCCTCGGCCGCCATGTCGGCGAACATCTGGGCGCTGCCGGGATACTCGTCCCGCAGGTCATGGGCGAAGTCGGCATAAACCCGGCCGTCCTCCTCCTCGCTGGATATGGCAAGGGCGAGCAAGTCGCGTTCGGTCAGTTCAGAGAAGTTACGCATGGGCCAGCAATTAGGGCCAGGCCCGACGCAGTCAAGACGAGAGTGCAATGGTGTAAATGATTAGCATTCTCAATTCCATGCTTGCCCTGCGCTGCGCTGCCTACAAGGAGCAAGGCTGAACAGGCTATCGCTCGCGAAACGTGGTTTTATGCCGCCAGCTCCCATGCTCAGCCCCGGGAATCACAGATAGTTGTGTTCGGGCCTGTATCAGGTACTGTGGAGGCATGAAGCGAGGAGCGGGACGAGATGTCAGCGGTGGTGATGCCCATATCGAGTCCAGGCCCAAGCGCGTGCCCGGCGGAGCCGCTGGCCGTGCCGCCGCGCGCGTGGGCGACACGGGCGTGGGCGACACGGGCGCGGGCGCAGGCCCGAGCCGCCCTGAGCTGGCTGAACACCCCGGCGGGCGGCGTGGCCCTGCTGGTGCTGACCACGCTGCTGGCGCGGCTGGCGTTCGCCGGCGCCCTCGGCCTGGGCATCGACGAGAGCTACATGGTGGCGTCCGGCCGGACGCTGCAGCTCGGCTACTTCGACCATCCGCCGCTGGCCTGGTGGATGGCCTGGGCCGCCGCCCAGATCGGCGGCAGCGACGGCGTGCTCATCGTGCGGCTGCCGTTCGTCTTGCTGTTCGCGCTGACGACCTGGCTGATGTTCCGGCTGACGGCCGTGCTGTTCGGGGCGTGCGCCGGGCTGTGGGCGGCGGCGCTGCTCAATGCCTCGCCGGTGTTCGGCGTCACCGATGGCGCCTGGGTGCTGCCGGACGGGCCGTTGATCGCGGCCTTGCTGGGCGCGGCCCTGTGCTTGGTCTGCGCTTTGCCGGCAAACGGGCGGGCCGCCTGGGGCTGGTGGCTCGGCGCCGGGCTTTGCGCGGGCGTGGCCTTGTTCTCCAAGTACTCCGCCGCATTGACCATGGCGGGCGGCGTCGTGTTCCTGCTGACCGCGCCGGACGGCCGGCGCTGGCTGCGGCGTCCGCACCCCTACGCCGCCGGCCTGCTCGCGCTCCTGCTGTTCTCGCCCGTGCTGGCCTGGAACGCCGGGCACGGCTGGGCCTCCTTGCTGTTCCAGGCCGGCCGGGCCGGAAGCGGCCGGCTGCACCTGTTCGGGCCGGTCACGACCTTGTTGGGCGAGGCGTTGTTCATCCTGCCCTGGATCTGGCTGCCGCTCATGGCTTGTGGCGCCGTGGCCTTGCGGCGCGGGCCGCAGGACTCCGGGCGGTGGCTACTGGCGTGCCTGGCGGTGCCGCCGATCCTGACGTTCACCGCCGTTTCCTTGCACAGCCACGTGCTGTTCCACTGGGCGGCGCCGGGCTACCTGGTGCTGTTCCCGCTGCTGGGGGAGGCCGTGGCAAAGCGGCGTCGGGGAAGCCGCCTGGTCCGCGGCGCCCTCACGGCCACGGCCGTGGCCGTCACGCTCGGCGCCGTGTTCGTGGCGAGCGAGGTGCGGTTCAATTGGCTGCCCGACGTCATCGAGGACTTCGCGCTCGGCACCGACCCCGACCTCGACGCGGTGGACTGGACCTCGGTGCGGACCGACCTGGCCGCCCGCGGCCTCTTGGGGCGGCCCGGCCTGGTCGTGGCCGCGACCCGGTGGCACGACGCCGGCAAGATCGACTACGCGTTGGGCGGGCGGGCGACGGTGATCTGCCTGGGCGCCGACCCGCGGGAATACGGCCTGGTCGCCAGCGCCGCGGACCATGCCGGAGAGGACGCCGTGATCGTGGCCCCGCGCACCTCCCTGGCCCAGGCCACGGCACAGTTCGGCCCGGCGTTCGACGCGCTGGAGGCGCTTCCGGCCGCCATGGTCCGGCATGCCGGGCGGCCCGCGATGCTGCTGCCGCTGTTCATGGGGCACCGGCTGCACCGCCTCGACGCGACCATGCGTTGAGCGCCGCCCCGGGGCCAATGGCAGCCGCTGGTCAATGGCAGTCATTGCCGCTTCGGTTGAACGCCCGAACGCGGCCGTCCGCGATGACCACCTCGGTCTTGCAATGAAAGGAGTAGCCGCCGGGAAACAGGCCGAAACCGCTGGGTCCGCCCGCGCGGGTGTTCCGCCCGCTCACGCCGCCGACCCGGCCGGTGTCCAACGTCTCGTAGAACAAGCGCTCCCCGTCGATGGTCGGGACCGCGTCGGCAGGCTGGCCGAACCGCTGGATCAGCTCGGCCTTGCTATGGCCGATGAGGCGGGACAGCGTGTCATAAGGATCGGCCTGCGCGGGCGGCGGCGCCAGCGCCAGCGCCAGCGCAATCGACGCGCCACACGTTGCGGACAAGCCCCGCGCCATCTTCACTCCTCCAAACGCCGTGACCGGCCACGGGACGGCGCATTGGCCCTTAGCGGCTGACGCGTTTGCGGCCGGGCGTCAGAGCTGCACGTCCGTCCGCGCACCCAGCGCCGCCGCGTCACACACCGCGCTCGTCGCCCTGAGGCGGATGACACACTGGAAGTCCGGCTCGACCTTGGTGTCCTGGCAAACATGGGCGGTGTGTCGCAGTTCCACCACCTCCTCGTGCGACTGCACGCCATAGATGGCGCCGAAGTTGCCGGAGGCCAGCGGACGCCCCAGGGCCGCCTCCAGCCCCTGCGTCGCCGTCAGGCGGCCGCTGCTGCGGATGTGGTTGAGCGGCGCGCCGAACGAGTCCTTGGGCCGCCCGATCACCGACGCGCTGCTCAGCACGCCGCCGAACACCTGGTTCGCCAGCGGCGAGATGTCCCGGTCCGCATGCACGTAGCCGCCCAGCACGACCACGCCGTCCGTGTCCGCTTTGCCGGTCCGCAGCAGCATCTGGTCCACCAGCACGTAGTACTCGTCGCGGTCTTTGCGTGACCGTGCCGGGTTGCCACTCAGCACGAAGGGCTGGCCGGCGCCGTCCTGGTATAGGCCGGGATAGCGGGATCTGTCATAGTCGAATCCGAACTTGTGATGGCCGACCAAGCCGTTCGCGCCGAAGCGCAGGACGTAGCCCACTTCCAGGAAGGATGCTGACGCCGTCGTGCCAGGCTGGCCTCAGGGAAAGTCGGAGCGCCCGCCGAGATTCGGGTCCACCTCAAGCCCAACTTGCCCGACATAGTCGAAGCCGCGGCTCCGGCAGTCAGTGATGTTGCCGAAATCCTCTGTCAGGTAGTCGGCCGGGAGATTGATGCCGCGGGCGGCGAGACAGGAACGCTCGCCCCCCCAGTCGCTCAGGAGGGGGTCTTCCCCGAAGGACGGGGAGAACAGCGGCCCGATGTTGACGTTGCCGATCTGCTGACTCGGTCCGGCGCCGAATCTCCCGGTCGCCTCCGCAGGCGTTTGCTGGGCCACGGCCGTTCCGGCATGGGCGGCGCAGCATGCGGCAGCATTGCGGTGAGTACCACCGCGCGATGCAGGCGTGCCCCGGTCAGACACGCCGCGAAACGCCGTGCCTTGCGCCTTGCTTCACTGCCGGCGAGCGGTTAGGGAGGATGCCAAGTGGCATGGATGGGTGGCCGAGCGGTTTAAGGCAGCGGTCTTGAAAACCGCCGTGGGTGCAAGCCCACCGTGGGTTCGAATCCCACCCCATCCGTTCCTCCTGCATTCCCCCTGTCCCAAGGCTGGTGTTTTGAGGCAGCAAGTCACTGCTTTTCAATGGATTAGGGTCCCAGCGCGTTCCTCGGTATCTCTTCATAGCCCAGCCCTGTCTTGTGGGTTGTCTAGTGGGTTAAGCGGAGAGTCCGAGGGATGCAGGGCGTGGCGAGCAGGGGAACCCGGGATGAGTTGACGGCGATGGCGGTGAAGGCGCTCGCGACGCCCGGTCTTCATCGGGACGCGGGGGGCCTGTACCTACAGGTCCAGAAGGCGGGGCAGCGATCATGGATTTACAGGTATACGCTGCGCGGACGCACGCGCGACATGGGGCTTGGCGGCTATCCGGCGGTATCGCTTGCCGAGGCGCGGCGGCTACGGGACGCGAACCGCGCCCTGGTGGTGCAACGGATCGATCCGCTTGACGCCAGGCGCGCGGCCGAACCTGCCCGGCACGGCGGGCCGACCTTCCGCGAGGTGGCGGAGGCGCACATCGCGGCGAAAGCGGCCGAGTGGTCCAACCCGAAGCATGGGACGCAGTGGGCGGCTACCCTGAAGACCTACGCTTATCCTGCAATCGGCAGCAAGCAGGCTCGTGACGTGGGCGTCGCGGACATGCTGGCGATCCTCACGCCGATCTGGGAAACGAAGAACGTCACCGCGACCCGCGTCCGCTGCCGCATCGAGGCGATCCTTGGCTCGGCGAGCGTGCGGGAGGGCTGGGCGGATTACGCCAACCCAGCCGCCTGGCGCGGCAGGCTGTCGCATTTGTTGGCCGCCCCCAGCCGCGTTCACCAGGTCCAGAACCATCCGGCGCTGCCCTACGGAGAGATGGCTGGCTTCATGCGCAAGCTGCGGCAGGTCGATGCCGCCGGCGCGCGTGCGCTGGAATGGACGATCCTGACGATGGCCCGGACCGGCATGACGCTCGGCGCGACTTGGGCCGAGGTTGACGTGCAGGCGCGAGCATGGACGGTGCCGGCCGCGCGGATGAAAGGTCGAAAGGGCGAGCGGCAAGAGTTCAGGATTCCGCTTTCCGACGCCGCAATCGCCATTCTGGATCAGATGCGTCCCCTGCGCCGGCCTGACCAAGGGGACCACATCTTTCCTTCGCCCATGCGGGCCGGGCAGCATCTCAGCAACGCGACGATGGCCAAGGTGCTGGACCGCCTCCTCGACGACGGTGCAGAAGCTGAGGTTCACGGCTTCCGGGCCACGGCGCGCACCTGGGGCGTGGAAGTGACGCAGCACAACTCGGACACATGCGAGGTCGCTCTCGCTCACAAGCTTCCCGGCGGGGCAACGCGTCGAGCGTACGGTCGCGGCGACGTGTTCGAGAAGCGGCGGGTCCTCATGGACGACTGGTCCGTGTTCCTGGCGACCGGCGCCGCACCGCGAAAGTAAATCGCATCGAGCGGTGGAGTTTCGGCATGTTGGCCTTGCCGACGCCATGGCACTCACGGACACGCCAGCAGTGAAGCATTTCAGATGAAGTCAGATACCTCAAACGACGCGATCGTGCCGCCTCTTGCCCTCACCATCCCCGAGACCACTCGCGTCCTGAGCACCAGCCGTAGCGCAATTTACAGGTATCTCAAGGCAGGTCGCCTGCATGCTATCAAGGTCGGCATCAAGACTTTGATCCCTGTGGACAGCGCGCGCGAGTTCATCGCGTCCTGTCGGTCCTACGAGGCGCCGTAGCCGACAAGCGGTCGTCACCGCACCGCCCATCCTCCGCCGTCGAACCGCGCGGAAGACCTCACCCTGCCCTAGCGTTTCACCCCTCCGTGGTGGCGGGGTGAGCGTCGGCGTAGGCTGGTGGACTATATGCGCGCGTCGCCACAGCGATCCGATGCTGTTCGGCGCCCAGCGCCCGCGCGTGTGGGTGTTCGACAGCTTCGGCAGCCAGCGCGGCCATGCGGACCTCTGGCAGGTCTACTTGGCGCATTTGCATCGTGACGCGCAAAACGCCATCGACTGCGGCGGCGCCGGCTTCTCGGCGTCGTTCAAGCGCCATGAGCAGCGCGCCCTCGTGGCGCGGCTTGAGATTCTGCGCGAGCGGAACCCGCCGATGCAGGAGCGCGAGCCGTTGTGCGAGGAAGGCGCCACAGCCCGTCGCTGAACAGCAAGGCGGACGCGGGGCACCTGATGCGCTCCATAGCCCAGACGGACGCCGGCCTGTCCTTCAAGCGTGAGCTTATGGACCCGGACGCGCCGGGTAGCGTCGCGGGTGTGGTGGAAACGGATGGTGGCGTAGTTTCCGGCTTGTTCAACGA
>CAXUJE010000032.1:0-28729 GCA_964251035.1 uncultured Acetobacteraceae bacterium
CCTCGCGGACACGGCGTTGAAGACCGCCAACTCGGGCTATCTCACCCGCCGCTTGGTCGACGTGTCGCAGGATTGCGTCGTCATGGAGGAGGATTGCGGCACCGAGCGCGCGCTCGAAATGAAGGCGATCGTGCAGGGCGGCTCGACGATCGCCTCGCTGGGCGAGCGCATCCTCGGCCGCACCACGGCGGAGGACGTGGTCGACGCCAAGACGGGTCAGGTGGTCGTCCCCTCGGGCACGCTCCTCGACGAGGCGATGGTGGCGCGCATCGAGGCGACCGGCGTGCAGGGAATGAAGATCCGCTCGCCGCTGGTTTGCGAGGCCAAGATCGGCGTGTGCGGCAAATGCTATGGCCGCGACCTCGCGCGCGGCACGCCCGTCAACATCGGCGAGGCGGTGGGCGTCATCGCCGCGCAGTCGATCGGCGAGCCGGGCACGCAGCTCACCATGCGCACCTTCCACATCGGCGGCGCGGCCCAGCGCGGCGCCGAGGTCAGCAGCGTGGAGGCGAGCCACGACGGCACGGTGCAGATCAAGAACCGCAACGTCGTGCAGAACAGCCAGAACGTGCCGGTGGTGATGTCCCGCAACTGCGAGATGATCCTCTTGGACGACAAGGGCCGGGAACGCGCCCGCTTCCGCGTGCCGTACGGGGCGCGGCTGCTGGCCGACGAGGGGGCGCCGGTGTCGCGCGCGCAGAAGCTGGCGGAGTGGGACCCCTACACGCTGCCGATCATCACGGAGCGCGCCGGGTCGGTCGAGTACCTCGACCTGCTGGACGGGGTGACGATCGTGGAGCGGATGGACGAGGTGACGGGCCTCACCTCCCGCGTCGTGGTGGACTACAAGCAGCAGGCCAAGGGTGTCGACCTGCGCCCGCGCCTGCAGCTCAAGGACTCGAACGGCGAGGTGGTGCGGCTGCCGAACGGGGCGGAGGCGCGGTACTTCCTGAACCCGGACAGCATCCTGTCCGTGGAGAACGGGGCGACGGTCGCGGCTGGCGACGTGCTGGCGCGCATCCCGCGGGAAGGCAGCAAGACCCGCGACATCACTGGCGGCTTGCCGCGGGTGGCGGAGCTGTTCGAGGCGCGCAAGCCCAAGGACCACGCGATCATCGCCGAGATCGACGGGCGCGTGGAGTTCGGGAAGGACTACAAGGCGAAGCGCCGGGTCATCGTGAAGAACGACGAGACCGGGGAGGACACCGAGTACCTGATCCCGAAGGGCAAGCACGTCAGCGTGCAGGAGGGCGATTTCGTCCGCCGGGGCGACCCGTTGGTCGATGGGCCGCGCGTGCCGCACGACATCCTCAAGGTCCTGGGGGTGGAGGCGCTGTCGGACTACCTGGTGAACGAGATCCAGGACGTGTACCGGCTGCAGGGCGTGAAGATCAACGACAAGCACATCGAGGTCATCGTCCGGCAGATGCTGCAGAAGGTGGAAATCCTCGAACCCGGCGATACCACGTACTTGTCGGGCGAGCAGGTGGACCGGCTGGAGTTCGAGGCGGAGAACGAGAAGCGCCTCAAGCTGGAGGAGCGTGCGGCGACGGCGATGCCGGTGCTGCAAGGCATCACCAAGGCCAGCTTGCAGACGCACAGCTTCATCAGCGCCGCGTCGTTCCAGGAGACGACCCGCGTGCTGACGGAGGCGGCGACGGCGGGCAAGGTCGACAACCTGCTGGGCCTCAAGGAGAACGTGATCGTGGGGCGCCTGATCCCCGCGGGCACAGGCAGCGTGATGAACCGCCTGCGGTCCGTGGCCGCCGGGCGCGACCAGCAGCGGCTGCGTCCGGAGGTGCCGGCCATCACCGACCGGACCGCCGCGGAGTAGGCTGGACTTGGCTTCTGGGGGCAGCAGTCTTCGCATTGCTGCCCCTTTTCTGGCTCGGTACGGACCAGGCTTTAAGGCTTGACTAACACTGTGCGCGGACGTAGGTATCGCGCCCTCGGCCACCCTCAACTGCGAGGCGGTCGTCGCTGCAACAGCAACGTGCATGGCGCCGCTCCCGGCTTGGGGGCCAAGGCCGCGCACAGCAGGGTCCTACACGGCCGGATGGCCGTGCTGGCACTCTTTACGTTCTGGCGACGATGCAGCCAAGCAGGTCCGGCGGGCCACACAGAGGATCGGAAGACGCGTATGCCGACCATCAACCAGCTGATTGCCAATGGGCGCGAGCCTGCCGCGAAGCGCAACAAGGTGCCGGCGCTGCAGAGCTGCCCGCAGAAGCGCGGCGTCTGCACGCGCGTCTATACGACGACGCCCAAGAAGCCGAACTCCGCGTTGCGCAAGGTCGCCAAGGTGCGCCTGACCAACGGCTACGAGGTGGTGAGCTACATCCCTGGCGAGGGCCACAACCTGCAGGAGCACAGCGTGGTGCTGATCCGCGGCGGGCGCGTCAAGGACCTGCCGGGCGTGCGCTACCACATCCTGCGCGGCGTCTTGGACACGCAAGGCCTTCCGAAGCGTCGCCAGCGCCGGTCGCTGTACGGCGCGAAGCGGCCGAAGTAAGAGGAGCGGGCGATGAGCCGACGCCGCCGTGCGGTCAAGCGCGACATCCTGCCGGACGCCAAGTTCGGCGACGTGGTGATCACGCGCTTCATGAATGCGTTGATGTATGACGGCAAGAAGTCCGCCGCCGAGGGCATCGTCTATGGCGCGCTCGACGTGCTGAAGAAGCGTGGGGGCAACGCGGCCGATCCGGTCCGCATGTTCCACGAGGCGCTGGACAACGTGAAGCCCGCCGTCGAGGTGCGGAGCCGCCGGGTCGGCGGCGCCACATACCAGGTGCCGGTCGAAGTGCGGACGGAGCGCCGCCAGGCGTTGGCGATCCGCTGGATCATCGACAGCGCCCGCAAGCGCGGCGAGCACACGATGGAGGACCGGCTGTCGCACGAGCTTCTGGACGCGGTGAACAACCGTGGCTCGGCGGTGAAGAAGCGTGAGGACACGCACCGGATGGCCGAGGCGAACAAGGCGTTCAGCCACTACCGCTGGTAGCCTTGGGACTGCGAGGCTCCGGCAAGCCTCGCGCTGTTTAACGACTGTAACCCAACCTGCCCCCCAATCCCCATTGACCGGCGGGCGACGGAGATACGACGATGGCCAAGGCGAAATTCGAGCGTAACAAGCCGCACTGCAACATCGGCACCATCGGTCACGTGGACCACGGCAAGACGTCGCTGACCGCGGCGATCACCAAGATCCTGGCAAAGACCGGGGGCGCCACGTACACCGCATACGACCAGATCGACAAGGCTCCCGAGGAGCGCGCCCGCGGCATCACGATCTCCACCGCGCACGTCGAGTACGAGACCAAGGAGCGGCACTACGCCCACGTCGACTGCCCCGGCCACGCCGACTACGTGAAGAACATGATCACGGGTGCTGCGCAGATGGACGGCGCCATCCTGGTGGTGAGCGCCGCCGATGGCCCGATGCCGCAGACGCGCGAGCACATCCTGCTGGCCCGGCAGGTCGGCGTGCCCGCCCTGGTCGTGTTCCTGAACAAGGTGGACATGGTCGACGACCCGGAACTGCTGGAGCTGGTCGAGATGGAGGTGCGCGAGTTGCTGTCCTCCTACCAGTTCCCCGGCGACGACATCCCGATCATCAAGGGATCGGCGCTGATGGCGCTGGAGGACAAGAACCCGGACATCGGCGAGAAGGCGGTGCTGGAACTGATGGCGTCCGTCGATGCCTATATCCCGCAGCCGGCGCGCGCGACCGACCGTCCGTTCCTGATGCCGATCGAGGACGTGTTCAGCATCTCCGGCCGCGGCACCGTCGTGACCGGCCGCGTCGAGCGGGGCGTGGTCAACGTGGGCGACGAAGTCGAGATCGTCGGCATCAAGAACACGGTGAAGACCATCGTCACCGGCGTCGAGATGTTCCGCAAGCTGCTGGACCGCGGCGAGGCCGGCGACAACATCGGCGCGCTGCTGCGCGGCACGAAGCGCGAGGATGTGGAGCGCGGCCAGGTGCTGGCCAAGCCCGGCAGCATCACGCCGCACACGCAGTTCAAGGCCGAGGCCTACGTACTGACCAAGGAGGAGGGCGGCCGCCACACGCCGTTCTTCACCAACTATCGCCCGCAGTTCTACTTCCGCACCACGGACGTGACCGGCGTCGTGCAGTTGCCAGAGGGCACCGAAATGGTGATGCCCGGCGACAACGTGTCGATGGCCGTGGAGCTGATCGCGCCCATCGCCATGGACGAGGGGCTGCGGTTCGCGATCCGCGAGGGTGGTCGGACGGTTGGCGCCGGCGTCGTCGCCAGCATCACGAAGTAAGCCTGTCTGTCTGCAGCGCCGCGAACCTGGATTGAAGTACCATGGATAACCAGAACATCCGCATTCGCCTGAAGGCGTATGATCACCGCGTGCTGGACAACAGCACGCGGGAGATCGTGAACACGGCGAAGCGCACGGGTGCCCGGGTTCGCGGGCCGATCCCCTTGCCGACGCATATCGAGCGGTTCACGGTGAACAGGTCGCCGCACGTCGACAAGAAGAGCCGGGAGCAGTTCGAGATCCGGACGCACCGCCGGCTGCTCGACATCGTGGAGCCGACGCCGCAGACGGTGGACGCACTGATGAAGCTCGACCTCGCCTCCGGCGTGGATGTCGAGATCAAGCTGTAGGGCCGGGCCGATGCGCACTGGATTGATCGCGAAGAAGCTGGGCATGACCCGGATGTTCAAGGATGACGGGACCCATGTGCCCGTCACCGTCCTGCACTTGGACCAGGTGCAGGTCGTCGATACACGGACGGAAGAGCGGGACGGCTATACGGCCGTCCAGCTTGGCTGGGGCAAGGCCAAGGTGAAGAACGTCACTCAACCCAACAAGGGGCACTACGCCCGGGTCAAGGTGGAGCCGAAGGCGCGGCTCACCGAGTTCCGCGTGGCGCCGGATGCTTTGCTGGAATCGGGCCAAATCCTGACCGCGGCGCATTTCGTGGTGGGCCAGAAAGTGGACGTGTGCGGCATCACCAAGGGCAAGGGGTTTGCCGGCGCCATGAAGCGCTGGAACTTCCGCGGCCTGGAGGCCAGCCACGGCGTCTCGGTCAGCCACCGGAGC
Source organism: uncultured Acetobacteraceae bacterium (assembly GCA_964251035.1). Classification (GTDB taxonomy): domain Bacteria; phylum Pseudomonadota; class Alphaproteobacteria; order Acetobacterales; family Acetobacteraceae; genus CAHJXG01. The sequence continues at coordinate 5,083 of CAXUJE010000032.1, forward strand.
CACGGTTCGACCGGCAACCGGCAGGACCCCGGCAAGACGTTCAAGAACAAGAAGATGGCCGGGCATCTGGGCGCCGAGCGCGTAACCACGCTGAACGTGGAAGTGGCCGGCATCGACGCGGAGAAGGGCCTCATCATGGTTCGCGGCGCGGTGCCCGGCTCCAGAGGAGAGTTCGTGCGTATCCGCGACGCGATCAAGCGGGCGCGCCCGGCGGACGTTCCCTATCCCGCCTCGATCCTGGCAGCGCCTGATTTGGCCGGCCCGGATGCGACGCAGCCGCAGGAGCCTGCGTGATGCAGATCGACATCAAGACCCTGGACAACGGGTCCGCAGGTTCGGCCGAGCTGCCGGACGCCTTGTTCTCCGCCCAGCCGCGGCGGGACATCATCGCCCGGGTCATCCAGTGGCAGCTCGCCAAGCGGCGGGCCGGCACCCACAAGGCCAAGGGCATGGGCGAGGTGTCCGGCACCACCAAGAAGCCCTACAAGCAGAAGGGCACCGGCAACGCCCGGCAAGGTAGCCTGCGCTCGCCGCAGTTCCGCACCGGCGGCCGGGTGCATGGGCCGGTGGTGCGCAGCCATGCGTTCGACCTGCCGAAGAAGGTGCGCCGCCTGGGCCTGATCAGCGCGCTGTCGCTCAAGCAGGCCGAGGGCAAGCTGGTGGTGCTCGACAGCGTGGCCGGCGGCACGGGCAAGACCCGCGACCTCGTCGGCAAGGTCAAGGGGCTGGGCTGGACCTCGGCGCTGGTGATCGACGGCGCGGTCGATGCGGCCTTTCTGCGGGCCAGCGCCAACATCGTGGGCCTCGACGTGCTGCCGACGGTGGGCGCCAACGTCTACGACATCATCCGGCACGATTGGCTGGTCGTGACCACGGCCGGGATCGAGGGCCTCAAGGAGCGCCTGGCATGAGCGGCTCCCAAGTCCAAGCCGCCCGGAAGCGGGCGGCCACCATGTCGCGCGAGGCGATGTACGAGACCATCCGCAGCCCGGTGATCACCGAGAAGGCCACGATGCTCTCGGAGCGCGGCCAGTTCGTGTTCCGCGTCGCCATCGACGCCACCAAGCCCGAGATCAAGGCGTCGGTCGAGGCGCTGTTCGGCGTCACCGTGCTGTCGGTCAACACGCTGGTGCAGAAGGGCAAGACCAAGCGGTTCAGGGGCCGCCCGGGCGTGCGCTCGGACGTGAAGAAGGCATACGTGCAGCTCGCCGAGGGGCAGTCGATCGACATGTCCACCGGGCTGAGCTGACCGAAGGGTAGCGACGAATGGCACTCAAGCAATTCAATCCGGTCACGGCGAGCCTGCGCGGCACGGTGCTGATCGACCGCAGCGAGCTGTGGAAAGGCAAGCCGGTCAAGACGCTGACCGAGGGCAAGAACAAGTCAGGCGGCCGCAACAGCCATGGCCGCACGACCTCCTTCTTCCGCGGCGGCGGGCACAAGCAGTCCTATCGCCATGTCGATTTCAAGCGGCGCAAGTTCGACGTGTCCGCGACGGTGGAACGGCTGGAGTACGACCCGAACCGCTCGGCGTTCATCGCCCTGGTCAAGTATGACGACGGCGAGCTGTCCTACATCATCGCGCCACAGCGCCTGCGCGCCGGCGACAAGGTGGTCGCCGGAAGCCGCGTCGATATCAAGCCCGGCAATGCCATGCCGATGGCGGCGATCCCCGTAGGCACCATCATCCACAACATCGAGTTGAAGATGGGCGCCGGCGGCAAGATGGCGCGGGCTGCAGGGACCTTCGGGCAGCTCGTCGGCAAGGACGCGGGCTATGCCCAGGTCAAGCTGCAGTCGGGCGAGCTGCGCCTGGTGCGGGCCGAGTGCATGGCGACGGTGGGCGCGGTGTCCAACCCGGACAACCAGAACCAGAGCATCGGCAAGGCCGGACGCTCGCGGTGGCTGGGACGGCGCCCGCACAACCGTGGCGTGGTGATGAACCCGGTCGACCACCCGCATGGCGGCGGCGAGGGGCGCACCTCAGGAGGGCGGCATCCTGTCACGCCGTGGGGCAAGCCGACAAAGGGCTACAAGACCCGCGTCAACAAGCGCACGGACAGCATGATCATCCGGCGCCGTCCGAAGGGGAAGCACTGACCATGGCGCGTTCCGTATGGAAAGGTCCCTTCGTGGACGGCTACCTGCTGGGCAAGGCGGACGCCGCCCGTGCCTCGGGCCGCAACGAGATCATCAAGATCTGGTCGCGCCGCTCGACCATCCTGCCGCAGTTCGTGGGGCTGACCTTCGGCGTCTACAACGGCCACAAGTTCCTGCCGGTCCAGGTGTCGGAGAACATGGTCGGCCACAAGTTCGGCGAGTTCTCGCCGACGCGGACGTTCACCGGGCATTCGTCCGACAAGAAGGCGAGGCGGGGCTGAGATGAGCAAGCCGAAAACCCCTAGGGCGCTGCCGGAGCATGAGGCGCAGTGCGTCGTGCGCAACATCCGCATCAGCCCGCAGAAGCTGAACTTGGTTGCCGGGCTGATCCGCAACCAGCCGGCCAGCAAGGCGGTGGCGACGCTGACGTTCAGTAAGCGGCGGATCGCGCAACAGGTGCGCAAAGCGCTGGAAAGCGCCATCGCCAACGCCGAGAACAACCACCAACTTGACGTGGACCGCCTGGTCGTGACGCGGGCGGAGGTCGGCAAGTCGATCGTCATGCGGCGCTTCATGGCGCGCGGCCGTGGCCGGGCGTCGCGCATCGAGAAGTGGTTCAGCCACTTGCGGATCGTGGTGTCCGAGCAGCAGCAGGCGCCCGACGCGCCCGCGACACAGCAGAAGGCGGCATAGGCCATGGGTCACAAGGTCAATCCGATCGGGCTGCGGCTCGGCATCAACCGCACCTGGGACAGCCGCTGGTACGCGGGCGCCGACTACTCGAAGCTGCTGCTGGCCGACCTTGAGCTGCGGACGCACCTGCGCGCCAAGCTCTCCGGTGCCGGCGTGTCGCGCGTGGTGATCGAGCGCCCGGCGAAGAAGCCGCGCGTCACCATCTACGCGGCGCGGCCCGGCGTGGTGATCGGCAAGAAGGGCCAGGACATCGAGGTGCTGCGCAAGGACCTGGCGCGGATGGCCAAGTCCGAGGTGTCGCTGAACATCGTCGAGATCCGCAAGCCGGAGATCGACGCGACCTTGGTGGCCGAGAACATCGCCCAGCAGTTGGAGCGGCGCGTCGCGTTCCGCCGGGCGATGAAGCGGGCGGTGCAATCGGCGATGCGGCTGGGCGCCCAGGGCATCCGGATCAACTGCGGCGGGCGGCTCGGCGGCGCCGAGATCGCGCGGACGGAGTGGTACCGCGAGGGCCGGGTGCCGCTGCACACGCTCCGCGCCGACATCGACTTCGGCACGGCGACGGCCAAGACCACCTACGGCACGTGCGGTGTGAAGGTGTGGATCTTCAAGGGCGAGATCCTGGCCAACGATCCGCTCGCGCAGGACCGCCGCGCCGCCGAGCAGGCGCCGCAGCGCTAAGAGGAACCTAGACCATGATGTCTCCCAAGCGGACGAAGTACCGCAAGGCCCACAAGGGCCGCATCCACGGCTTGGCAAAGTCGGGCACCAGCCTGAACTTCGGCGCCTTCGGCCTCAAGGCGTTGGAGCCGGAGCGGATCACCGCCCGGCAGATCGAGGCCGCGCGGCGCGCCATCACACGCTCGATGAAGCGCGCCGGCCGGGTGTGGATCAGGATGTTCCCGGACGTGCCGGTGTCGCAGAAGCCGGCCGAGGTGCGCATGGGGTCCGGCAAGGGCAGCCCGGAGTTCTGGGTCTGCCGGGTGAAGCCCGGCCGCATCATGTTCGAGATCGACGGCGTGGCGCCCGAGCTGGCCCGCGAGGCACTGACCCTGGGAGCGGCCAAGCTGCCGATCCGCACCAAGTTCGTGACCCGGCTCGGAGAGGCCTAAGATGACGAAGCCGACCGACATCCGCGCCAAGGGGGCGGACAGCCTGCCGGGCATGCTGCTCGACCTGCGCAAGGAGCAGTTCAACCTGCGGTTCCAGCGCGCGACGGGGCAGACCGAGGGCGTGGGCCGGGTCCGCCAGGTGCGGCGCGACATCGCGCGCGTGAAGACGATCATGACGGAGCAGAAGCGGTCCGCCGCCAGCTCCGCAAAGACAAAGGAGTAGGGCGATGCCGAGGCGCGTCCTGACCGGGCGGGTGACAAGCGACAAGATGGACAAGACCATCACGGTCCTTGTCGAGCGCCGCGTCATCCATCCGCTTTACAAGAAGTTCATCCGGCGCTCGAAGAAGTACGCGGCGCATGACGACACGAACATCTGCAAGATCGGCGACACCGTGCGGATCGAGGAGTGTCGCCCGATCAGCAAGCGCAAGACCTGGCTGCTGATGGAGCGCAACGGGGAGGCAGTGCCGCCTCCGCCGGGGTTCTCTTTCGCGGTGAGGGTGCCGCATGCCAAGGACGCGCAGGTCCACGACGTGACGCCGGAGGCCGATCAGGTCGCCGAGCAGGCGCCGAGCTGAGGGGCGATTGAATGATCCAAGTCGAGTCCAACCTGGAGGTCGCCGACAACTCCGGCGCGCGGCGCGTCCAGTGCATCAAGGTGCTGGGTGGGTCGAAGCGCAAGACGGCGTCGGTGGGCGATGTCATTGTCGTGTCCATCAAGGAGGCGATCCCGCGCGGCAAGGTGAAGAAGGGCGACGTGCATCAGGCGGTGATCGTGCGCACTTCCTTCCCCGTGCGCCGGGCCGACGGCAGCGCCATCCGCTTCGACCGCAACGCGGCCGTGCTGATCACCAAGGCGCAGGAGCCGATCGGCACCCGCATCTTCGGCCCGGTGGTGCGCGAGCTGCGTGGGCGCAAGTTCATGAAGATCATCTCGCTCGCGCCAGAGGTGCTCTGATGGCCGCGCGCATCCGCAAGGGCGACACGGTGGTCGTGATCACCGGCGCCGACAAGGGCAAGCGCGGCGAGGTGCTGCGCGTGCTGCCGAAGGACGAGCGCGCCGTGGTCAAGGGCGTGAATGTCGCCAAGAAGCACACCAAGCCGCAAGGCATGGGACAGCCCGGCGGCATCATTGAGCAGGAAGCGACGATCCACCTGTCGAACGTCATGCTGGTCGATCCGAAGACGGACAAGCCGACGCGCGTCGGGTTCCGGGTGCTGGAGGACGGGCGCAAGGTCCGCGTCTCGCGGCCCGGCGGCGCCGTGATCGAGGGTTAAGGGTTATGGGCGAGACGATGACTGAGGCGAGCGGGTCCGGCGCCGCCGCGCGCGAGATGCCGCGGATGCACCAGCGCTACAACTTGGAGATCAAGGCGAAGCTGCAGGCCGAGTTCGACTACCAGAACCCGATGCAGGTGCCGAAGCTTGAGAAGATCGTCATCAACATGGGCGTGGGCGAGGCGGCGGGCGACCAGAAGAAGCTCGACGCCGCGCTTGCGGAGCTGACGCTGATCGCCGGGCAGAAGCCGGTCAAGACGCTGGCGAAGAAGGCGATTGCCGGCTTCAAGATCCGTGAGGGCCTGCCGATCGGCTGCAAGGTGACGCTGCGCAAGTCCCGGATGTTCGAGTTCCTGGACCGGCTGGTGACCATTGCCCTGCCGCGGGTGCGTGATTTCCGCGGCATCCCGGCCGGCAAGGGCTTCGACGGTCGGGGCAACTTCGCCATGGGGCTGAAGGAGCAGATCATCTTCCCGGAGATCGACTACGACAAGGTCACGGACGTCCGTGGCATGGACATCGTGTTCGTGACCACGGCCAAGACCGACGCTGAGGCGAAGGCGTTGCTCAAGGCGTTCGACGTACCGTTCGCCGCCTGAGCCAGGTTTCAACGCGTTTGGAAAACCGCCGTCGTCCCAGGCCGGGGCGCGGCAGGTTCCAAGGAGTATAGCACATGGCCAAGACATCCGCGGTGAACCGCAACCTAAAGCGGGAGCGCATGTCGTCCCGCGACAAGTCGAAGCGTTCCGAACTGAAGGCGCAGGTCATGGACCGGACGGCGCCGGTCGAGGAGCGGTTCGACGCGTCGATGAAGCTGGCGCAGCTGCCGCGCAACGGGGCCGCGGTGCGCGTGCGCCTGCGCTGCGCCCTGACCGGCCGGTCGCGCGGCAACTACCGGAAGTTCAAGCTGTCCCGCAACATGCTGCGCGCCCTGGCGAGTTCCGGCCAGTTGCCCGGCATGGTCAAGGCGAGCTGGTAGGGGAGCGGCAGCATGTCGATGTCCGATCCGTTGGGTGACATGATCACCCGCATCCGCAACGCCCAGCGCAGCCGCCACACCGTGTGCGTGGCGCCCGCGTCCAAGCTGCGGGCCAACGTGCTTGAGGCGCTGAAGCGCGAGGGCTTCATCCGCGGCTACGCCGCCGAGGAGCTGCGCCCCGGCGTCGCGCAACTGCGCATCGAGTTGAAATACAGTGAGGGCGAGCCGGTGATCAAGGAGATCACCCGGGTGTCCAAGCCAGGCCGCCGGGTGTACTCCAAGATCAAGGAGCTGCCTCGGGTGTATGCCGGGCTGGGCGTCTCGATCCTCTCGACGCCGCGCGGCGTGCTGAGCGACGGTGAGGCCCGCGCCGCCAATGTCGGCGGCGAAGTCCTGTTTCGCGTCTTCTAAGGAGGGCACACGATGTCTCGCGTAGGCAAGTATCCCGTGGCCGTCCCGAGCGGCGTCGACGTGGCGGTGGTGGACCGGGTGCTGACCGCCAAGGGCAAGCTCGGCACCATGTCGCTGCCGCTGACCGACCACGTCGATGCGGTGATCGAGGACAACCAGGTGACGATCCGGCCGCGGAGCAACGAGAGCCAGGCGCGCATGATGTGGGGCACGACGCGCGCCCTGCTGGCTGCCATGGTGCAGGGCGTCTCGGTCGGCTACACCAGGACGCTGGAGATCACCGGCACCGGGTTCCGGGCCAGCGTGCAAGGCAAGAACCTGGTGATCAACCTGGGGTTCTCGCACGACGTGGTATATCCGGTGCCGCCGGGCATCACGGTGACGACGCCGCGGCCCACGGCCATCACGCTCACCGGGGTCGACAAGCGCCAGCTAGGGCAGGTTGCGGCCGAAATCCGCCGGTACCGTCCGCCGGAGCCGTACAAGGGCAAGGGCGTGAAGTACGAGGGCGAGCAGATCCGGCGCAAGGAAGGCAAGAAGAAGTAAGATGAGCGCTCCACAGGACCTCAAGGCGCGGCGGCGCGAGCGCCTCCGCTACCAGTTGCGGCAGAAGTCCGGCGGCCGGCCGCGCCTGTCGGTGTTCCGCTCCGGCAAGCACATCTACGCCCAGGTGATCGACGACGCGAGCCGCACCACGCTCGCCGCGGCGTCGAGTCTCGACAAGGGCCTGCGCTCCACGTTGCAGACCGGCGCGGACAAGGGGGCGGCGGCGGCGGTGGGCAAGCTGGTGGCCGAGCGCGCCATGGCGGCGGGGGTGAGCATGGTCGTGTTCGACCGCGGTGCCTATCTGTATCACGGTCGCGTCAAGGCGCGGGCCGACGCCGCCCGGGCGGGCGGGCGGGCGTTCTTAGGGAATAAGTTCATGCCACGTGAAGCAAGACGGGGCGGGCGCGGCGGACGCGACCGGGATCGCGACCGCGACGGCGACGACCTGATCGACAAGCTGGTCACCATCAACCGGGTGGCCAAGGTGGTGAAGGGCGGACGGCGCTTCGCCTTCGCAGCCCTGGTGGTGGTCGGCGACCAGAAGGGCCGCGTCGGCTACGGCGCGGGCAAGGCGCGCGAGGTGCCGGAGGCGATCCGCAAGGCGACCGAGCGGGCCAAGAAGAAGATGATCCGGGTGCCGATGAAGGAAGGCCGCACCCTGCACCACGACGTGGAAGGGCATTTCGGCGCCGGGCACGTGGTCCTGCGGTCCTGCACCGCCGGCACGGGCATCATCGCCGGCGGGCCGATGCGCGCGGTGTTCGAGACGCTCGGCATCGGCGACGTGGTGGCGAAGTCGCTCGGCAGCCGCAACCCGCACAACATGGTCAAAGCCACTTTCGCGGCGCTGGAGCGGTGCGGCAGTCCGCGCAGCGTGGCGGCCCGGCGCGGCAAGAAGGTGTCCGACATCCTCGGACGCCGCGACGCGGTGCAGGAGACGGCCGATGTCTGACCCGGCAGCGCCCAAGAAGGCCACCGTCCGGTTCACGCAGGTCGCGTCCGGCCTGGGCCGCAAGAAGGATCAAATCCAAACGTTGGCAGGCCTCGGCCTCGGCAAGCTGCGGCGCACCCGGGAGCTTGAGGATACGCCCTCGGTGCGCGGCATGCTTCGCAAGGTCGCCCATCTGGTGCGGGTGGAGGAATAACCGTGAAGCTGAACGAGATACGGGACAACCCCGGCGCCCACCTCAAGTCGAAGCGGCTCGGCCGCGGCATCGGCTCCGGCAAGGGCAAGACCTCCGGCAAGGGCGTCAAGGGCCAGAAGGCGCGCGAGGGCGTCGCGCTGAACGGGTTCGAGGGCGGGCAGTTGCCGATCTACCGGCGCCTGCCGAAGCGCGGCTTCCATAACATGTTCCGCAAGGAATACGCCCCGGTGAACCTGGGCGCGATCGAGAAGGCGCTGGAGTCGGGCCGGCTTCCGGCCGACCAGCCGATCACGGCGGAGACGCTGCAGGCGGCGGGCCTCGCGCGGCTGAACAAGGTGGACGGCGTGCGGCTCCTCGCCACGGGGTCGGTGACGCGGGCCATCGCGATCACCGTGTCGGGCGCCTCGGCGGCGGCCGTCGCGGCGGTGGAAGCCGCCGGCGGTTCGGTCACGCTTCTCCGCCCCGCGGAGCCGTCCGCGCCGGCCTCCACCGCTTCGCCGTAGAAGTTGTTCAAACAAGGCTTGCTTCCCTAAGCCGGCCGGCTGCACAGTTTGGTCAATGGTGGTGCCCCGGTCCCCTGAGGGGCCGCTGTCGGCACTGCGACTGCACAAGGGGGACGGTTCATGGCCTCAGCGGCCGAGCAGCTTGCGGCAAACCTCAATCTCGGCACGCTCGGCAAGGCCACCGAGCTCAAGTCGCGCATCTGGTTCACCTTGGGTGCCTTGCTGGTCTACCGCATCGGCACCTATATTCCCGTGCCCGGCGTCGATGCCTCAGTAATGGGCGAACTGCTGGCCCAGCACGGCGGCGGCATTCTGGGCATGTTCGACATGTTCAGCGGCGGTGCCTTGGGCCGCATGACCGTGTTCGCCCTCAACATCATGCCCTACATCAGCGCCAGCATCATCATCCAGTTGATGTCGGCCGCGGTGCCGTCGCTTGAGACCCTCAAGAAGGAGGGGGAGAGCGGGCGCAAGAAGCTGAACCAGTACACCCGCTACCTGACGGTGCTGATCGCCTTGGTGCAGTCCTACGGCATCGCCGTGGGGCTGGAAGGGATGCGCGGCAACTTCGGGTCCGCGGTGATCGATCCCGGCCTGTTCTTCCGGCTGTCCTGCGTCATCACGCTGGTGGGCGGGACGATGTTCCTGATGTGGCTGGGCGAGCAGATCACGGCGCGGGGCGTCGGCAACGGCACCAGCCTGATCATCTTCGCCGGCATCGTCGCCAACCTGCCGCACGCCTTGGCCAACCTGCTGGAACTCGGGCGCACCGGCGCCCTGTCTCCGGTGTTCATCCTGGCCTTCATGGTGATCGCCGTCGCGGTGATCGCCTTCGTGGTGTTCATGGAGCGGGCGCAGCGCCGGGTGAACATCCAGTATCCGAAACGCCAGGTCGGGCAGCGCATGTTCGGTGGCGACAGCACGCACATGCCGCTCAAGGTGAACACTGCCGGGGTGATCCCGCCGATCTTCGCCAGCTCGATCCTGCTGATCCCTGCGACGGTCGCCGGGTTCTCGCAGAACAATCCCAACTCCTGGCTGGCCTGGATCGGGCAGAGGCTGGGTCACGGCGAGCCGCTGTATATGCTGGCCTACGCCGGCATGATCATCTTCTTCTCCTACTTCTACACGGCCGTGGTGTTCAACCCGCAGGAGACGGCGGACAACCTGAAGAAGTACGGCGGCTTCATCCCGGGTGTCCGCCCTGGCTCGAACACCGCGGACTACTTCGACCGCATACTCGCCCGGCTGACCACGGTGGGCGCGCTTTACCTGTGCGTCGTGTGCATGCTGCCGGAGATCCTCATCAGCCGCTACGGCGTGCCGTTTTACTTCGGCGGCACGAGCCTGATGATCATCGTCTCCGTGACCATGGACACGGTGACGCAGATCCAGTCTCACCTGCTGGCCCATCAGTATGAAGGGCTGATCCGCAAGTCCCGGGTGAAGGGCCGCGCCCGATGAACCTGATCCTGTTGGGACCGCCCGGCGCGGGCAAGGGCACCCAGGCGAAGCGGCTGGAGCAGCGGCACGGCATCGCGCAAATCTCGACCGGCGACATGCTGCGCGCCGAGGTGAAGGCCGGCACCGAGATCGGGCAGCGTGCCAAGGCGGTCATGGAGTCCGGGCAGCTCGTCTCGGATGACCTGATCATCGCCATGCTGGAGAAGCGCATCCAGCAGCCTGACGCGGCGCGCGGCTTCATCCTGGACGGCTTCCCGCGCACGGTGCCCCAGGCCAACGCGCTGGACGTGATGCTGGAGCACGCCGGCACCCGCATCGACGCGGTGATCGAGCTGAAGGTGGACGACATCGCCCTGACGGACCGGATCGCCGGGCGGTTCACCTGCGCCAAGTGCGGGGCGGGCTACCATGACAATTTCCGGACGCCGCGGGTCGAGGGCACCTGTGACGTTTGCGGCGGCCATGAGTTCGTCCGCCGCGCGGACGACCGGCGGGAAACCGTGGCTGCCCGGCTTGACGCCTACCACACGCAGACGGCGCCGATCCTGCCGCACTACCGGAAGGCTGGGCGGTTGGTGACCCTGGACGGCATGGCGGACGTGGACACGGTTTCACAGGAAATCGAGGCCGTGCTGGCGGGAGTGCCGAGGCGAACAGTCACGATAACTTGATGCTGACGCATTGACTTGCACGGATTGCGGCGTATATCACTCGGTCTTGCCTCATGGCGCTTGCGCCAGGCAGTTTCGTATTTGCGGGCTTCCAGCGCGGTTGCGAGCAGGGCCTGTCGAGGACTCTCAGATCCGTGCGCTGCGCCGGACGGCCTTGAGACAGTGAGGAGTTATTGGCTTGGCCCGTATTGCCGGTGTGAACATCCCAACCAACAAGCGTGTGCTGATCAGCCTGCGCTACATCTACGGCATTGGCCCGTCGAACGCTGTTGATATCTGCAAGCAACTGAGCATTCCCGATGACCGCCGGGTGAACCAGTTGTCCGATGACGAGGTGCTGCGCATCCGCGAGCTGATCGACCGCGATTACCGCGTCGAGGGAGACCTGCGGCGCGAAGTGGCGATGAACATCAAGCGGCTGATGGACCTCGGGTGCTACCGCGGCTTGCGGCACCGCCGCGGCCTTCCTGTGCATGGGCAGCGCACCCACACCAACGCCCGGACCCGCAAGGGCAAGGCCGTGGCCATCGCCGGCAAGAAGAAAGTCACCAAGTAGCCGCATCGCGGTTGGCTCGTCTGCTGCTCCGGCGGCTCAAGAACTGATAGGAACATCTGAATGGCGAAGCCCGCCTCTTCGCGTCCCCGTAAGAAGGAACGCAAGAACATCATTGCCGGCGTCGCGCATGTGGCTGCGACGTTCAACAACACGATGGTGACGATCACCGACGCCCAGGGCAACACGATCGCCTGGTCGTCCAGCGGCATGCAGGGGTTCAAGGGCAGTCGCAAGTCAACGCCTTACGCCGCGCAGGTCGCCGCGGAGGATGCCGGCAAGAAAGCCCGCGATCACGGCATGGAAACGCTTGAAATCGAGGTCAGCGGGCCAGGGTCGGGTCGTGAAAGCGCCTTGCGCGCGTTGCAAGCCGTGGGATTCGCGGTATCGACCATCCGTGACATGACGCCGATTCCGCATAACGGCTGCCGTCCGCGCAAGCGCCGCCGGGTCTGACCGACGGCTCTGTCTTTGGCGCGGCGCCACCGATGGGTGGCGTCGCTTGTTCTGTTTGGAGATGATCCATGGTCATCCAACGTAATTGGCAATCCCTGATCAAGCCGGAAAAGCTCGACGTCGAGCCGGGGTCCGACCCGCACCGCGTCGCGACCGTGGTGGCGGAGCCGCTGGAGCGCGGCTTCGGCATGACGCTCGGCAACGCCGTGCGCCGCGTGCTGCTGTCGTCGCTGCAAGGGGCGGCGGTGACGGCGGTGCAGATCGACGGCGTGCTGCATGAGTTCAGCAGCATCCCGGGCGTGCGGGAAGACGTGACCGACATCGTGCTCAACATCAAGCAGTTGGCGCTGCGGATGCACGGGGAGGGGCCGAAGCGCATGGTGCTGACCGCCACCGGACCCGGCGAGATCACCGCGGCGCAGATCCAGACCGGCTCCGACATCGACGTGATGAACCCGGACTTGGTCATCTGCACGCTGGACGACGGCGTGAAGCTCGGCATGGAGTTCACGGTCAACCTCGGCAAGGGCTACGTCCCCGCCGCGAGCAACCGTCCGGAAGATGCGCCCATCGGGCTGATCCCAATCGATGCGATCTACTCGCCGGTCAAGCGGGTGTCCTACAAGGTCGAGCCGACCCGTGTGGGGCAGGTGACGGACTATGACAAGCTGCTGCTGCAGGTCGAAACGAACGGTGCGGTGACGCCGGAGGACGCCGTGGCGCTGGCCGCGCGCATCCTGCAGGACCAGTTGCAGCTCTTCATCAACTTTGACGAGCCGCAGCTTGCCCGTGCCGACGACATCCACGACGACCTGCCGTTCAACCGCAACCTGCTGCGCAAGGTGGACGAGCTGGAGCTGTCGGTCCGCAGCGCGAACTGCCTGAAGAACGACAACATCGTCTACATCGGCGACCTCGTGCAGAAGACCGAGCAGGAGATGCTGCGGACCCCGAACTTCGGCCGCAAGTCCTTGAACGAGATCAAGGAAGTGCTGACGGCGATGGGATTGTCGCTCGGCATGAGCGTGTCCGGCTGGCCGCCGGAGAACATCGAGGACTTGGCCAAGCGGCTCGATGAGCCGTTCTGAATTTTGAGAGAGTAGGAGCTTTACCATGCGCCACGGTGTTTCCGGCCGCAAACTGGGCGTCACCTCGAGCCACCGTCTGGCCATGTTTCGCAACATGGCCGTGGCGCTGATCAAGCATGAGCAGATCACCACCACCCTGCCCAAGGCCAAGGAGCTGCGCCCGGTGGCGGAGAAGCTGATCACGCTCGGCAAGCGCGGCGGCCTGCATGCGCGGCGGCAAGCCCATGCCCAGCTTCGGGACGAGGTGATCGTCGCCAAGCTGTTCTCCGCGTTGGCCGACCGTTACCGCGCCCGCCCCGGTGGCTATACCCGCGTGCTGAAGGCCGGGGTGCGCTACGGCGACGCGGCGGACATGGCGGTGATCGAGTTGGTTGACCGCGACCCCGCCGCCAAGGGCCAGGACAGCGGCCCGCGCCCGGACCTGGCGGAGGACGAGGAGCAGCAGGCCGCCTGAACGCGGCGCCTGCTCCTCGCATCCGGGGATGGGCCGCACCACCTCGCTTCACATGACGCGGCCCGCCCCTCCATCCTCTGATCTGTTCGGATCGCCGCCCATTGCCGCATCCGCGGCGTTCAGGCCGCTCGCCGAGCAGTTGCGCCCGGCGGTGTTGGCCGATGTCGTCGGGCAGCCGCACCTGGTGGGCGAAGACGGCGTCTTAACCCGCATGCTGGCATGCGGTGCCCTGGCCTCCCTTATCCTGTGGGGACCGCCCGGCGTTGGCAAGACGACGATCGCCCGCTTGCTTGCCGAGGCCGCCGGGCTGCATTTCACGGCGGTTTCGGCGGTGTTTTCCGGCGTCGCGGACTTGAAGCGTATCTTCGACGAAGCAACCCGGCGACGGCAGCTCGGCGCCCGCACCCTGCTGTTCGTGGATGAGGTGCACCGGTTCAACCGCGCGCAGCAGGACAGCTTCCTGCCCGTCGTCGAGGACGGCACGGTCGTGCTGGTGGGCGCCACGACCGAGAACCCCTCCTTCGCGCTGACCGGCGCGCTGCTGTCCCGCTGCCAGGTGCTGGTGCTGCACCGCCTGAGCGACGACGCGCTCGACCTTCTGTTGGCCCGCGCCGAGCAGGCAGTCCGGCGGCCCTTGCCCATCGCGCCCGAGGCACGCGCCGCCCTGCGCGCGATGTCGGACGGGGATGGGCGCTACCTGCTCAACATGGCGGAGCAGCTTCTCAGCTTGCCGGAGCAATCATTGCTGGACGCATCGGATCTCGCCACCGTCACCGGGCGGCGCGCGGCGTTGTATGACCGGGACCGCGACGAGCATTTCAACTTGATCTCCGCCTTGCATAAGTCGCTGCGAGGCTCCGATCCGGACGCGGCGCTGTACTGGTTTGCCCGCATGGTGGCCGGAGGCGAGGACGCCCGCTACGTCGCGCGCCGCCTGGTCCGCTTCGCGTCGGAGGATGTCGGCATGGCGGACCCCGGCGCGCTCCCGCAAGCGGTGGCAGCATGGGAGGCCTACGAGCGCCTTGGCAGCCCGGAGGGCGAACTGGCCATCGCGCAGGCCATCGTCTATCTCGGCACCGCGCCCAAGTCGAACGCGCTGTATGTCGCCTACAAGGAATCACTGGCGGCGGCGAAGGCCACCGGCAGCCTGCCGCCGCCGGCCCATATCCTGAACGCGCCGACCCGGCTTATGCAGGATCTCGGCTACGGCAAGGGCTACGCCTATGACCACGATGCGGAGGATGCGTTCTCCGGCCAGGACTACTTCCCGGACGGGATGGACCGCCCGGCGTTCTATCGCCCCGCCGACCGCGGCTTCGAGCGCGAGGTGGCGCGGCGGCTGGACCACTGGGCCAAGCTGAGGCAGGGCCGATCATGAGCATCGCAATGCAGACCGGGTCAGTGCAGACCCGCGCGGTGACGGAGGACGAGGCCGACCTGCGCCTGGACCGCTGGTTTCGCCGGCACTTCCCCGGCGTGACGCAGGGGGCGATCCAGAAGCTGTGCCGCACCGGGCAAGTCCGCATCGACGGACGCCGGGCGGACGCCGGCACGCGGTTGGCGCCGGGCCAGGCCGTCCGGGTGCCGCCGCTGCCGCCCGCCGCCGAGCCGCCGCCCGTCGTGCACGTCTTCAACCCCGAGATCGCCCGCGAGCTGGAGCGCCTGGTGCTGTACCGGGACGACGCCCTGATCGTGCTGAACAAGCCGCATGGCCTGGCGGTGCAGGGCGGCCCCGGCATCGTCCGCCACCTGGACGGCATGCTCGACGGGCTGCGCGGCGACAGCGGGCACCGGCCACGTCTGGTGCATCGGCTGGACCGCGACACGTCGGGCGTGCTGGTGCTGGCGCGCACGCCGGGCACGGCGGCGCGGCTGGCGGCGGCGTTCCGCGGGCGGGACGTGCAGAAGACGTATTGGGCCGTGGTCGCCGGCCGTCCGGTGCCGGTGGAGGGGCGGATCGACATGCCGCTGCTGCGCTACACCGGGCCGCGCGGGGAACGCAGCGTGCCGGCGGCGCGGGACGACAAGGAGGGGCTGCGGGCGGTGACGGACTACCGGACGCTGGACCATGCCGGGCAGAAGCTCGCCTGGCTGGAGATGTCGCCGATCACCGGGCGGACCCATCAGCTCCGGGTGCACAGCGTGGGCATCGGCGCGCCGATCGTGGGCGACGTGAAGTACCATGAACCCGACCAGAACGGCGCCGGCTCCGCCTCCGTGGAGGGCTTGTCGGACAAGCTGCACCTGCACGCCCGCGCGCTGGACCTGCCGCACCCCGCGGGCGGGCGGCTGGTGGTGGAGGCCGAGCTGCCGCCGCACATGCGGGAGACTTTTGCCACTTTGGGCTTCCACGCCGGGCGGCCTCAGGCGCCGGCCCTGCGGTGATCCGGTGCCGATGACGCGCCGACGCCGCATCGGCCTGATCACCGCCGCCATCGCCGTGCTGCTGCCCGTGGCGGTCGTGGCAGGGGTCGCGGCGTCGTTCGACGCCGATGCGCTGAAGCTTCGGCTGGCCGATGCGGTGCGGCGCTCCACCGGGCGGGAGTTGACCATTGCCGGGCCGGTGGGCCTTACGTGGTCGCTGGTGCCCACGGTGGCGCTGCGCGACGTGTCCCTGTCCAACCCGCCGGGCCTGTCGCGCCCGGCCATGGCGCATGCGGCGCAGCTCGACGTGCGGATCGCCTTGCTCCCCTTGCTGTCCCGCCGGGTGGAGGTGCGCGGCGTCACTCTGGTCGAGCCGGACATCCTGCTGGAGCGCGACGCGGCGGGCCGGCCCAACTGGCAGTTCACGCCAGCCGCAGCGCCCCCTGCGGCGCCGGGCGCGGCGTCTCGGCCAGCGGCGCGGATGCAGGTTGCCGTCGATGCCGTGCGCGTCGTGGACGGCCGGGTCGGCTGGCGCACCGGCACGGGCGTCGTCGAGCTGCTGGCGCCAGCGGTCACGGCGGCTGCGGCCGGGCCGGGCGAACCGGTGGCGCTTTCGGGAACGCTGTCGCTGGCGGGCCTCGACCTCAACGTGACGGGCACCACGGGGCCGCTGGCGGCCATCGGCGCGGCACCCTGGTTCCTGCGGGTGGTTTTGCAAGGGAGCGGCGTCCAGGCCGGCGCGAACGGCACGCTCGGGCCGGGAGGCGTGTTGGCGCTGCAGGCCAGCGTGGCCGACCTGATGGCGCTGGAGCCGGCGCTCGGCCGTGCGCTGCCGCCGCTGCATGATGTCCAGGCCTCGGCCCGTCTGCTGCCGGACGGCCTGGCCGACGTGCGGGCGCAGGCCGGCGCAGCGGACCTTTCAGCCTTCGTGCCGGGCGTCAAGCTGACCCACGCGACGCTCACGGCGCCCGCCATGGCGCAGCCCGTTGCCGTGACCGCCGACGCGCTGGCGGGTTCGGCGCCGGTTGCCGTCACCGCCCAGGCCGAAACTCTTGCGGCGCTGCTGGCCGGTGGGCCGGTGCCGGGGCAGGCGACGCTGGCGGCAGTGGGCGCGACCCTGGAGGCCCGAGGCAACCTGGCGGGTGTGACGGGCCGGCTCCTTGACCTCGCCCAGACCCTTGACTTTGCGGTGTCCGCGCGGGTGCCGGATTTGGCGGCGCTGGGCGCGCTGGCCGGGCTGACGCCGCCGCCGCTGCGGGACGTGGAGTTCGACGCCCGGGTCTCGGCGACCGAGGCGGGCGCCATTGCCCTGCGAGGCATGCGCCTGGCCTCGGCGCAGGGGGACGTGTCGGGGGATGTCGTGCTGGGCCGGACGCCGAGGCCGTCGATGCGTGGAACGCTGGCGTCGCAAAGGCTCGACCTGGGCGCGTGGCTGGCCCAGCCTGCGGCCCCGGCTGACGCTCCGCCGCCTGCGCTGGCCGGGCCGGCGCCAGCGTCCCCCGGTGCGGCGTCGCCAGCCCCGCTGCTGTCGGACCGGCCGCTGCCGTTCTACCTCCTGTGGAAGGCTGACGCCGACCTGCACCTGATGCTGAACGAGGTCTTGTGGCACGGCGCGTCCTACCATGCCGTGACGGGCCGGCTGCTGCTGCAGGACGGCGCGCTGCGGCTGGGCCCCGTGCAGGCGCAGGCGCCGGGCGGGGCGCTCCAGGCGACCCTGCTGGCGGACGCGGCGGCCCCGGTCCCGACCATCGAGTTGGGGCTGAAGGCGCCGGGCCTCGTCTTGGGGCCGATCCTGGCGGGGTTCGGCGCGCCGGAGAGCATGGCGGGCCAGGTCGATGCCGACGTGCAGCTCAAAGGTGCCGGTAACAGCGCGCGGGCCATCGCGGCGTCGCTCGACGGGCATCTGGGCCTGGCGATGGTGGATGGCGAGCTGGACAACGCCTGGATGGCCGGCCTGCTCGGGACCGCCCTGCGCGGCTTGCCGATGGAGCTGGGCGGGCAAAGCGCGGTGCGCTGCCTGGCCCTGCGCTTCGACGCCGCGGGCGGGCAGGCGGCGGCCCGGGCGCTGCTGCTGGACGCCACCCGCCTGCACCTGGAGGGCGAGGGCGGGGTCAACCTCGCGGACGAGACGCTCGACCTGCGCCTCCGCGCGCTGGTGCGCCTGGGCAGCACCTGGCTGGCAGCGCCCGTGCACCTGGCCGGACCCTGGCGCGCGCCCCGGCCGGAGGTCGCGGCGGGCGGACCTGCGCGGGGCGGGCTGGTGATCGGCGCCACGCCGGGTCCCGATGCCTGCCCGGCGCAATTGGCCATGGCGCGCGACGGCCAGGCCGGACCCATGCCGGCGGCAAGCGTCGCGTCCGAAGCGCCGCGCAGCGTCAAGCCGGCCGACCTGCTGCGCAGCCTCTTGCGATAAGGAAACACCGCGTGCTTCGTTTCTGGGACACTGCCGCCGTGGCGCCGACCGAGGGCGGGTTCGCCGTGCTGCTGGACGGCAAGCCGATGCGCATTCCGGGCGGCAAGCCGCTCACGGTCGCCGCCCCCGCCCTGGCCGAAGCGGTCGCCGCCGAGTGGCAGCAGGCCGGCGGCACGAAGGGCGGCGCGATGTCCATGGATGACGTGCCGCTGACCCGCCTGGCCGGCACCGCGCAGGACCGTATCGCCCCCGACCCGGCGCCCGTCGCCACGGCCCTCGCGCAGTACGCGGAGAGCGACCTGCTGTGCTACCGCGCGGAGACCCCGGCGGCGCTGGTGGTGCGCCAGGCCCACGCCTGGCAGCCCTGGCTGGACTGGGCGGCGGAACAGTATGGCGCGCGGCTGGAAGCGACCACGGGCATCATGCACCGGGCGCAGGACCCGGCGGCGCTCGACGCGATCCGCCGGGCGATGGCTGGGCAACCCGTGCCGACGCTCGCGGCGCTGGGCGTTGCGGTGCCGCTGCTGGGGAGCGCGGTGCTGGGCCTGGCGCTCGCGGAGGGCGCGCTGGATGCTGTGGCCGCGCATGAGCTGGCGAGTTTGGACGAGTTGTTCCAGGTGCAATCCTGGGGTGAGGACGCCGAGGCTTCGGCCCGGCGGCAGCGGATCGCGGAGGACATCGCGCTGGCCGAGCGGTTCATCCAACTTAGCCGGTAAGGACAGCAAATGCAGGCACACAGGCTGGCCACATCGGACGATGTTCCCGTGCTCCGAGCGCTCATGTCGTCCGCCATCGACCGCTTGCAGCGCCCTTTCCTCGATGAGCCGACGATCCGCGCCAGCCATGGCATCATGGGCCTGGACACGCAGCTCGTCAGTGACGGGACCTACTTTGTCGTCGAGCAGGACGGCCAGGTCATTGGATGCGGCGGATGGAGCCGGCGGGCGACGCTGTTCGGCGGCGACCATGTTGGCTCCCGGGACGACAGCCTGCTCAACCCCTTACGGGACCCGGCGCGTTTCCGGGCCATGTACACCCATCCCGACTTCGTGCGCCGCGGGGTCGGGCGGCTCATCCTGCATCTGAGCGAGGCGGCGGCGATGGCGGAAGGATTCGCCCGCGGCGAGCTTGCCGCGACCTTGGCGGGCGTGCCGCTCTACCGCGCCTGCGGCTGGCAGGAGTTCGAACGCTTTGTCTCCGACGAAGTCGAGGGGTGTCGCGTGCCTCTCGTGCGCATGGGCAAGAGGCTGAAACCTGTCGCCAAAGTTTAGGCGCCGGTGCTACGCCCTTCTTGCCGAAAAGGTCATTCCCGCCAATGCCCGGCCCCGATCGGGGCGGCATTGGCGTTCCTGGGCGGGTGCTTGCCGCGGCGGCCGCTGCGCCGAGTTAGGACGGCGGCTTGGGAGTGCCGAGCTTCTGCACCAAGGCTTGGACGTCGGCATCCAAGGAGAGGAAGTCGTCCAACACAAAGGGACAGGCTGCCGGCACTGGACGCGGATCGCCGGTGTTGTCGGTTTCGGCCTGCGCCTGCTCCAGGGCGACCCTGTGAATCTCGTCGAGAACGATCCGTTTCCGCATCGAAAGGGCGAAGCGGTCCCGCACATCCGCCCTAAAGCCGATCACCTCACTGCGCCAGTGAGCCGCGGCCATGCTGTCAGGCCACGCATACAGTTCCAGGAGATGCACCAGTGCTTGGCGCAGCAGGCTTTTGCACGCGCGCAATTCCGCCAAGCCCACGTCCTGCACCTCCCCAATCACGTCGGGCCAGTCCACCGGCTCATTAAGGCACCCGCCCGCCGCCAGTTGGCGCAGCAATTCGGCCTGGCGCTCGGCCCAGGCCAGGGCATCGCGTTCGTAAAGCCCGTCCGGCATGGTCCCCTCCTTCAGCCCTCGACGCAGTCTCGCATGAAGACGCAACGCTGTCTGTTCGTTGAAGGCGCGCCTACCCAAACACCTCCCCCCACGCCCCCCGCAGCGCCAAATCCGCGTCGGCCATCGTCACCGGCAATCCAAGCGCGTGCAGGCTGGTGACGCCGTGCTCCGCGATGCCGCAAGGCACGATGCCGGCGAAGTGGCCGAGGTCCGGGTCCACGTTCAGCGCCACCCCATGCCAGCTCACCCATCGCGTCACGCGGACGCCGATGGCGGCGATCTTGGCCTCCGTGCCGGCGGCGGGGTCCGCGACCCAGATGCCGACCCGGCCCTCCCGGCGCTCCCCCCTGACGTTGAACCGCTCCAGCGCGCGGATCAGCCAGTCCTCCAGCCCGTGCACGAAGGCGCGGACATCGCGGGGGCGGACGCCGCCGTGCGGCTGGGTCAGGTCCAGCATGACATAGACGGTGCGCTGGCCGGGGCCGTGGTAGGTCCATTGCCCGCCGCGCCCGGCCTCGAACACCGGGAAGCGGCGGGGACCCACGAGGTCGCCGGGCTTGGCCGACGTGCCCGCCGTGTAGAGCGGCGGGTGCTCCACGAGCCACACCTGCTCGCCTGCCTGTCCGGCGCGGATCGCGTCCGCGCGGCCCCGCATCGCCGCCAGCGCCTGCGGGTAGGGCAGCAGCCCCTCCTCGACGCGCCAATCCAGCGTGCCCGGCAGGCCCGCAGTTGAATCGAGTGGCGTCATCCGCTATACGCCCGGCACCAGGGACGGCGTGCCGTCCCCGGCACGGTGCGGTCGTGGCGAAATGGTAGACGCGCAAGCTTGAGGTGCTTGTGGGGGAAACCCTGTGGAAGTTCGAGTCTTCTCGACCGCATTCTTGAACCACGTTGTTGATTGGCCCATCCCCAGATTGCCTTCCCGTCGCGTCCGGCTCAATTTAGAAGCCAGCGGCTGAGGAACAGGGTGAGATGGACGAGGACTTCCGGAAGGCGGCGCTGGACTACCATCGCCTGCCGCGGCCCGGCAAGCTGGCGATCGAGGCCACCAAGCGCATGGCGACGCAGCGCGACCTGGCGCTCGCCTACTCGCCCGGCGTCGCCGCGGCGTGCGAGGCCATCGCCGCCGATCCCGACGCGGCCCGGGACCTCACGGCGCGCGGCAACCTGGTCGCGGTGATCTCCAACGGCACGGCGGTGCTGGGCCTTGGCAACATCGGGGCGTTGGCCGGCAAGCCGGTGATGGAGGGCAAGGCCGTCCTGTTCAAGAAGTTCGCCGGCATCGACGTGTTCGACATCGAGGTGGACGCCGCCGACCCGGACCTGTTCGTGAACGTGGTGGCGGCGCTGGAGCCGACCTTCGGCGCCATCAACCTCGAAGACATCAAGGCGCCGGAGTGCTTCGAGATCGAGCGCCGGCTGCGCGCCCGCATGGGCATCCCGGTGTTCCATGACGACCAGCACGGCACGGCGATCATCGTGGCCGCCGCCGTGCGCAACGGCCTGCTGCTGCAAGGCAAGCGGCTGGAGGAGGTGCGGCTTGTGACCAGCGGCGCCGGGGCGGCGGCGCTGGCCTGCGTGGACCTCTTGGTGGCGATGGGCCTGCCGGCCCGCAACGTGACGCTGACCGACGTGAAGGGCGTCGTGTATGAAGGCCGCGACCACGACATGCCGCCCAACATGGCGAACTACGCCCGCGACACCGACGCGCGCCGCCTGCCGGACGTGCTGAGGGGCGCCGACGTGTTCCTGGGGCTGTCGGCGCCCAACGTGCTGAAGCCCGAGTGGCTGCCTCTCTTGGCCGACAAGCCGCTGATCCTCGCCTTGGCCAACCCCGACCCCGAGATCATGCCCGAGCTGGTGCGTGACGCCCGGCCCGACGCCATCGTCGCCACCGGGCGCAGCGACTTCCCGAACCAGGTCAACAACGTGCTGTGCTTCCCCTTCATCTTCCGCGGCGCGCTGGACGTGGGAGCGAGCACGATCAACGAGGCGATGAAGGTCGCCTGCGTCGAGGCCATCGCGACGTTGGCCCGGGTGGAGGCGAGCGAGGTGGTGGCCGCCGCCTATGGCGGCGCGGCCCCGGTGTTCGGGCCGGAGTACATCATCCCGAAGCCCTTCGACCCGCGCCTCATCCTGCAGATCGCCCCGGCCGTCGCATCCGCCGCGATGAGCAGCGGCGTGGCGCGCCGCCCCATCGAGGACTTCGCCGCCTACCGCCGCGAGCTGGAAAAATTCGTGTTCCGCTCCGGCCAGTTCATGCGCCCGGTGTTCGAGGCCGCGCGCCAGTCGCCGCAGCGCATCGTCTATGCCGAGGGCGAGGACGAGCGGGTGCTGCGCGCCGTGCAGACCCTGGTGGATGACGGCATCGCGCAGCCGATCCTGCTCGGCCGCCGCAAGGTGATCGCCGCCCGGGTGCGCGAGATGGGGCTGCGCATGACGCTCGGCGACGCCGTGCGCGTGCTCGACCCGGCGGAGGACCGGGCGGTGTTCGACCCGCTGGTCGGGGCCTATCAGCATATGGTGGGGCGGCGCGGCATGCCGCCGGATGCTGCGTCCCGGCGGCTCGACCGGCGGCCCACGGTCGCGGCGGCGATGCTGCTGCAGGCCGGGCAGGCGGACGCGGCGATCTGCGGCGGCACCGGCGACTGGTGGCGGCACATGCAGTACCTGCTGCCCATCGTGCCGCGGCGACCGGAGGTGTCCCGCGTCTTCGCGCTGTCCTGCCTGATCCTGCAGACCGGCGCGCTGTTCATGTGCGACACCCACATGAACCTCGACCCCACGGCGGCGCAGGTCGCGGAGATGACGCTGCTGGCGGCCGATGCCGTCCGTTCGTTCGGCGTCGTGCCCAAGGCGGCGCTGCTGTCGCATTCGAGCTTCGGCTCCAGCAACTCCGATACCGCCCGCAAGATGCGGCACGCTTTGGCGCTGATCCGCGGGCAGGCGCCAGAGCTTGAGGTGGACGGGGAGATGCACGCGGACGCCGCGCTGATCGCGAGCCTGCGCGACCGGGCGGTGCCGGACAGCCGGCTGTCCGGCATCGCGAACCTGCTGGTGATGCCGGGGCTGGACGCGGCGAACATCGGCGCCACCCTGCTGAAGGCGGCCGCCGACGCCCTGCCGGTCGGGCCGCTGCTGCTCGGCATGTCGCGGCCGGTGAACGTTCTGGTGCCTACGGTGACGGCGCGCGGCATCGTGAACGTGAGCGCGGTGGTGGCGATGGATGCGGCAAAGCGCGCGTCCGGGGACGCGGCGCCGCGGGTCGCCGGGTGACGCCATGATCCTGCTCGGCCTGGGCCTTGGGGCGCTCGGGCTGCTGCTGTGGGCGGCGAACGCCTTCTCCCGCGCCAGCATCGCCTCCTTGAAGGCGCTGCTGGCCTGGGTCGTGGCGCTGGGTGGCCTGGCGCTGGGCACGATGCTGCTGCTGACCGGGCGGGGCGCGTCGGCCATCGCGGCAGGCGTGTTCCTGGGGCCGCTCGCCTGGAGCTGGTGGCAGGAGGCGCAGGGC
The DNA here is from genome assembly GCA_964251035.1 of uncultured Acetobacteraceae bacterium. Classification (GTDB taxonomy): domain Bacteria; phylum Pseudomonadota; class Alphaproteobacteria; order Acetobacterales; family Acetobacteraceae; genus CAHJXG01. Next base: position 28,699 of record CAXUJE010000032.1, read on the forward strand.
AGGGACCGCCCGGGGTCGGATCAAGCAAAGC
>CAXUJE010000033.1:0-25327 GCA_964251035.1 uncultured Acetobacteraceae bacterium
GCACCACAACGGGAGAAAAACCCTAAACCAACACAGAACCAAACGTCAAGGGCAAATTAGCAAGCCAACCAAGCCTCAACGCCAAGCTGCATCAGTCAGTGATCAGGTAAGAGAACACAGGCGAAGCGTCAAGCGGAAATCGACAGGAAATTCGCGGGTCCCCTCCAAGACACTCCAGAGTCCATGAGCCTTCAACAGCCAAAACTGTCAGCCTCCTCGCGAAGCCACCCTCATGTCGCAACCCAGCCGCCGTCAATGGACAAAGGCGCCCCCGTGATGGTCCGCGCCGCATCGGAGCAAAGGAACACCACCAGTCCTCCAATGCCCTCCGGCGTCGTGAATTGCGCCATTGGCTGCTTTTCCGTGAGCAGCGCATGCTTCACCGCTTCAATGTCCGCCCCCTCGCGGACTGCCCTCGCATCAAGCTGCGCCTGCACCAAAGGCGTCAGCACCCAGCCGGGGCAGATCGCGTTGGCCGTCACCCCGGTGTTCGCCAACTCGATTGCCGCAACCTTCGTCAGCCCGACCAGGCCATGCTTCGCGGCGACGTAAGCAGACTTCTGCGCACTGCCGACCAACCCATGCGCTGAGGCAATGTTGACGATGCGGCCCCAACCCTTTCCGGTCATGCCGGGGATCGCCGCCTGCATGGCATGGAACGCGGCCGAAAGATTGATCGCGATGACTGCATCCCAGCGTTCCGCCGGGAAGTCCTTGATCTCCGCCGTGTGTTGGATGCCGGCATTGTTCACCAGGATGTCCAGTCCGCCCAGCGCCGCCCCTGTCCGGCGCACCAGCCCGGCGACCTGCGCCGGCTGCGACAGATCGGCGCCATCGTGCTCCACCCGTACGCCCAAGTCCCGCGCCAGTTCCGCCCGGAGCGACTCGACTGCCCCCGCCTCGCCGAACCCGTTCAGCATCAAGTCGGCACCCTGCCCGCCGAGGCAGCGGGCAATGCCGAGGCCGATGCCGCTGGTGGACCCGGTGACAAGCGCCACCTTGCCGGACAAACTCTTTGTGTCAGAAGCCATGAAACTCTTTCCCAGAACACCCCGGCCTATTGTCGTTCACGGCAAGCTGGGCGTGAAGGGCCAGGTTTCCCGTGCACCCGATCAACCGCCGCGTAATGCTGCCAGCCCGGCAACGCACGGCGGCCCCGCGCGTTGAGCCGGCTTCCACACTTCAGGAGACAACGATGGCCGACAAGCCAAGCGACCTCAAGGACCAGACCCAGGGTGCGCGCCTGCACAAAACCAACAACGACCTGAAGAACAACGCCAAGGCCGTGTCGATGGAATTGCTGCAGGCCCGCATGGCCGACGGCATCGACCTGGCCCTGATCACCAAGCAGGCCCACTGGAACCTCAAGGGGCCGCAGTTCATCGGGGTCCACCTCATGCTCGATAAGTTCCGCGACGAGCAAGACGAGTGGACCGACATGATGGCCGAACGCATCACCCAGCTCGGCGGCACGGCCCGGGGCACGGTGCAGGAGGTCAACCGCGAGACGAGCCTGCCGCCCTATCCCACGGACATCTACGCCATCGCCGACCACCTGAAGGCGTTGATAGAGCGTTATGCCGCCTGCGCCAACGCCGTCCGCAAGAACATCGAGGACACGGACGAGGCCGGCGACGCCGATACCGCCGACCTGCTCACCGAGGTGTCCCGCGGGCTGGACAAGCAGCTTTGGTTCCTGGAAGCGCATACTCAAGAGCCGTCCGGCACGTTCCGCAACTAAAATGGCGCGGGCCGCCTTCAAAGCGGCCCGCCCTCCGCCGAAACCCTTGCCCGGCCGGCCGCACGGCACTAGCTTTGCGCCAGACTCGGGAACACACCATGAACGATTTGCTTTCGCCGCTGGACAGCAGCCGACCCAGCGATAGCTACTCCGCACGCGATATCGAGGTGCTTGAAGGCCTGGAGCCGGTGCGGCGCCGGCCCGGCATGTATATCGGCGGCACAGACGAGGCCGCACTGCACCATCTCGCCGCCGAAATCCTGGACAACGCGATGGACGAGGCCGTGGCTGGCCATGCAAGTTCCATCGACGTGTCGCTTGAGGCTGGGAACTGGCTGCTGATCCGCGACAACGGCCGCGGCATCCCGGTCGATCCGCACCCGAAGTTCAAGGGCTTGAGCGCGTTGGAGGTTATCCTGACCACCCTGCACTCGGGCGGCAAGTTCGGCGGCAAGGCCTATGCCACATCGGGCGGCCTGCATGGCGTCGGCAGCTCCGTGGTCAACGCCTTGTCGGACACGATGGAGGTCGAGGTCGCGCGGGACCGCGTCCTGTGGCGGCAAAGCTATGGGCGCGGCAAGCCGACGACCAAGCTCGTGAACGCCGGGCCGACGCAGAACCGGCGGGGCACGACCATCCGTTTTCATCCAGACCCCGAGATTTTCGGTCCGCTGGCTTTCATCCCGGCCCGGCTTTACCGGCTGTGCCGGTCAAAGGCCTACCTGTTCCGCGGCGTGCGAATCCGGTGGACCTGTGATCCGCGGCTGCTGACCGGCACCGACGTTCCGGCAGAGGCGTTGCTGCATTTCCCCGGCGGCCTGCGTGACAGCCTGCAGGAGGACATCGGCGACCTGCCGCGCGCCGTGCCGGAGCTGTGGGCCGGGGACGCCGACCTGCCCGCCGCCGCCAACGGCCAGACGGGGGGCCGGGTCGAATGGGCAGTCGCTTGGCTCGAGAACGCCGACGGCTTCCTGCACTCCTACTGCAACACCGTCCCCACGGCGCAAGGCGGCACGCATGAGGCCGGGTTCCGCGCGGCGCTGCTGAAAGGCCTGCGCGCCTGGGGCGAGCAGCGCGGCAACCGCCGGGTCGCCCAGGTGACGGCAGAGGATTTGCTGGGCCAGATGGCCGGCAAGCTGTCCGCATTCGTGCGCGACCCGCAGTTCCAGGGCCAGACCAAGGAAAAGCTGACCAGCCCCGAGGCTGCGCGCCTCGTCGAAACGGCGTTGCGCGACCGCTTCGACCATTGGCTGGCCGGCAACCCGGCCCAAGCCGACAACCTGCTGGCCTTCGTCATCGAGCGCGCCGAGGACCGCTTGCGCCGCCGCGAGGTGAAGGATGTCAGCCGCAAGACCGCGACCCGGCGCCTGCGCCTGCCGGGCAAGCTCGCGGACTGCACGCTGGAAAGCCGGGACGACACGGAGATCTTCCTGGTGGAGGGCGACAGCGCCGGCGGCTCCGCCAAGCAGGCGCGCAACCGCAACACCCAGGCAGTGCTGCCGCTCCGGGGCAAGATCCTGAACGTCGCCAGTGCCAGCGCCGACAAGCTGCGGCAGAACCAGGAACTCAAAGACCTGATCGAGGCGCTGGGCTGCGGCGTGGGCGACCGGTTCGACCGGGCCAAGCTGCGCTACGGCCGGGTGATCATCATGACCGACGCCGACGTGGACGGCGCGCATATCGCCTCCCTGCTGATGACGTTCTTCTACCGGGAACTGCCGGAGTTGGTGCAGCACGGCCACGTCCACCTCGCCCAGCCGCCGCTTTATCGGCTGACCCAGGGCGCCAAGTCGATCTACGCCATGGACGACGCCGACAAGGACCGGCAGATGAAGCGCGGCTTCAAGGCCGGCAGCAAGGTCGAGGTCAGCCGCTTCAAAGGTCTGGGCGAGATGCCTCCCATGGCGTTGAAGGAAACCACCATGGACCCGGCGAAGCGCACCCTGCTCAAGGTCGTGGCCCTGCCCGAGAACCGCCACGTCACCAGCACCCTGGTCGAAAGCCTGATGGGCCGCCGCCCGGAGCTGCGCTACCAGTTCATCCAGGACCACGCCCGTACGGTCGAAGACGTGGATGTCTGACCGCCCGCTGCCCGCGACCGAGGCGACGAGCGCGCGCTTCGCCGAGATGGACGCCTGGCCATCCCCGGATGTCTTGGATGCGCTCCTGGAAAGCCAGATGGCGGCTGTCGCCGCGGTGCGCCCAGCCCTGCCTGCCCTGTCCGCCGCGGCTGATGCCGCCGTCGGGCGCCTGCGGGACGGCGGACGCCTCGCCTATGCCGGTGCCGGCACGTCCGGACGAGTCGCGGTCCAGGACGGCGCCGAGCTGACGCCCACCTTCGCCTGGCCGCGCGACCGACTGGTTTTCCTGATGGCCGGCGGTGAGGCGGCGCTGACAGAGGCGGTGGAGAACGCCGAGGACCGGGACGACCTGGCCCGGCGCGACGTGGCCAGGACCGGATTGGGCCCATCCGATGTCATGCTGGCCCTCGCGGCAAGCGGCGCCACGCCCTACACCTTGGCCTGCCTGCACGCGGCCCGGGCCGCCGGCGCGCTCACGGTCGCCATCGCCCACAGTCCCGGAGCGCCCCTGCTTGCCGCCGCGCACCACGCGCTCCTGATCGAGACCGGGGCGGAGCCGATTGCCGGGTCCACCCGCATGAAGGCCGGCACGGCGCAGAAGGTGGCGCTCAACCTGTTCAGCACCTTGCTGATGATCCGGCTCGGCCGGGTTCATCGCGGCCAGATGGTTGATATGGCCGCCCGCAACAGCAAGCTGCGCGCCCGCGCGGTCCGGATGCTGCAAACCCTCTCAGGCTGCACGCCGGAGGCCGCAGTGATTGCGCTGTCCCAGGGAGATGGCACCGTGAAGACCGCTCTGCTGATCCTCCGTGGCCTGAGCCGGGCGGATGCCGAGGCGCTGTTGGCCCGGCACCACGGCCAGTTGCGCCCGGCGCTCGACGCCTTATAGCCCGGTCCTTTTCAAAGCCCAGCTTGGGTCACGAACTTGATGTTGAGATAGCCCTCGATCGCCTCCGTCCCGCCCTCGCTGCCGTAGCCGCTGTCCTTCACGCCGCCGAACGGCACCTCCGGCAGCGCCAGCCCGATGTGGTTGATCGTCACCATCCCGGCCTCCAGCGCCGCGCCGATGGAGGCCGCAGTCTTCGCCGACCGGGTGAACGCATAGCTCGCCAACCCGAACGGCAGCCGGTTCGCCTCCGCCACCACGTCGTCCATGCCGGAGAACGGCGCGACAAGGGCGAGCGGCCCGAACGGCTCCTCGTTCATCACCCGCATCTCGGGCGTCACCCCCGTCAGCACCGTCGGCGCGAAGAAGTTGCCCTTGTTGCCGATGCGCTTGCCGCCGGTGCGCACCTCGGCGCCCTTCTGTACCGCGTCGGCGATGAAGCCCTCCATCGCCTGCACCCGGCGCGGGTTGGCGAGCGGCCCCATCTGCGTGCCCTCTGCCAGGCCGTCGCCCACCTTGATCGCGCCCGCCGCCGCGGTGAAGCCCTCGACGAACTGATCGAATACGCTGTCCTGCACCAGGAAGCGCGTGGGGCTGACGCAGACCTGCCCGGCGTTGCGGAACTTCGCCGCCGCGAGCTGCTTGGTGGCCGCCGCCACGTCCGCATCGCCGAACACGATGGCCGGGGCGTGGCCGCCAAGCTCCATCGTCACCCGCTTCATGTGCGCGCCGGCCAGCGCGGACAACTGCTTGCCGACCGCGGTGGACCCGGTGAACGAGATCTTCCGGATCACCGGGTGCGGGATGAGGTATCCGGACACCTCCGCCGGCACCCCGAACACCAGTTGCACCACGCCCGGCGGCAGCCCGGCATCCACGTAGCACTGCACCAAGGCCGCGAGCGACGCCGGCGTCTCCTCCGGCCCTTTCACGATCACCGAGCAGCCCGCCGCGAGCGAGATCGCGATCTTGCGGTTGGCCTGGTTGATCGGGAAGTTCCACGGCGTGAACGCCGCCACCGGCCCGACCGGCTCCCGCAGCGAAAGCTGGTACACGCCTTCCGCCCGCGCCGGGATCACCCGGCCGTAGGTGCGCCGCGCCTCCTCCGCGAACCAGTCGATGATGTCGGCGCCAGCCACCGTCTCCATCCGGGCTTCCGGCAGCGGCTTGCCCTGCTCCATCGTCATCAGCGGCGCGATGGCATCGGCCCGGCCGCGCAGCAGGTCGGCCGCGCGGCGCATGAGCTTCGACCGGTCAAAGGCCGACATGCGGCGCCACACGGCGAAGCCGCGCCCGGTGGCTGCCAACGCCCGGTCGAGGTCGGCCCGCTCCGCACGCGCGACGGTGCCGTTCGTCTCCCCGGTCGCCGGGTTCATCACCAGGAGCGTCTTCCCGGACGCGGCGCCCGTCCAAGCCCCGTCGATGTGCAGCAGCACGTCTGGATAGTCCATGTTCGCCCCCTGACCGTTTTTCCGACTGTGCGCCGAAGTCACAAGGCAGCCAAAGCGGCGGCGCACGCCTTGGTTCCCCACGGTCAAAGGGCATATCCGGGGGATGCTCGACACCATCGGCCCGCCCATGCCCGCCTTGAACCCCTGGGTGGCCAGCGTGGCCGCGCCGCCGATCCCGGCCGCGCATGGTTGGGCTGCGCGTTATGACGGGTCATGCGGCCCGATGCTCGACCTGTGCCAGGCCGTGCCGGGCTACCCGCCGCACCCGCAAATCCTGGAGCGCCTTGCAGCCGCCGCCGGCGATCCAGCGTCAGCGAGGTACGGCTTGATCAATGGCGACATCCCGCTGCGCGAAGCCTATGCCGCGCAGGTTTCGAATCTTTACGGCGGGACGGTGCAGCCGGACCAGGTGGCGATCACCGCCGGGTGCAACCAGGCGTTCTTCCTCGCCATGATGGCCATAGCCCGCGCCGGCGACACGGTCCTGCTGCCGACACCATGGTTCTGGAACCATCAGCAGACCTGCACGATGTTGGGCATCGCCGCCCGCAGCCTGCCCTGCGCCGCCGACGCCGGCTTCGTGCCTGATTTGGAACAGGCGGAGGCGCTGCTGGACGCCAGCGTCCGCGCAGTCGTGCTGATCACGCCCAACAACCCGACCGGCGCCGTGTATCCGCCCGGCGTGATCGAGGGCTTCGCCGCGCTCTGCCGGCGCCACGGCATCTGGCTCATCCTCGACGAGACGTATCGCGACTTCCTGCCGGACGGGCAGGACCGCGCGCACGGCCTGTTCGCCGACGTGGGCTGGACCAGCAACGTCATCCAGCTTTACAGCTTCTCCAAGGCGTATTGCGTGCCGGGCCACCGGCTCGGCGCCGTCGTGACCGGGGCGGAGTTGGTGCAGCAGTTCATGAAGGTGTTGGACTGCATGCACATCTGCCCGCAGCGGGCCGGCCAGGCGGCGCTGCGCTGGGCCATCGACGCGCTCCCCGACTGGCGCGACGCCAACCGCCGCACCATCAACGCCCGCGCCGCGGCGATGCGGCAGGCTCTCCAGCATCTGCCCGGTTGGCGCCTGGAGTCGCTCGGCGCCTACTTCGCCTACGTCCGCCACCCGTTCCCCGACACGCCCGCGGCCCAGGTCGCCGAAGCACTCGCGGCCAGGCGCGGTGCGCTGTGCCTGCCCGGCAGCGCCTTCGGCCCAGGCCAGGAGCAGCATCTGCGCCTTGCCTTCGCCAACACGGAAATGGACGCAATCCCGCAGGTGGCTGACCGCCTAGCGGGCCTAGGTGCTTAGGTTGTTTAGATTGGTGGGCGGTACAGGGATTGAACCTGTGACCCTCGCGATGTCAACACGATGCTCTACCGCTGAGCTAACCGCCCGTCCGACCAGGGTTTTAGATCAAACGGCCCCAGTGGCGCAAGGCGGCCCGCCGGCCATATGCGTCGGATACGTGACAGATGCGGCGGCTGTGGGTTGAATAGGGATATGGACACCTCAGTCGCGCCGTTGCCCGAGACGACGATGCCGCCCTACCTGATCGTCCGTCCTGCGCGGCAGACCGCCCCGCTGGTGTTCGCATCGCCCCATTCCGGGCAGAACTACCTTCCGGAGTTCCAGCGCGCGGCGCGTCTCGACCCGGCCGGGCTGCGCCGCAGCGAGGACAGCTTCGTCGATGAGCTGTTCGGCCTGGCGCCCTGCCACGGCGCGCCGCTGATCGCCGCCACCTTCCCCCGCGCCTACTGCGACCCGAACCGGGAAGCGTGGGAGCTTGACCCCGCGATGTTCGACGACGCGCTGCCGGACTGGGTCAACACCACCAGCGCCCGCGTGGGCGCCGGGCTGGGAACCATCGCCCGCGTCGTGGCAAGCGGCGAGGCCATCTATCGCGGCAAGCTGCGGTTCAGCGACGCGGCGGAGCGGATCCATGCCTGCTGGGAACCTTACCATCTCGGCCTGGCCGCGCTGATCGACGCGACCCGGCAGCAGTTCGGCGCTTGTCTGCTGATCGACTGCCATTCCATGCCGGGCCAGGGCTGCAAGCGCAGCGCGCTTCCGGACGCGCCGGACTTCGTGTTGGGCGACGCCCACGGCACGACCTGCTCCCCCCGCGTGACCCGGCGGGTCGAGGCCGTGCTGACCGGGTTCGGCTACCGCGTGCGCCGCAACGACCCCTACGCCGGCGGCTACGTCACCCGGCACTACGGCCGCCCGCGGGAGCACGTACACGCCCTGCAGATCGAGATTGCGCGCGGCCTTTACATGGATGAGGCGCGCTTTGAGCGGGCCGCCGCGTTCGGCGCCATCCGGCAGCACCTGGGCCAACTGGCCGCCGAACTTGCGGCCTCGGCGAAGGAGTTGCTGGCGGGCTAACCCCTCGCCGCGTTCACCGATTGTTCATCGGAATGCGGCACCCTGCCGGCCATGCGTATGCTGCTCCTGGCCGTCCTGCTCGCCATGCCGTCCCTCGCCCGGGCCGACCTGCCCGCGGCGCCCTTCGCCCAGTGCCGCGCGGCCATCGCGGCGGCGGAACGCTCGACCGGCGTTCCCGACCGCCTGATGCAGGCGATCGGCGCGGTGGAGAGCGGGCGCCGCGACCCCAGCGGCCTCGTCGCAGCATGGCCCTGGACCATCAATGCAGAGGGCGTCGGCTATTTTTTCGACAGCAAGGCGGAGGCGATGGCGGCCGTCACCGCGTTGCGGGCGCGGGGCGTGCGGTCCATCGACGTGGGCTGCATGCAGGTCAACCTGATGTACCACGCCGACGCCTTCTCCTCGCTGGAGGAGGCGTTCGACCCCGGCGCCAACGCCCGCTACGCCGGCCGCTTCCTGCAAAGCCTGCAGGCAAAAACCGGGTCTTGGCCCGGCGCCGCCGCGGGATACCACTCCCTGACGCCCGAGGTCGGCGCGGATTATGGGCGGAAAGTGCTGGCGCTGTGGGCCAAGCCAGACTTCCGGCCGCCGCTCGGCGCAGATGTCCCTATCCGGCAAGCCCTGCTGCAGCCTTGGTCTCCTACCCCTGTGCCGCCCGCCAGCATGACGCTCTCTATTGGGCCGAGCGCCCGGATCATCCCGCTGCCCGCCTCGATCGCGCCGGCATTGAGCCTGGGCAGTGGCCATGGGCTTGATGCCTACCGTGCCGCGCCCACCCGGCTCGCGGCGCGGATGGTGCCGGGACGGCTCAATACGAACTCATAAGCGTATCGCCCCAGACGGCGGGGCTGGATGACAACCTTTAGATGCTGGCGCAAACCGAAGCGGTGCCTGCATAGTGCGGAGGCGAACAACAAACCCGGGGTCCATGCGGTCAACTCGTTCCATGCTTGCCGCCGCCATGCTGCTGATCGGCCTGGGGCCAGGCGCGCCGGCCCATGCTCAGGCACCCACCGCCGTGCCGGTCACGGTCGTGACGCCTGTCCGGGAGGACGTGCCGGTGCTCGCACGCGCCATCGGGACGGTGCAGGCGTTCCAATCCGTCCTCGTGCGGGCGCGCGTGGACGGAACCCTGGACAAGGTGCTGTTCACCGAAGGCCAGCAGGTGCGGCCCGGCGACCTGCTGGCCCAGCTTGATCCCCGGCCCTATCAGGCGGCGCTGGACCAAGCCGTCGCGAAACGGGCGGCGGACGCGGCGTTGCTGGCCAATGCCCGCGGCGACCTGGTCCGCTACGCCGACCTGGCGCAAAGCCAGACCGCCTCCCGCCAGCGCCTCGACCTGCAGCGCGCCAACGTCGCCCAGGCGGAAGCCAACGTGCAGGGCGACGACGCATCGGTCAGCGCCGCGCAGCTCAACCTCGGCTTCACCAAAATCGTTGCCCCGCTGGAAGGCCGCGTCGGCCTGCGCCAAGTCGATGCCGGCAACTACATCCGCGCCGCCGACCCGGCCAGCACCGGCCTCGTCACCATCACCCAAATCCACCCGGTCGCCGCGGTCTACACCCTGCCGCAGGACATCCTGCCGCAACTCCAGCAGGCGATGCGGCAGGGCAAGCTGCAGGTGGCCGCCTACAGCTCGGACGACCGGACGGAGCTGAGCAAGGGCGAGCTGCTGACCATTGACAGCGCCATCGAAGCCTCGACCGGCACGATCAAGCTGAAAGCGGTGTTCGCGAACGGGGACGACAATCTGTGGCCGGGCCAGTTCGTCAACCTTCGCACCCGACTGGATGTGCAGCGTGGCGCCCTGACGCTGCCATCGGCCGCGGTCCAGCGCGGCCCAGACGGATTATATGTGTTCGTGGTGAAGCCGGACAGCACCGCCGCCTTGCAGCCGGTCGAGGTCGGGCAGGATGACGGGCGTGTCGTGGTGATCGCCAAGGGGCTGAGCGGGGGCGAGCGGGTCGTGCTGGCTGGGCAGTCCCGGCTGTCCATCGGCGCGGCCGTCGTGGCGACCAAGCTGAAGCCGGCAAGCTAGGCCGGGTAAAGGGATCATGCCGCCATGAGCATCTCCGCCCCGTTCATCCGCCGCCCGGTCGCGACCTCGCTGCTGATGGCGGCCATCCTGCTGATCGGCATCGCCGCCTATCCGCTGCTGCCAGTGGCGCCCCTGCCCCGCGTCGAGTTCCCGACCATCCAGGTCACGGCCAACCTGCCCGGCGCCAGCCCGGAAACCATGGCGTCCACCGTGGCCCAGCCGCTGGAACGGCAGTTCTCGCAAATCTCCGGCGTGGCGCAGATGACCTCCGTCAGCGTCGGCGGCTCGACGCAGGTGGTGGTGCAGTTCGACCTCGACCGCAACATCGACGGCGCGGCGCTGGACGTGCAGGCCGCCATCAACAACGCCGGCGGGCAGCTTCCGCGCAACCTTCCCAACCCGCCCATCTTCCGCAAGGTGAACCCGGCCGACAGCCCCATCCTGATCCTCGCGGTGCAATCGGACGTGCTGCCGCTGATCGACGTGGACGACTACGCCGACAACATCCTGAGCCAGCAGATCTCGCAGATCGCCGGCGTGTCCCAGGTCTCCATCGGCGGCGAGCAGAAGCGGGCGATCCGCGTGCAGGTGGACCCGGCGCGCCTCGCCGCCATGGGCTTGACGCTGGAGGACGTGCGCCAACTGCTCGTCACCGCGACCGTCGATGCGCCCAAGGGCACGCTCGACGGGGCGCGGCAGGCCTTCGCGATCTACGCCAACGACCAGCTCACACGCCCGCGCGAGCTGAACGACGTCATCCTGTCCTGGCGCAACGGCGCCCCGGTGCGGGTGCGCGACATCGGCACGGCGGTGGACGGCCCGGAGAACGCCCGCCTCGCCGGCTGGCAGAACGGCAGGCGCGGCATCCAGCTTTTCATCTACAAGCAGCCCGGCGCCAACGTGATCGACACGGTGGAGCGGATCAAGGCGGCGCTGCCCAAGCTGCGCGCCGCCATCCCGCCCGCTGTCACGGTGGAAACCATCGTGGACCGCACCGTCACCATCCGCGCGTCGCTGCATGAGGTGCAGTTCACCTTGCTGCTGTCGATCGCCTTGGTCGTCATGGTCATCTTCCTGTTTCTCCGCAACGTCTGGGCGACGGTGATCCCCAGTGTCACCGTGCCGCTCGCCCTCGTCGGCACCTTCGCGGTCATGTTCCTGTGCGGCTACAGCCTCAACAACCTGACCCTGATGGCGCTCACCATCGCGGTCGGCTTCGTGGTCGATGACGCCATCGTCATGCTGGAGAACATCTACCGCCACATCGAGGACGGCATGTCGCCCGGCGACGCCGCCTTGAAGGGCGCGGGCGAGATCGGCTTCACCATCATCTCCATCAGCCTGTCGCTGATCGCCGTGTTCATCCCGCTGCTGCTGATGGGCGGGATCGTCGGGCGGCTGTTCCGGGAGTTCGCCATGACGGTCGCGATCGCCGTGATGGTTTCGGCGGTGGTGTCCCTGACGCTCACGCCCATGATGTGCTCGCGATTCCTCAAGCACCACTCGGGCCAGCATGGCGTGCTGTACCGCGCGGTCGAGCGGTTCTTCGACGCGCTGCTGGCCGGCTACCGGCGCACCCTGGACATCGCCCTGCGCTTCCAGTTCGTCACGCTGATGGCGTTCTTCGCCACGCTCGCCTGCACGGTGCTCCTCTATGTACAAATACCAAAGGGCTTCTTCCCCACCCAGGACACCGGCGTGCTGGTCGGGCTGACGGAAGCCGGGCAGGACGTGTCGTTCGCTGAGATGGCCCGCCGCCAAGTCGCCGCCGCCCGGGTGATCGCGAGCGACCCGGCGGTCGCCGCCGTGTCCTCCAGCATCGGCGCGGGCCTTGGCGGGCAGACCGGCAACAACGGCCGGATTTGGACCACCCTCAAGCCGTTCGAGGACCGTGACGCCACGGCGCAGCAGGTGATCGCGCGCCTGCGCCCGCAGCTCGCTGGGATCGAGGGCATCAAGGTCTTCTTCCAGGCGGCGCAGGACATCAACATCGGTGGCCGCCTCGCCAAGACGCAATACCAGTACACGCTGCAGGACGCGGACCTTGCCGAACTCTATGAGTGGACGCCCAAGATCCTGGCGAAGCTGCGGGAGCTGCCCATCCTGCGCGACCTGGCGACCGACCAGCAGGTCGCCGGGACCACCGCGACCCTCACCATCGACCGCGACCGCGCCGCGCGCTTCGGCATCCAGCCGCAGGCCATCGACGACACGCTGTACGACGCGTTCGGACAGCGCCAGGTCGCGCAGTACTCGACACAGGTGAACACCTACAAGGTTGTCCTGGAAGCGCCGCCCGAGATGCAGGGCGACATGAGCACGCTGGACAAGCTCTATGTCCGGGCGCGGGACGGCGCTGCCGTGCCGCTGTCCACCTTCGCCACGCTCGACACGAAGCCGGTGGCGCCGCTGGCGATCTCCCACCAGAGCCAGTTCCCCGCCGTCACCCTGTCGTTCAACCTGGGACCGGAGGCGGCGCTGGGGCAGGCCGTTGATGCCATCGACGCCGCCATGGCGCAGATCGGCGCGCCCGCCACCCTGCGCGGCACCTTCCAGGGCACGGCGCAAGCGTTCCAGGCGTCGCTCGGCACCCAGCCCTACCTCATCGCCGCCGCCCTGATCGCTGTGTACATCATCCTGGGCGTGCTGTACGAGAGCTTCATCCTGCCCATCACCATCCTTTCGACGCTCCCCTCCGCCGGGGTGGGCGCCCTGCTGATGCTGATGGCTGCAGGCTACGAGCTTTCGGTGATCGCGCTGATCGGCGTCATCCTGCTGATCGGGATCGTGAAGAAGAACGGGATCATGATGGTGGACTTCGCCATCAGTGCGGAGCGCCAGCGCGGCGCGGCCCCGCGCGATGCCATCCGGGAGGCTTGCCTGATGCGCTTCCGGCCCATTCTGATGACGACGATGGCGGCCCTGCTCGGCGGCCTGCCGCTGATGCTCGGCAGCGGCGCCGGGTCGGAGCTTCGGAGGCCCCTGGGCTACGCCATGGTGGGCGGCCTGATGCTCAGCCAGATCCTGACGCTTTACACGACGCCCGTTGTCTATCTCTACCTCGACCGCCTGCAGCGTTGGCTGTCGCCGGCCCGGCGCCGGACGATGCCCACACTCGCTGACAAGATCGGCGCCACGGCCGACTGACATGATGCCCAACGCTCTTTTGGCCGCACTCACCCAACTTGTTCCGGACATGCAAGCCCGTGCGGCGGCGCTCGACGCGGACGAGGCGTTTCCAGACCAGGACTTCCAGGCGCTGCGCGAGCTTGGGGTGCTCAAGGCGCCGCTGCCATCGGGTCAAGGCGGGCAGGGCGCAGGCACCGAACCCGGCGGCATGGACCTGATCCTCCACCTGCTGACGATCCTGGGGCAGGGCAACCTGGCCGTGGGCCGGCTGTTCGAGGCGCATGTCAACGCGCTCAGGCTGATCGTCGCCTATGGTACGCCCGCGCAGGTCGAGCGCGCCGCGGCGGAGGTGCGGGACGGCCGCCTGTTCGGGCTATGGGTCACTGACCCGGCGCAGCACGCCTTGCAATTGAGCAACGGATCGCTGCGCGGCAGCAAGGGGCCATGCTCGGGCGCCGGGCACGTCACGCGCGCCCTGGTGACGGTGTCCACCCCGGCCGGGTCGCAGATGGCCGTTGTCACGGTGGACCGCACCGTCGCTATCGAGCCGAAGCGTGGCACCCTGCAAGGAATGCGGGCCTGCATCAACGGCGTGGCCCACTTCCACGGCACGCCCCTGTCGAGCGACGCGCTGATCGGCGGCCCCGGCGATTACCTGCGGGAGCCGCTGCTGTCCACAGGTGCATGGCGCACCTCCGCGGTGACGCTGGGCGGCCTCGATGCGCTCGTCATGGCGACCCGGGACCAGCTTGCGCGCCGCGGCCATCAGGCCGCGCCGCTGCAGCAGGACCGGTTCGGCCGCATGCTGATCGCGCAGGAAACCGCCCGGCTCTGGACCGCCGCCGCGGCACAGCAGGCCGAGGCCAGCGAGGCCCCGGTCGCCGACCGCGTCGCCTACGTCAACCTCGCGCGCATCGCGGTCGAGGCGGCTTGCCTGGACGCCATGCGGCTGGCGCAGCGGGCCTTGGGCCTCGCGGCCTTCCTGCGGCCAAACCCGGTGGAACGCCTGCTGCGCGACCTCGCGGTTTACCTGCGCCAACCCGCGCCCGACGCCGTCCTGACCGAGGCCGCATCGCACGCCTTCTCCGCATGACCTCCGCGGCGCAGGCGTTCGAGGCCATGGCTGCCTTGCCGGCCGTGCCCCTGGAGGCGATCACCGGCGGCAAGCCGGCGCTTATCCTGGCGCCGCATGCGGACGACGAGTCGCTGGGCTGCGGCGGCCTGATCGCCGCCGCCTCGGCCGCGGGACATGCGCCCTTCGTGCTGATCCTGACCGACGGCACGGGATCGCACCCGAATTCCCGGGCCTATCCTCCCAACCGTCTTAAACAGTTGCGGGAACGGGAGGCGTCGGACGCTGTCGGCATCCTTGGCCTTCCGCCCGGTCGCATCGGCTTCCTGGGACTGCGCGACACCGCGGCGCCCATGGACGGCGCCGGGTTCGATGCCGCGGTCGCCGCGATCCTGTCGTTCGTCGAACGGGCCGGAGCGGCGAGCATCCTGTCGCCGTGGCAGCATGACCCCCATTGCGACCACCTTGCGGCGCATCTCATGGCCAGCGACGCCGTGGCACGATGCCGCGTGCGCCATCTCGCCTACCCCATATGGGGCTGGACGCTGCCCCCCGAGACCCAACTGCCCGGCCCGGCGCCTCGCGGGATGCGGCTCGACATCACGGACCACCTGCCGGCGAAACGCCGGGCCATTGCGGCCCATGCCAGCCAATACGGCGGCCTGATCCAAGACGACGCCGACGGCTTCCAGTTGCCGCCTGACCTTTTGGACATATTCAGCCAGCCATACGAAACATTTCTGACGCTGCATGAGCCGGCGGCACGCTGACTCTGTGGTCAAGCGCGCTGCCCCGCACGGCCAGGCGGGCGGCGCGGTTCCCGCATAGGTCGGCGACGATGCGCCGGGCTTTCCCGGTCTCGTCGGCAAGGGCGGCGACCGGGACCCGGACCGGCGTCAACCGGGCGGCCATGTCTTCGATCATCTCCCAAGCCACGCCGAACGTGCCTTGCTGCAGCGCCGAGTCCACCGACGCCGCATCGCAGCCAAGTTCCCGGTACAGCCATGTCGACGCCTCGCCCCGTCCCTGGAGCAGGCGGCGGACCTCGGCGCGCAGCCGGGCACGCCGGACACGGTCCGCCACAGGCTCCAACGTGTCATCCAGAAAGGCGTCCGGGGTCACGAGCCGGCGGCGGATCGTGTCCGCCATGCCGCCGACAGCCCGGCCGTCGATGCGTCCTGAGACCGTCACGCAGACTTCCGGCGCATGGCGAATCCGGGCGTCGGCCCGGCGCAAAGCCGCGTAGAAAGCCCGGTCCTCCCCCACCGCAACGGGAGGGATGCCGCCGGCCCGGCGATACGCGCCAAGCGTCACGCAGATGCTGGCGCCCGAGTGCTCGGTGTGCCGAGGCCACGGATCGGCCGGGTCGGGGTCGATCAGGTGGTCAATCTCGTCCAGCAACGCTCCGTAGGCGCACTCGCGCGCATCGTCCTCGTGCAAGGCTGCAGGAATCGCCGCCGCATCGGCGAGATCGAGGACTGCCCGTCCGGCCACCGCGTCGGCTCCCTGGCGGATATGGAACAGGTTGGCCGCCAACCAGTCCGGCGCGACCTGGCCATCCGCATCGGTGCTGAGCAGCACCCCATCCGGCGGCAGCTTGCCGGCCGCAAGCTCCATGGCCAGACGCCGGGCCTGGCCCGCAGTCCGCTGCTTCGACGGGAAATCATGCTCGACCACGTCCAGGATGAAAGACCTGGGCTGCATGCTGCGGGCGATGGCCGCGGTCGTGTCCGTCGAGTTGTTGACCAGCAGGACGACGTTGTGCCCAACCCCGTCAAGCTGCCGGTCCAATGCCCCCAAACATCGCGCAATCCAGTCCGCTTCGTTATGCGCCGGAATGGCGACGGCAGCCGGCAAGTCTGGTCCAGCCGAAAAGGAGGCGTCCACGCACAGGTCCACAGATGTTTATGAGACGCGTCCAACGCCGTGAAGCCGTCGCAAGTTCCTGAGATTCAGGAGTGTCGCACGAAGTTTACCCGACACAGGCCAGTTCGGCCCGAATGGCCTCATCCAGCTCGCGGATGCGGAACGGCTTCTGCAAGAAGCGCCGGTTGATGGGTTGGGGCAGGAAGTAGCCGGAGATGAGGATGACCCGGAGATCCCGGAAGCGGCGGGCTGCGATGTCCGACAGTTCCAGTCCGGACATTCCGGGCATGCGGACGTCGGTGACCATCACCTCCACGCCGTCATGCTGGTCCAGCACGCCCAACGCCGCGTGGCCGCTGGTGGCCTGGACCACGGTGTAGCCAAGCTCCTGCAGCATTTCCGCCGAGGTCTCACGCACGGCCTCGTCGTCGTCAACCAACAGAATCATTCATCACCCGCCCTGTCCCTTTCTCAAAAGCGCACAGCATGGGGGCCAAGCCGCCCTTCACGGGCCACCAGCACCTATAACCCGAAGTTGCATTTGATCGCTTCTATAGACGAAAAAAGACACTGCGTCACGCTTTCATCTTGCATGACGGCACCCGTCGTTTCCTGACGAACGACGTGGTTACAGGCAAATAACAAAATGGGGAGTTGGCGGAGGGGATGAGATTCGAACTCACGGTACGGCTTGACGCCGTACGGCGGTTTAGCAAACCGCTGCCTTCAGCCACTCGGCCACCCCTCCGCCGGGGTCGTCATCGCACAGCGTTTGCACCCCGGTTCTAAGCGCTCCCGCCCGGGCCGTCAAACGATCAGGGCACAATCGATCAAGACAGGGCGACGGCAAAGCCCCTCTGCACGCCGGGCCGGGCCATCAGCGTCTCGTACCACCGCTTGACGTCCGGGAACTCGTCTAGATTGACCCGGTGGCGCTCATGCCGCCAGGCCCATGCCAAGATGGCGAAATCAGCGATCGACAGCGCGCCTGCCACGAACTCGACCTGCGCCAAGCGCCGGTCGAGCACGCCATAGAGCCGCAGCGTCTCCTTGGTGTAGCGCGCCAGGCCGTAGCGTTGGTCGTCGCCGTTCACCGTCAGGAAATGGTGCACCTGCCCCGGCATCGGGCCGAACCCGCCCATCTGCCACATCAGCCATTCCAGCACCGGCACCCGCCCGCGCAGACCGGACGGCATGAACTGTCCGGTCTTCTCGGCGAGGTAGAGCAGGATGGCGCCGGACTCGAACACCGAGATCGGCGTGCCGCCCGGGCCGTCCGGGTCGATGATCGCCGGGATGCGGTTGTTCGGGCTGATGGCCAGGAACTCCGGCTTGAACTGCTGGTCCTTGGTGATATCGACCACGTGGACCGAATAGGGCAGCTCCATCTCCTCCAGCGCCACGCTGATCTTGCGTCCGTTCGGAGTGTTGTATGTGTGCAGCTCGATCATGCCGGTCGCCTCATGCTGAAAGCCGCTGCCGCAGCGCCTCGTTGACCAGCGCCGGGTTGCCCTTGCCCGCCATGGCCTTCATCACCTGGCCCACGAAGAACCCGAACAGCTTGTCCTTGCCCCCGCGGTACTCCGCGAGCTTGTCCGGGTTCGCGGCCAGCACGCTGTCCACCGCCCGGTCAATCGCGCCGGTGTCGGTCACTTGGCGCAGGCCCCGGCTCTCGACGATGCTGGCCGGGAACTCGCCAGTGTCCACCATCGCCTCGAACACCTCCTTGGCGATACGGCCGTTGATCGTCCGGTCTGCCAGCAGGTCAAGCAACTGGCCGAGCGCCGCAGCCGACACCGGGCTGTCGCTGATGCTGCGCCCGGTGCGGTTCAGCGCGGCGAAGAAGTCCCCCATCATCCAGTTCGCCGCGAGCTTCGCGTCCCGCCCGGCCGCCACCGTCTCGTAGAATGCCGCCGTTTCCTGGTCCGCGACCAGTACGGCGGCGTCATAGGCCGACAACCCATGCTCCGCCACGAACCGGGCGCGCTTGGCGTCGGGCAGTTCCGGCAGGACGGCGCGCAGCCCGGCCACCCAGGCCTCGTCCAGCACCAGCGGCAACAGGTCGGGCTCTGGGAAGTAGCGGTAGTCGTGCGCGTCCTCCTTGCTCCGCATGCTGCGGGTCACGCCGCGGGCGGGATCGAACAGCCGGGTCTCCTGCACCACGGTGCCGCCGGACTCCCAAACCTCGGCCTGCCGCGCCGCCTCCGCCTCGATCGCCTGCATGACGAAGCGGACCGAGTTCACGTTCTTCACCTCGCAGCGCGTGCGGAACGGCTCGCCGTGCTTGCGGACCGACACGTTCACGTCGGCGCGCATCGACCCCTCCTCCATGTTGCCGTCGCAGGTGCCGAGGTAGCGCAGGATGGTCCGCAGCTTCCGCAGGTACGCCCCGGCCTCCTCCGGCGTGCGCAAATCCGGCTCGCTCACGATCTCCATCAGCGCGATGCCGGAGCGGTTCAGGTCGATGAAGCTCTTGGTCGGGTGCTGGTCGTGCAGCGACTTGCCGGCGTCCTGCTCCAGGTGCAGCCGGGTCACGCCGATGCGCTTCGTGCTGCCGTCGGCCAGCTCGATCTCGACGTGGCCCCCGCCCACCACGGGGTGCGCGTACTGGCTGATCTGGTAGCCCGCCGGCAGGTCGGCGTAGAAGTAGTTCTTGCGGTCGAACCGGCTGACCAGGTTGATCTGCGCATCGAGGCCCAGCCCGGTGCGCACCGCCTGCGCCACGCACTCCTGGTTGACCACCGGCAGCATCCCGGGGAACGCCGCATCGACGAGGCTGACCTGGCTGTTCGGCTCGGCGCCGAACGCGGTGGCGGAGCCGCTGAACAGCTTGGACTGGCTGATGACCTGGGCGTGCACCTCAAGCCCGATCACCATCTCCCACGGGCCGTCGCGGCCCTCGATCACCGCGCTCATGCCGGCGCCCCCGCCCGGACCTGTGGCAGGTGATGGAAGCCCGCCGCACGCTCCAACTCGGCGCCCACGGCGAACACGGTCTCCTCATCGAACGGACGCCCGAGCACCTGCAGGCCGAGCGGCAGCCCCTGCCCGTCCAGCCCGGCCGGCACCGACAGGCCCGGCACGCCCGCCATGCTGGCCGGCACGGTGAACACGTCGTTCAAGTACATCGCCACGGGATCATCCATCTTGTCGCCCTGCGCGAACGCTGCGGACGGCGCGGTCGGGGTCAGCAGGGCGTCCACCTGGGCGTAAGCGTCGGTGAAGTCCCGCAGGATCAGCGCGCGGACCTTCTGCGCCCGCAGGTAATACGCGTCGTAATACCCGGCCGAAAGCACGTAGGTGCCGATCATCACCCGCCGCCGCACCTCCGCGCCGAAGCCCTCCGCCCGGGTCCTCTCATACATGTCCGTCAGGTCCTCGCCCTCCACCCGACGCCCGAACCGAACGCCGTCGTAGCGGGCCAGGTTGCTGGACGCCTCCGCCGGCGCCACGATGTAGTAGGTCGCCAGGCCATACTTGGTGTGCGGCAGCGACACGTCCACGATCTCCGCGCCCCCGTCGCGCAGCCAGGCCAGGCCCTGCTGCCACATCGCCTCGATCTCCGCCGGCATGCTGTCGCTGCGGTACTCGCGCGGCACGCCGATGCGCAGGCCGCGGACCCCCCGGCGGCAAGCGGCGGCGAAGTCCGGCACCGGACGGTCCGCCGAGGTGCTGTCCCTCGGGTCGAATCCCGCCATGCTGCCCAGCAGCACAGCGCAGTCCTCCACCGTCCGCGCCACCGGCCCGGCCTGGTCCAACGATGACGCGAACGCCACGATGCCCCAGCGCGAGCAGCGCCCATACGTCGGCTTCACGCCCACGATGCCGCAGAACGACGCCGGCTGCCGGATCGACCCGCCGGTGTCGGTCGCCGTCGCCCCCAAGGCCATCCGCGCCGCGACCGCCGCACAGGAGCCGCCGGACGACCCGCCCGGCACCAGGGCCATGCCATCGGCCCGGGTCCATGGGTTTTGCACGGGACCGAAGGCCGAGGTCATGTTGGACGACCCCATCGCGAACTCATCAAGGTTCGCCTTGCCCAGGAACACCGCCCCGTCCCGCAACAGGTTCGCCGTGACCGTGCTCTCGTATGGCGGCACGAACGGCTCCAGGATGCGGCTGCCGGCGGTGGTCCGCACGCCCTCCGTGCAGAACAGGTCCTTGATCGCCAGCGGCAGGCCGAGCAGCCGGCCACCCTCCCCGGCTGCGAGCTTCGCATCGGCCGCGGCGGCCTGTGCCCGCGCCAAGTCGGCCGACACGGTGATGAAGGCGTTCAGCCGGGGGTTCAGCGCCGCCACCGCGTCCAGATGCGCCTCGGTCAGCTCCTCGGCTGAAAATTCCCGCCGGCGCAGCCCATCCCGCGCCTCGACCAAAGACAGATCGGTCAGCATCACTCGACCACCTTCGGCACGGCGTAAAACGCGCCCGCCCGGTCGGGCGCGTTGCCCAGCACCAAGTCCGGGATGCCGCCATCGGTCACGGCGTCGGGGCGCAGCCGCATCGCCATCTGCGCCGCGCCGGTCAGCGGATCGATCCCCTCCACGTCCACCTCGTTCAACTGCTCGATCCAGCCCAGGATGCCGTTCAGCTCGAGGGCCAACTGCTCCGCCTCCGTGTCGCCGACGTGGATGCGGGCGAGCCGGGCGATGCGTCGGACGGTCGCGGGATCGAGCGACATGGATGGGTCCTATGGTAAGGTGGTGGCGCAGCCCGCGCCGGGCTGCCGAAGCGCGGGACCATACCACCCTTATGCCTCTGTTCAACATCGCGGATTTGCGGGGCCAGTTGGCCCTGAACCAGCGCCTGATCGGCCTCGACCCCGGCGCCAAGACCATCGGCGTCGCGCTGTCCGATGTCAGCCTGCTGCTGGCAAGCCCCTACGGCAGCCTGCGCCGGGGCAAGCTGGGCCAGGCGGCGGCGGATCTGGCCGCCATCGCGCGTCGGGAGGGCGCGGGCGGCCTCGTCGTCGGCTGGCCGCTGTCGATGGACGGCAGCATGGGGCCGGCGGCGCAGGCGGTGCGGGACTGGGCGCTCGCGCTGTCCGATGCGGCCGGCCTGCCCATGGCCTTGTGGGACGAGCGCCTGTCCTCCTCGGCGGTGAACCGCTTCCTGATCGCCGAGGCCGACATGACCCGGCGCAAGCGTGCCGCCGTCGTTGATCAGATGGCCGCCGCCTACATCCTGCAAGCCGCGCTCGACGCGAGCCGGACTTAGCCGTTCAGCCCGGCGGCACCGGGTCGCAGGCCAGCGCCGTCGCCCGGGCCAGCACCAGCAAGCGCCGCGCCGCCACGCCCGCCGCCGCGGCATCACCCAAGGCATGGGCCAGCAGTGGGCTGGACAGCACGGCCTGCGCGGCGGTGTTGCCGGCGAGGTTGGCAGCCCCCACCAAGGTCGCCGCGGTCGCCGCCCGGCGCAGCAGGCCGAGCGTCCCCAGCACGCCGGGCCGCACGCCGTACAGCGCCGCCACCTCCCGCACCAGCCGCACGCCGCGCCACCCCACGAACAGCACGTCGAGCGCCGGGGACGGGATCGCCGCGATGCCCGCCACCGCCTGCACCGCCGCTGCTCGGCCCAGCCGGTCCGCCGCTTCCCGCAACGCCCGGCAGGGGCCGGCACGCAGCAAGGCGAGCGCCGCGTCGGGATCGTTCACGGCCCGCAGCGCCGGTGCTATCGCCGAGCCGCCGGGCACGGTTCGGGACCACGACGCGGCAGCCCGCATCATCTGCCCGGCGTCGCCCGAAGCGAAAGCGGCGCGCAGCCCATCGACGTGCCGCAGCGCCAACAGCGCCCGCAACTCCCGCAGCGCCCCCGCGCCGATCAATCCGAACCCGGCGCCCGCGACGCCCAGCGTCGCCCAGCCCAGCCAAGTCGCCCGGGCAAACTGGTCCGCCACGAAGTTGCCGACAGACAGCCCGGCCAAGCCCAAAGCCAGCACAACCACGCCCAGCAAGGCCAGCGCGGCCGTCCCGGTCGGCGGCGCGGGGACATCGGCCGCGACCACGGCGGGGAGCGACGGCTCCAGCCGCGGCGCCGGCTCCTCCTCAAGCTCGATCCGCGGCTCGACCCTCACAGCACATCGTCCAGCAGGAAGCAGAGCAGGGCATCGAGGCCCAGATCAGGCACGCCGCCGCGGCCATCCTGCGGCGGGCGCAGCGGCTCGAAGTCCGGCAGTTGCAGGAACGGATGCGCCCAGAACGCATCGTCGGGCGGACGGTCCGGGACCTCGCCGGGGTAGGAGCGCAGCAGCCGCTCGTCGCCGATCCGCCGCCCGCGCACCGCCGAAACCGGGCGTCCGTCCAGCGTCCAGACGAAGTCCTCCGTGCAGCGCACCGCGGCGATGGGCAGATGGCTGGTCGGCACCTCGACCGCGAAGCCGAACGCGGGGGCGTCGCCGATGCCGTCTTGCGCGACGCGGCGCAAAAGCGCCGCCAGGTTGCCGCGCTGCCGCTCCGCCACATGGTCCGACTTGGTGGCCGCGAAGGCGACCCGCGACACCACCCGGGGCGGCAGGCGCAGTTGGCCCAGCGCCCAGGCGGCCTCGATCCAGGAGCGCCGCCAGCGCAGCGCCCCGGCCGCCCCCGCGACCGCCGCAGCCGCGTCGCCAAAGGCGTCCGGCCCGGCGTGCAGCGCCGAAAGCAAATCGACCAGGACCACGATCCGGTCGAGGTTGCCGAACATCGGCTCTTGGAGGTCGCGCTGCACCGCCTGGACATAGGCGGCATAGCGCCGGGCCAACAAGCCCTCCAGCCCGCCCGTGCCGAGGTTGGGGAAGAACGGCGTCCAAGGGGGTTCCGGACCCGGCGCCGGCATCAGGAAACGGCCAGGCTGCAACAGGGACAGCCCGGCCTCGTTCCGCAAACGGTGCAGCATGGCGCGGTACAGGCGGTGGCCGGTCGCCGCCAAGGCCTCGTCCGCCGGGGCGCTGGCCGGCAGGGCGTTGTTGAAGGCCATGAACTCCGTCGCGTACGGGGCCATGCCCAGCGTGTTGAGGCGAGGCAGCACGGCGGCGGACCAATCGGCGAAGCTGCTGCGCAGCAGCGGCAGGTCGAGCAGCCACTCGCCGGGGTAGTCCAGCAGCTCCAGGCGCAGCCGCTGCGGCGGCAGGCCGATTCCCAGGCGCTCCCGTCCGATCACCAGGTCGAGCGCCAGCATGGATGCGGCGCTCGTGCGTTCCGGCCAGGTCGGAGGGTCCTGCGTGAGCGCGGCCAGGTGCCGCGCGTGGTCGAACCGCGGCAGGCCGGACGCGCCGGACGGCGCCAGCGCGACCTGCACCCGCCGCCCTTTCAGGCGACGGGTGAAGCCGGGCAGCACGGGATGCCCGGCGCCGAGCGCCAGCAGGTTCGCCGCCAGCGAGGTCAGGAACGCCGTCTTCCCGGCGCGCGCCAGCCCGGTCACGCCGATGCGGACGGTGCGCCGGGTCAGGCGGGCGAGCGCGTCGTCTGGCGTCAGGCGCGTTGGACCAGCTCGACCTTGTAGCCGTCGGGGTCCTCGACGAAGGCGATCACCGTCGTGCCGTGCTGCACCGGCCCAGCCTCCCGGGTGACTTTGCCGCCGGCCTTCTTCAACTGGTCGCAGGCGGCATAGACGTCCGGCATGCCGACCGCGAGATGGCCGAAGGCGCTGCCGATCTCGTACGGCCCTTCCTGGTCCCAGTTGTAGGTCAGCTCAAGCACGCTGGCGTCGCTCTCGTCGCCGTAGCCGACGAAGGCCAGCGTGTAGCGCCCGCCGGGGACCTCGTTCCGGCGCAGCTCCTTCATGCCGAGCAGTTTCGTGTAGAACGCGACGCTCGCGTCCAGATCCCTGACGCGGAGCATGGTGTGCAGCAGGCGTGGGTTGGTCATGGGCTTGATCCCTTGTCTTGCGTTGCTGGGGTGGCCTCGATGCCGAGCAGGAAAAGCCCGGCAGCGTCCGCTTCGGTGATGCACGCGGCGCCATCGGTCAACAGGGTTCCGCCCGCCTCGAACGCCACGCCGCGCAGCCCGGCGGCGCCCGCGGCGCGCAGCGTGGCCGGGCCGATGGTCGGCAGGTCCGCCCGGCGGTCCTGGCCGGGCTTCACCAGCTTGACCAAGACGCCGCCAGGCCCGGGCCGCGCCAGGTGGGCGGCGCGGGCCAGCATGGCGTCGGTGCCCTCGATGGCCTCCACGGCCAGCACGACGCCCTGCTGCACGACGCAGGCCTGGCCGACATCGGCCTGCCCCAAAGCGCGCAGGACGGCGGCACCGCGCTCGATGTCGGCCATGGCGGCGGCATCGGGCGCGACCCGGCCCATCTGGCCGCGCGGTCCCACGGCCTCGGTCAAAACCTCGTGCGCACCGACCACGCGGAAGCCCTCCTCGCCCAGCACGCGCACCACGGCCGCGAGCAGCCCGTCATCGCCGGCAAAGGCGGCGCGGCCGATCCGGGCCATGATCCGCGCCCCCTCGGCATCGGGGCGAAGGTCCATCAGAGGCGGGCGGCGGACCGGCCCGACCAGCACAAGCTCCGTGCATCCGGCAGCGCGCAGCCGCGCCAGGATCTCCCCTGCCGCACCCATCCGGATGAAGGCGTGGGGAAACCCGCCGACCACAGAAGTGTCGGCGAAGCCTCGCAGCGCCACGATGAACACGCCGCGCCCCGCGGCCACGGCGGCGGGGGGGGGGCCGCCCCCGGCCGCGCGCCCCCCCCCCCCCCCGCGCCCCCCCCCCCCCGC
>CAXUJE010000033.1:25337-28572 GCA_964251035.1 uncultured Acetobacteraceae bacterium
GGGGTAAACCCGCCCACCACCGACGGGGCGGCGACGCCCCCCCGCGCCACGATCAACCCGCCGCGCCCCCCGGCCACGGCGGCGGCGGCGACCCGGCCAGGGAACGGGCCGCCGCCCGCCAGGATGCCAAGCGTCGCCATGCTCACCAGCTACAGCAACGGTAACGACGCGCCAAATGCTGAAAGACCCGTTAATCCATAGTGAAGCATCGTTAAATGCGCCGTCGCCCGAACTTTTTTCATTGCGCTTTGCAAGCTTTCCCTCACTTACTGAACCAAACACTGGGACGTGATCTTAACGAGAGGTGCTTCATGGGTGACGATGAGGTTCTGGCAACGTCCAACGGGTTTATCCAGTGCCTGCGAATGCTGGCGGAGGAAGCGTCCATCTTGCGGCTGGACCAAACTTCGGCTGCGCTGCAGCGGGCGCTCGACACATGCCATCTCGAGGTTTCTGCAGGGGGAAGCGACGGCTTCGTTGACCGGATGCAGGCCGGGTTGGCGATCCACTGATCCCGACGGCCGGTTGCATAGGGCATGCAGGCGGCCCCGGCCGCCGCGGCGCATGGACGTCGCGCAACGGCCGAGGGATCAGAGCGATGGACGATCGACGTGAAGCAAGGCTGCCGATAGCTCCCTAGGCCGCATCGTCGTCCAGCACTGTGGCCGATGTGCGGATCAGGCCACGTTTGCTAGGGCCATCGATGAAGGCCAGCACCTCCGCGACCATGGGGTCATCGCCATAGGCGTCACGGACCGCGGCTAAGCGTGCGCTGAACACCCCTTCCGACCCGAACAGCAGGCGCACGGCTGCCCGCAGCCGATGCAGCCCGGTGCGATCCGCCCCGCGCCGCCGCAGCCCGATGACGTTCAGCCCCGAAAGCCGCGCCCGGTTGCCGATGACGCTGCCGAATGGGATCACGTCCGCTTCGACCCCCGAGACCCCGCCCACCATGGCGCCACGGCCGATTCGGACGAACTGGTGCAGCGCCGCAGCGCCGCCGATCACCGCGCCCGCGCCGATGCTGACGTGCCCGCCCATGACGACGTTGTTGGCGATCACCACGCCGTCGCCGATCTCGCAGTCATGCGCGACGTGCACCACGGCCATCAGCAGGCAGTCGGCCCCCACGCGGGTGACGCCGCTGCCGGTGACGGTCCCGCGGTGGATGGTGCAATGCTCCCGGATCTGGGTGCGCGCCCCGATCTCGCACCGCGTCGGCTCGTTGCGGTACTTGAGGTCCTGCGGCGCCAGGCCGACCGTGCAGAACGGGTAAAGCAGCGCGCCCTCCCCGATCCGCGTGTCGCCGTCCAGCACGACGTGCGACACCAGCCGGGCGCCGTCCCCGATGGTTACGGCGGGACCGACATGACACCACGGCCCGATCTCCACGCCCGTCCCCAGCCGCGCGCCCGGCTCGATGACCGCGGTCGGGTGTACGCAAGCAGCCTGCGGCAGGGCGGCATCAAATGGTCGGGGCATCAGGATCATGCAACGGCTTTCGCTCCAGCCGGACGAATGCCCGGCTCCACTTGCCATACGTTACGGAACGAAGACGCACGCACCAAGACAAGGATTATTGCCGGACGTTGCGGCTACTTGTCCATGATCATGGCGGCGTAGGTCGCTTCCGCCACCGAAACCCCTTCGACCAGGGCCACGGCGCTGAACTTCCAGACATTGCCGCGATGGCGGTTCTTGGTGACATGGATGCGCAGCGTGTCGCCCGGCACCACCGGACGGCGGAACTTCGCGTTCTCGATGGTCATGAAGTACACCACCTTGCCGGCGGCGTCCGCGCCCAGCGACTCGACCACCAGCACCGCCGCGGTCTGCGCCATGCTCTCGATGATGAGCACGCCGGGCATCACGGGATGGTCTGGGAAATGGCCTTGGAAGAAGTTCTCGTTGACCGTCACGTTCTTGATGCCGACCGCCGAGTTGCCCGGCACGACATCGACCACCTTGTCGATCATCAGCATCGGGTAGCGGTGCGGGATCGCGTGCATGATCCGCTTGATGTCCAGCACCTCGGTCGGCTGCAGAGCCGCCTTCAACGAGGGCTTGGGCGCGACATCGGGCAAGGGAGGGGTGCCGTCCATACCGATCTAACTCGACCCCTCTCCGGTTGGTTCCCCGCCAGTCGCTTCCCCGCCCGTCCGGCGCTGTGGGCGCGCCAGCTTGCGGAGCGCCACCACGCCGCGGAAGAACTCGCGGCTCGGCTGCGCCGGGCTGCCGATCACGTCGAGGCCGGCGCCCACGTCCGCCATCACGCCCGCCTGCGCGCCGATCCTGGCTTTGCGCCCGATCCTCAGATGCCCCGTCAAGCCGGCCTGCGCCGCGATCACCACAAAATCCTCGAGTACGGTCGAGCCGGAAATCCCGGCTAGCGCCATGACGATGCAGCACCGTCCCAACTTCACGTTGTGCCCAATCTGCACCAGGTTGTCGAGACGCGACCCGGCGCCGATCACCGTGTCGCTGGCAGACCCCCGGTCAACCGTGCTGTTCGCCCCCACCTCGACATCATCCTCCAGCAACACGCGGCCAAGCTGCGGCACCGTCAGGAATCCCTCCGGCGTGATGGCGAAGCCGAAGCCGTCCTGCCCGATGCGGGCGCCGGCATAGACATAGACCCGGTCACCCAGCAGCGCGTGGCTGATGCTGGCCAGCGGGCCGACCCGGCAGTCCGCCCCCATTGACACGGCCTCCCCGATCACGGCGCCCGCGCCGATCCGGCAGCGCGGCCCGATGACGGCGCCCTCACCAATGACGGCCAAGGGTCCGATCTCGGCGGAGGCGTCGCAGGTCGCGCCCTCCGCCACGACGGCGGACGGATGCACGCGGGGGCGGACCGGCGGCGGCGGATGGAACAGCCCAGCGACCCGCGCCCAGCCCGCATAAGGATCGGCCGTCTCAATCGCCACCGTGCCGGGGGGCACGCGGCTCGCGAAGTCGGGATGCACGATGACGGCGCCCGCCCTGGTGGCCCCCAGCGCGTCCAGGTAGCGGCGGTTATCCAGGAAGCTCACATGCGCCGGCCCGGCCGATTGCAGGGGCGCTACCCCGTGCAGCAGCAAAGGCCGATCCGCCGCCGCCCCGCCCGCCGCGGCGGCGACGGTTGCCAACGGGTGCGGACCAGTCCTGGCAAAGAACCGGTCGTCCGCGGCGGCGCTTTCCGGTGCCGGCTGCATGGCGCAGCGACGCGGCGCGGCTGGGCCGGACGGCGCAGGCG
>CAXUJE010000034.1:0-28088 GCA_964251035.1 uncultured Acetobacteraceae bacterium
TCAACTTCGGCCCGCAGCACCCGGCGGCGCACGGCGTGCTGCGCCTGATCCTGGAAATGGACGGGGAGGTGGTGGAGCGTGCGGACCCGCATATCGGCCTGCTGCACCGCGGCACCGAGAAGCTGATCGAGCACAAGACCTACCTGCAGGCGCTGCCGTACTTCGACCGCCTGGACTACGTCAGCCCGATGTGCATGGAGCACACCTGGATCCTGGCACAGGAAAAGCTGCTGGGCATCGCGGCGCCGGAGCGCGGGCGTTGGATACGGACGATGTTCGCGGAGATCACCCGCATCCTGAACCACCTGCTGAACGTCACGACCTATGCGCTCGACGTGGGCGCGATCACGCCGAGCTTGTGGGGCTTCGAGGAGCGCGAGAAAATGCTGCGCTTCTACGAGGAGGTGTCCGGCGCCCGCTACCACAGCAACTATTTCCGCGTCGGCGGCGTGGCCCGCGACCTTCCGGCCGGGTTGGCCGAGCAGATCGCCGCCTGGGCCGAGACGTTCCCGACGTTCATCGACGAGCTTGAGCAACTGCTGACCAGCAACCGCATCTGGAAGCAGCGCACCGTCGATATCGGCGTCATGACGCCGGAGGACGCGCTGGCCTGGGGGTTCAGCGGCCCGCCGCTGCGCGCCAGCGGGGTGCCGTGGGACCTCCGCAAGTCGCAGCCCTACGACATGTACGAGCACGTCGAGTTCGACATCCCCGTGGCGCGCAACGGCGACTGCTACGACCGCTACTTGGTCCGCATGGCGGAGATGCGGCAGAGCGTGTACATCATCCAGCAATGCCTGGAGCGGATGCAGCCTGGCCAGGTCAAGATCGAGGACCGCAAGTTCACCGCGCCGCGCCGCAAGGAGATGAAGCGCTCGATGGAGGCGCTGATCCATCACTTCAAGCTCTACACCGAAGGGTATCACATCCCGGCCGGCGCGACCTATACGGCGACGGAAAGCCCCAAGGGCGAGTTCGGGGTGTATCTGGTCGCGGACGGCAGCAACCGGCCATACCGCTGCAAGATCCGCCCGACCGGCTTCTCCCATCTGCAAGCCATCGAGCATATGTCCAAGCGCCACATGCTGGCCGACGCGGTGGCCATCATCGGCTCCATCGACGTCGTGTTCGGCGAGATCGACCGGTAGCCATGTCGGAGCATCTCGGAGGGCCGCACGGGTCCCAGGTCGGCATGGGCACGGCGGAGAACATTGGCGACGGGTCGAGCGGGGAGGGCGCCGCGCAGCCGCGGCATTTCGCCTTCGACGAGGCGAGCGAGGCCGAAATCGCCGTCGTCCTGACCAAGTACCCGCCCAGCCGGAAGGCGAGCGGCGTGCTGCCGCTGCTCTACGTCGTGCAGCACCAGATGAAGCGGCAGACCGGCAGTGCCTGGGTGCCGCGCGTCGCCATGGACGTGGTGGCGGCCCGGCTGGAGGTGCCGCCGATCCGCGTCTATGAGGTCGCGACCTTCTACCTGATGTTCAACACCAACCCGGTTGGGCGCTACCACCTCCAGGTGTGCGGCACCACGCCGTGCTGGCTGCGCGGCTCGGAAGACGTGACCCGGGCCTGCCGGGACGAGACGGGCATCAAGGGTTGGCGGCAGACCAGCGACGACGGGATGTTCACCATGTCGGAGGTCGAGTGCCTTGGCGCCTGCGTGAACGCCCCGATCCTGCAGGTGGACGACGACTACTACGAGGACCTCGACTACGACCGCACGGTCGCGCTGCTGCGGGCGCTGCGCCGGGGCGAGAAGCCAAAGCCGGGTTCGGTGATCGGGCGCATCACCTCGGCACCTGAGGGTGGGCCGACGACATTGAACACGATACCGATCGCGGGGGAGTAACGCGGATGCTCGCCGACCAGGACCGAATCTTCACCAACCTTTACGGCCAGCATGACTGGACGCTGGACGGCGCCCGCGCCCGCGGCGATTGGGACGGGACGGCGGCGATCATCGCCCGCGGCCGCGACGCGATCATCGACGAGATGAAGGCGTCGGGGCTGCGCGGGCGCGGCGGCGCCGGGTTCCCTACGGGCATGAAGTGGTCGTTCATGCCGAAGCAGGCCTCGCCGGACGGGCGCCCCAGCTACCTCGTCGTCAACGCCGACGAGAGCGAGCCGGGCACCTGCAAGGACCGCGACATCCTCCGCCATGACCCGCACAAGCTGATCGAGGGCTGCCTGATCGCGTCCTTCGCGATGGGCGCGTCGGCTTGCTACGTTTATGTCCGCGGCGAGTACTACAACGAGGCCTGCAACCTGCAGACGGCGGTCGATCAGGCCTACGCGGCGAACCTGCTGGGCAAGAACGCGGCAGGGTCGGGCTACGACTTCGACCTGTACGTGCACCGCGGGGCCGGCGCCTACATCTGCGGCGAGGAAACGGCGCTGCTAGAAAGCCTGGAAGGCAAGAAGGGGATGCCACGGCTCAAGCCGCCGTTCCCGGCCGCGGTGGGGCTGTATGGCTGCCCGACCACGGTGAACAACGTCGAGACCATCGCGGTGGTGCCAACCATCCTGCGCCGGGGCGGTGCTTGGTTCTCGGCGCTCGGGCGGCCGAAGAACGCCGGCACCAAGATCTTCTGCATCAGCGGGCACGTGAACAAGCCTTGCAATGTAGAGGAGGAGCTGGGCATCCCGCTCCGCGAGTTGATCGACACCTATGCCGGCGGCGTGCGCGGGGGGTGGGACAACCTGCTGGCCGTGATCCCCGGCGGGTCCAGCGTGCCGTTGATCCCCAAGGACGTCTGCGACACCGTGCTGATGGACTTCGACAGCCTGCGTGACGTGAAGTCGGGCCTGGGCACGGCGGGCGTCATCGTCATGGACAAGTCCACCGACGTGATCCGCGCCATCGACCGCCTCGCGCAGTTCTACAAGCACGAGAGCTGCGGCCAGTGCACGCCGTGCCGGGAGGGCACCGGCTGGATGATGCGGGTCATGCACCGCATGGTGCAGGGCCGGGCGGAACTCGACGAGATCGACACCCTGGAAAAGGTGACGAAGCAGATCGAGGGGCACACGATCTGCGCGTTGGGTGACGCGGCGGCCTGGCCGATCCAGGGCCTGATCCGGCACTTCCGCCCGGTGATGGAGGAGCGCATCGCCCAATACAAGGCCGCGCGGGCGCCGCGGCCGCTGCCGATGGCGGCCGAGTAGGCGCCGCCGGTGCATCTGCAAAGAAAGACAGCGTAATGGCCAAGTTGACCGTCGATGGGACCGAGGTTGAAGTCCCGAATGGCGCATCCGTCCTGCAAGCGTGCGAGGCCGCGGGCGTCGAGATCCCGCGCTTCTGCTATCACGAGCGGCTGTCCGTCGCCGGGAACTGCCGCATGTGCCTGGTCGAGGTCGAGAAGGCGCCGAAGCCTGTCGCAAGCTGCGCCTATCCCGTGGCGGACGGCATGGTGGTCAAGACCGACACGCCCGTGGTGCGCCAGGCGCGCCGTGGGGTGATGGAGTTCCTGCTGATCAACCACCCCCTGGATTGCCCGATTTGCGACCAGGGTGGTGAATGCGACCTGCAGGACCAGGCGTATTCCTATGGCATGGACCATTCCCGCTTCGCCGAGAACAAGCGGGCGGTGAAGGACAAGTACTTGGGTCCGCTGGTCAAGACGTTCATGACCCGCTGCATCCATTGCACCCGCTGCATCCGGTTCAGCAGCGAGGTCGCAGGCGTCGCGGAGATGGGCGCCACCTCGCGCGGCGAGAACATGGAGGTCGGCACCTACATCGAAAAGGCGCTGACTTCCGAACTGTCCGGCAACCTGATCGACATCTGCCCGGTTGGCGCGCTGCTGAACAAGCCCTACAGCTTCACCGCCCGGCCTTGGGAGCTGCGCAAGACCGACAGCGTCGATGTGCATGACGCATTGGGCGCGAACATCCGGGTCGATGCCCGCGGGTCCGAGGTGCTGCGCATCCTGCCGCGCATCAATGACGACGTGAACGAGGAATGGCTGGGCGACAAGTCGCGGTTCAGCCATGACGGCTTGAAGCGCCGCCGCCTCGACAAGCCCTGGGTGCGCCAGGACGGCAAGCTGCGCCCGGCGAGCTGGCCGGAGGCGTTCGGCGCCATCGCAGCAAAGCTCAAGGGCCTGCCCGGCGAGCGCATCGGCGCGGTAGCGGGCGACCTCTGCGACGCGGAGAGCATGATGGCGCTGAAAGACCTGATGGCGTCGCTTGGCTCGCAGAACCTCGACTGCCGCCAGGACGGCGCGGCGCTGGAAGGCGGGCGGCGAGATTTCTACACGTTCAACACGACGGTCGCTGGGATCGAGGACGCGGACGCCATCCTGCTGATCGGCAGCAACCCGCGGCGCGAGGCGCCGGTGCTGAACGCCCGCATCCGCAAGCGCATGAACCAAGGGGGGTGCCCGGTCGCCTATGTCGGGCAGCCCGCAGACCTGACCTACACGGCGCGCCACCTCGGCGAGGGCGTCGCGGCCATCGAGGACGCGGCCGAGATGCTGCGTGGCGCCAAGCGGCTGATGGTCATCGTCGGGCAGGGCGCGCTGCGCCGGGCGGACGGCGCGGCGGTGCTGGCGGCGGCGTGGTCGCTCGCCGCCTCGGTCGGCGCCCTGACGCCCGAGTGGCACGGCTTCAACGTCCTGCACACCGCTGCCGCCCGGGTCGGCGCGCTCGACCTCGGTTTCCTGCCGGGGCCGGGCGGCAAGGCGCTGCCTGCGATGCTGGGCGGCGGCACGGACCTGCTGTGGCTGCTGGGCGCGGACGAGTTCGACACCGCCGCCATCGGCGCCGATACGTTCGTCGTGTACCAGGGGCACCATGGCGACCGCGGCGCGGCCCGTGCCGACGTGATCCTGCCCGGCGCCGCCTACACGGAGAAGGGCGGCACCTACGTGAACACCGAGGGCCGGGTGCAGCGCGGCTATGTCGCGACCCAGCCGCCGGGCGAAGCGCGGGAAGACTGGGCCATCCTGCGCGCGTTCAGCGCCGTGTCGGGCAAGCCGCTGCCCTATGACACCATCCAGGGCGTGCGGGAGCGTTTGGCCGCGGTGAACCCGGTGTTCGCGACGCTGCAGGACTTGCCGCGCCGCGGCTGCACGGACCAGGCCGGGCCGTCCGGCGACCCGGCGGCCATCGGGCGCGAACCGCTGCAGCCGGCGGTGCCCAACTACTACCAGACCAACGCCATCAACCGCGCCAGCGCCACCATGGCCGAATGCACCCGCACCTACGTGGCTCCGCTGCTCCAGGCGGCGGAGTAGGCAGCCGTGAGCGCGTTCATCGCCACCCCGTTCGGCACTCTGCTGCTGACGATCGTGCAGACGCTGGCGATGCTCGTGCCGGTGCTGATGAGCGTCGCCTACCTCACCTTGGCGGAGCGCAAGGTGCTGGCGGCGATGCAGGCCCGCAAAGGCCCGAACGTGGTCGGGCCGTTCGGGATGGCGCAGCCCTTCGCCGACGCGCTGAAGATGCTGACCAAGGAGACGATCATCCCGACCGGGGCGAACCGCATCCTGTTCGTCATCGCGCCGCTGCTGACCATGACGCTGGCGATGATCGCCTGGGCCGTGATCCCGGTGAACGACGGCTGGGCCGTGGCCGACATCAACGTCGGCATCCTGTACCTGTTCGCCATCAGCAGCCTCGGCGTCTATGGCATCGTCATCGCCGGCTGGGCCAGCAACTCGAAGTACGCCTTCCTCGGCGCGCTGCGCTCGGCGGCGCAGATGGTGAGCTACGAGGTCAGCATGGGCTTCGTCATCGTCACCGTGCTGCTCTGCGCCGGCAGCCTGAACCTGACGGAGATCGTGCGCGCGCAGGAGCACGTGTGGTTCTTCATCCCGCTGTTCCCCATGTTCATCGTGTTCTTCATCTCGACGCTGGCCGAGACCAACCGGGCGCCGTTCGACCTGCCGGAAGGCGAGAGCGAGATCGTGGGCGGGTTCCACGTCGAGTACGGCGCGATGACCTTCGGGCTGTTCTTCCTCGGCGAGTACGCCAACATGATCCTGATGTCGGCGATGACGTCGATCCTGTTCCTCGGCGGCTGGCTCAGCCCGATCCCGTTCCCGCCCTTCACCTGGGTGCCCGGCCCGATCTGGTTCATCGCCAAGATCTGCGCCGTGCTGTTCATGTTCGTCTGGGTGCGGGCAACCTTCCCGCGCTTCCGCTATGATCAGTTGATGCGGCTCGGCTGGAAGGTGTTCCTGCCCTTGTCGCTCGGCTGGCTGATCCTGACCGCGGGCGTGCTGCTGGCCATGGGCTGGCTGCCCGGCACGCCGCCGGCCTGACCCTTGCTCTCTTGCCTCGCGGAGCCTATGCCGCCGGGCAGATTAGGAACCGACCATGGCCTTCCTCGACCGTACCGCACGCAGCCTCCTGCTTGGCGAGCTGCTTTCTGGCATGTCGCTGACGCTGAAGTACTTCTTCCGGCAGAAGGCGACCATCAACTACCCTTATGAGAAGGGGCCGATCTCGCCGCGCTTCAAAGGCGAGCATGCGCTGCGCCGTTACCCCAACGGCGAGGAGCGCTGCATCGCCTGCAAGCTGTGCGAGGCCGTGTGCCCGGCGCTTGCCATCACCATCGAGGCCGAGCCGCGCGACGACGGCAGCCGCCGCACCACGCGCTACGACATCGACATGACGAAGTGCATCTACTGCGGCCTGTGCGAGGAAAGCTGCCCGGTGGACGCCATCGTCGAAGGCCCGAACTTCGAGTTTGCCGTCGAGACGCGCGAGGAGCTGCTCTACAACAAGGAGCGCCTGCTTTCGAACGGCGACCGTTGGGAAAGCGAGCTGTCCAAGCGGCTTGAGCTTGACGCGCCCTACCGGTAAGCCTTTCCGATGCCCTGCCGCTAGGTTCCTTAGATGATCGTCACCGCCGCCTTTTACCTGTTCTCGGCCATCCTGCTCGGTTCGGCGGCTGCCGTCGTCACCTCGCGCAACCCCGTGCACTCCGTGCTGTTCCTGATCCTGGCGTTCTTCAACGCCGCCGCGCTGTTCCTGATCGCCGGC
Organism: uncultured Acetobacteraceae bacterium; assembly: GCA_964251035.1. Lineage (GTDB taxonomy): Bacteria > Pseudomonadota > Alphaproteobacteria > Acetobacterales > Acetobacteraceae > CAHJXG01. Next base: position 6,991 of record CAXUJE010000034.1, read on the forward strand.
GCCGAGTTCCTGGCGATGATCCTGGTGATCGTCTATGTCGGCGCGGTCGCGGTGCTGTTCCTGTTCGTCGTGATGATGCTCGACGTGAACTTCGGCCAGTTGCGGGAAGGCTACCAGCGCTATTTGCCGGTCGGCGCGGCCGTGGGTGCCGTGCTGTTCGGCGAGTTGCTGCTGGTGCTGGGCGGCTGGAAGTTCGCCCCGCAGGCCTCGGCCCTCCGGCTCAGCAGCACGCCCTCGGGGGTCAGCAATACGCAGGCGTTGGGCCGGCTGATCTACACCGACTACATCTTCCTGTTCCAGATCGCCGGGCTGATCCTGATGGTGGCGATGATCGGCGCCATCGTGCTGACCCACCGGGAGCGCACCACCAGCCGCCGCCAGAACATCGCCCGGCAGAACGCGCGCCAGGTGTCCGACACGCTGGAGATCATGCCGGTCAAGTTCGGCGCCGGCACGGACGTCACCGGCATCATCCGCCCGAAGCGCGAGCCGGAGCCGGCGCTGGCCGACGAGCCGCACACCCACGGCGTCGGCCTGCCCGGCCCCGGAGAGCACGGATGACCACCATCGGCGTCGGCCACTACCTCACAGTGGCCGCGATCCTGTTGGTGCTCGGCATCTTCGGCATCTTCCTCAACCGCAAGAACGTCATCGTCATCATGATGTCGATCGAGCTGATCCTGCTCGCCGTCAACCTGAACCTGGTGGCGTTCAGCTCGGCGCTGAACGACCTGGCGGGCCAGGTGTTCGCGCTGTTCGTGCTGACCGTCGCGGCGGCGGAGGCGGCAATCGGGCTTGCGGTGGTGGTGGTGTATTTCCGCAACCGCGGCTCGATCGAGGTCGAGGACGTGAATCTGATGAAGGGTTAGCGGATGCTGTACGCCGTCGCCGTGTTCGCCCCGCTGCTGGGGGCGCTGACTGCCGGGCTGCTCGGCCGCCAGATCGGCGACAAGGCCAGCGAGGCCGTGACCATCCTGCTCATGGTTGTCGCCGCGATCTGCGGCACCGTCAGCTTCCTGCCGTTCCTGGGGGGGGAGGGACTGCCCGGCACCGTCTCGCTGGGCACCTGGATGCAGGTCGAGGGCTTCCATGTCGAATGGGCGCTCCGCTACGACACGCTGTCGGCGGTGATGGTCGCGATGGTGACGTTCGTCGCGACGCTGATCCATATCTACAGCATCGGCTACATGAGCCACGACGCGACGGTCCCGCGCTTCTTCAGCTACCTCAGCCTGTTCACCTTCGCCATGCTGATGCTGGTCACGGCGGACAACCTGGTGCAGCTCTTCTTCGGCTGGGAGGGCGTCGGCCTCGCGAGCTACCTGCTGATCGGCTACTGGTATGACCGCCCGAGCGCCAATCGGGCCGCGATGAAGGCGTTCATCGTCAACCGGGTGGGCGACCTGTTCTTTGCCGTCGGCATTGCGCTGGTGTTCCTGCTGTTCGGCTCCGTCGAGTTCCCGGAGATCTTCGCCCGGGTGCATGAGCATGCCGGCGACACCTACCATGTGCTCGGCGGCACCTGGCGCGCCTATGAGGTCATCGGCGTGCTGCTGTTCCTGGGCGCTGCCGGCAAGTCGGCCCAGCTTGGCCTGCACACCTGGCTGCCGGACGCGATGGAGGGGCCGACGCCGGTCTCGGCGCTGATCCACGCGGCGACCATGGTGACGGCCGGCGTGTTCCTGATGGCGCGGATGTCGCCGATCCTGGAATACGCGCCTCGTGCACTGGGCTTCGTGGCCTTCATGGGCGCCAGCACCTGCCTGTTTGCCGCGACCATCGGCTGCGTGCAGAACGACATCAAGCGCATCATCGCCTACTCGACCTGCTCGCAGCTCGGCTACATGTTCATCGCGGCCGGGGTGGGCGCCTACCAGGCGTCCATCTTCCATCTGTTCACCCATGCCTTCTTCAAGGCGCTGCTGTTCCTCGGCGCCGGGTCGGTGATCCACGCCATGTCGGACGAGCAGGACATCCGCCACATGGGCGGCATCTGGCGGAAGATCCCCGTGACTTACGTCGTCATGTGGGTCGGCAGCCTGGCCCTGGCCGGCATCCCGGTCTTCGCCGGCTACTACTCCAAGGACGCGATCCTTGAGGCCGCCTTCGCCCGGGGCAACGCGGCCGGGATGTATGGCTTCCTTTGCGGCACGGTCGCGGCGTTCCTCACGGCGTTCTACTCCTGGCGCCTGCTGATCCTCACCTTCCACGGCACGTCGCGGGCAAGCGCCGACAAGCTGGCCCACGTGCATGAAAGCCCGGCGGTCATGCTCGGCCCGCTGGTCGTGCTGGCGATCGGCGCGGTGGCGGCGGGGTTCGCGTTCGAAGGCTCCTTCATCGGCGAGGGCTGGCTGGAGTTCTGGCGCGGCAGCATCGTGAACGCCCCGGGCAACTCGGTGCTGGACGACATGCGCCACGTGCCCGGCGTCATCAGCCTGCTGCCCACTTTTGTCGGCGTGCTTGGCATCGCCTTGGCCTACGTGATGTACGTGGCGCGTCCGGAGCTTCCCGAGCGCTTGGCCGCCGCGGTGCCGGGCGTTTACCGCTTCGTGCTGAACAAGTGGTACTTCGACGAGCTGTACAACTTCATCTTCGTCCGCCCAGCGGTCTGGCTGGCCCGGACCCTGTGGCAGGTCGGCGACGCCCAGGTGATCGACGGCATCCCGAACGGCATCGCGGCGCTGACCACCGACAGCTCGGCGCAGGTCGTGCGGATCCAGACCGGCTCGATCGCCGTCTATGCCTTCACCATGCTGATCGGCCTCGTGCTGCTGGTCAGCATCTTCCTGCTGTTCCGGTGATCCCTCGATGAGTAGCGTGAACGCAGCCGGCTTCCCGATCCTTTCCCTACTGACCTGGCTGCCGCTGGCCGGCGGGCTGTTCATCATGACGGTGCGCGGGGAGGAGGCCGTGGTGGCCAGCAACGCCCGGTGGGCGGCGCTGTGGACCAGCCTGATCGTGTTCGCCGTCTCGTTGGTGCTGTGGGTCAAGTTCGACACCAGCGATCCCGGTTTCCAGTTCAAGGAAAGCCTGTCCTGGCTGCCGGAGTTCGGCGTCGGCTACCGCATGGGCGTGGACGGCATCTCCGTGCTGTTCGTACTGCTCTCCACGGCGCTGACGCCGATCTGCATCCTGGCGAGCTGGGACGCGATCACTGTGCGGGTGCGCGAGTACATGCTGGCCTTCCTGGTGCTGGAAACCATGATGGTGGGCATGTTCTCCGCCCAGGACTTCATCGTGTTCTACATGTTCTTCGAGGGCGTGCTGATCCCGATGTTCCTGATCATCGGGGTCTGGGGCGGGCCGCGCCGGGTCTATGCCAGCTTCAAGTTCTTCCTTTACACGCTGGCCGGCTCCATCCTGATGCTGCTGGCGCTGCTGGCGATCTGGTACCATGCGGGAACCACCGACCTCGCGGTGCTGATGCAGACGCCGCTGCCGGCGGGGATGCAGTTCTGGCTGTTCCTTGCCTTCTTCGCCTCCTTTGCAGTCAAGGTGCCGATGTGGCCGGTCCACACCTGGCTGCCGGATGCGCACGTGGAGGCGCCGACCGCAGGCTCGGTGATCCTCGCGGGCGTGCTGCTGAAGATGGGGGCTTACGGCTTCCTGCGCTTCTCCTTGCCCATGCTGCCGCAGGCCAGCCAGCAGTTCGCGCCGTTCATGTTCACCTTGGGCGTGGTCGCCGTGATCTACACCTCGCTGGTGGCGCTGGCGCAGACCGACATGAAGAAGCTGATTGCCTACTCGTCCGTCGCCCATATGGGCGTCGTGGTGATCGGCATCTTCACCTTCAACGCGCAGGGTTTGCAGGGCGCGCTGTTCCAGATGCTGTCGCACGGCATCGTCTCGGCCGCGCTGTTCCTGTGCGTGGGCGTGGTCTACGACCGCATCCACACCCGCGACATCGCGCGCTACGGCGGCCTGGCGCAACGGATGCCGGCCTACGCCATCGTGTTCATGGTGTTCACCATGGCGAGCGTCGGGCTGCCGGGGACCGCCGGGTTCGTGGGCGAGTTCTTGGTGCTGGTCGGCGCGTTCAAGGTCAGTCTCTATTTGGCCTACCTTGGCAGCTTCGGCATGATCCTGGGCGCGGCATACATGCTGTATCTGTACCGCCGGGTGATCTTCGGGGTGATCACGCGCGACGACCTGCGCGGCATCCTGGACCTGTCGCCGCGGGAGGTGGCGATCTTCGCGCCGCTCGTGCTGCTCACATTGTGGATGGGCATCTACCCGTCCAGCTTCACGCAATTCTTCGACGCCACCGTGCATGCCATGGTGGATGCGCACACCGCGGCGCTCGCCGCGCCGAAGCTCGCAGGGGTCGCGCCATGAACTGGACCATGGCGCTGCCGGAGATCGTCCTCGCCCTCTGCGCGATGGCGATCCTGGTGTTCGGCGTGCTGCGCAAGCCGGACCCGGCGTTCTTGTGCACCATGCTGTCGCTCGGCGCCCTCGTGCTCGCCGGCGTCCTGGTGCTGGGCAACGGGGCCGGGAGCGCCTATCGCGGGCTGTTCGTCGTGGACGGGTTCGGCAGCTACATGAAGCTGCTGATCCTGGCCGGCGCCGGGCTGTCGGCTGTGCTGGCGCTCGACTACAACGTGCGGGAAGGCATCAGCCGGTTCGAGTTCCCGGTGCTGATCCTGCTGTCCACCGTCGGCATGATGGTGATGTGCAGCGCCTCAAGCCTGATGACGCTCTACATGGGGCTGGAGCTGCAATCGCTGGCGCTTTACGTCCTGTGCGCCTTCGCCCGGGACGACCTGCGGTCGGCGGAGTCCGGTCTCAAGTTCTTCGTGCTGGGCGCGCTCGCCTCCGGGCTGCTGCTGTATGGCATATCGCTCACCTACGGGTTTGCCGGCACCATGCAGTTCGGCGAGTTGTTCCGTGCGCTGGCCACGCCGGACAGCGTGTCCGCCGGGCTGGTCGTCGGCATGGTGTTCGTGGTCGCCGGGCTGGCGTTCAAGCTCTCTGCCGTGCCGTTCCACATGTGGACGCCCGACGTGTACGAGGGCGCGCCGACCCCGGTGACGGCGTTTATGAGCACCGCGCCCAAGGTCGCCGCCATCGCGCTGCTGTTGCGCGCGCTGGAGGTCCCGTTCGGGCACATCACCCCGCAATGGACGCAGCTCATCGTGCTGGTTTCCATCGCCTCCATGCTGCTCGGCTCGCTCGCCGCCATTGGTCAGTCCAACATCAAGCGGCTGATGGCCTATTCCAGCATCGGCCATATGGGATACGCGCTTGTCGGCCTCGCGGTCGGCACGGCGGACGGCATCCGCGGCGTGCTGGTCTACATGGCGACCTATGTGTTCATGAGCGCCGGGGTGTTCGCCTGCATCATCGCCATGCGCCGCCGCGGACGTCAGTTGGAGAAGGTCGGCGACCTCGCCGGCCTGGCCCGGTCCGACCCGGGCCTGGCGCTCGCGATGGCGGTGTTCATGTTCAGCATGGCGGGCATCCCGCCGTTCTCCGGCTTCTTTGGCAAGCTCTACGTGTTCCTGCCTGCGGTGCAGTCGGGCTATTGGACCCTGGCGGTCATCGGCGTGCTGACCAGCGTGGTCGGCGCCTTCTACTACCTGCGCGTCATCAAGGTCATGTACTTCGATCCGGCCGAGCCGGCCTTCGACGCGCGGCCCGCCTCCGTGTCCTTCGTCGCCGGCCTCGGCGCCCTGGTGACGACGCTGTTCTTCGTGTTCCCGGCGCCGCTCGTCGCCGCGGCGCAGCAGGCGGCGCGGGTGCTGTTCGGGTGAGCCAAGCGGGGCCGGGCCGCGTGGACGGGGACGCCTAGCCCATGCTGCTGGTCGTCGATGCCGGCAACACCAACGTGGTCTTCGCCGTGCACGATGGGGCCTCCTGGCGCGGCATCTGGCGCATCGCCACCGAGCCGCAGCGCACCTCGGACGAGTACGCCGTCTGGCTGCTGACCCTGCTGTCGTTCACAGGGCTGAAGCCGGCCGAGATCAACCGCGCGGTGATCGGCACCGTTGTGCCGGCTGCGCTGTACCACCTGCGCCGCCTGTGCCGCGAATGGTTCACCACGGAGCCGCTTGTCGCCCGGTCCAGCCTCGATTGGGGCTTCGACATCCGCATCGACAACCCGGCCGAGGTCGGCGCGGACCGCCTGCTCAACACGCTGGCCGCGCATCAGGGTTATGGCGGCCCGCTCATCGTCATCGACTTCGGCACGGCGACGACGTTCGACGTGGTGGCGCCGGATGGCGGCTATCTGGGCGGCGTGATCGCGCCGGGCATCAACCTGTCGATTGAGGCGCTGCACAAGGCCGCCGCCCGCCTGCCGCGCATCGGCATTGGCAGACCGCAGGCGGTGATCGGCCGCTCCACGATCCCCGCCATGCAGTCCGGCATCTACTGGGGCTATGTCGGCCTGGTCGAGGGCTTGGTCGCCCGCATCCGTGCCGAGCATGACGAGCCGCTCAAGGTCATCGCCACCGGCGGCCTCGCGCCCATGCTGGCCGAGGGCACCATCGTCATCGAGCACATCGACCCTGATCTGACGCTCAACGGACTTCGCTTGTTGGCGGACCGTAACCCCGCACCCACATTGAGTCGCGACAGAATAAGAACAATCGAAGGCGATTAGATGGACGCTTACAGCGGTGATCTGGCCTTCCTGCCCTTGGGCGGGACGGGCGAGATCGGCATGAACCTGAATTTGTACCGCTGCGGCGGGAAGTGGCTGGCAATCGACTGCGGGATCGGCTTCGGCGGCAATGACAATCCCGAGATCGAGATCATGATGCCCGACCCGGGCTTCATCGCCGAGCGTCGGGACCAGTTGCTGGGCCTAGTCATCACCCATGCGCACGAGGACCACATCGGCGCCGTGGCGCACCTTTGGCGCCAGCTTCGCTGCCCCGTCTACGCGACGCCGTTCGCGACGGCCGTGCTGAAGCGCAAGCTGATCGAGGCCGGGCTGCTGGCCGAGGTCCGCATCCACACGGTCCCGTCCGGCGGACGGATCGAGCTGCCGCCGTTCTCGCTGGAGCTGATGCCAGTGGCGCACTCCCTGCCGGAGGCGCAGGCGCTGGCGATCCGCACCCCGTACGGCACGGTCCTGCATACCGGCGACTGGAAGCTCGACCCCAACCCGCTGATCGGCCCGGCGACGGACGAGGCCGCGTTCCGCCGCCTGGGCGAGGAGGGCGTGCTGGCCATGGTGTGCGACAGCACCAACGCCATGGTCGAGGGCCATTCCGGCAGCGAGGCGGAGGTGCGGCGCAGCCTGTCTGAGCTGATCCGCCCGATGCGCGGGCGGGTGGCGGTGACGTGCTTCGCCAGCAACGTAGCACGGGTCGAGAGCGTGGTGATGGCGGCGCGCGACGCCGGACGTCACGTGGCCCTGGTCGGCCGGTCGCTGCGCAACCTGGAAGCGGCGGCGCGGGAATGCGGCTATCTCCGCGGCCTGCCGGAGTTCGTGCCGGAGGACGAGGCCGGGTCGATCCCGGACGACAACCTGCTGATCCTGGTCACGGGCAGCCAGGGGGAGCCGCGCAGCGCCCTGTCGCGCATCGCCGCCGACACCCATCCCAACATCGCGCTGGGGGAGGGCGACACGGTGATCTTCAGCAGCCGCATGATCCCCGGCAACGAGCGGCCGATCACCCAGGTGCAGGACAGCCTGGTGCGCCGCGGCGTGCGGGTCATCACCGACGACGAGGAGCTGACCCACGTGTCCGGCCACCCAGCGCGCGATGAGCTGAAGCAGCTTTATGCCTTGGTGAAGCCGAAGTACTCGGTCCCCGTGCACGGCGAATGGCGGCACCTTTCGGCCCATGCCGCCTTGGCGCAAGAGGCAGGCGCCACCCCGATCCTGCTGGAAGACGGCGACATGCTCAGCCTGTCGCCGGGCCGGCCAGAGGTCGTGGACAGCGCGCCGGTCGGACGATTGGCGCTCGACGGCAACCGGGTGGTGCCGCTGAACGGCGGGGTGCTGGCGGCCCGGCGGCGGATGCTGTTCAACGGCGTCGTGCTGGGCAGCTTCGCCATGGATGGGGCCGGCAAGATGGTCGGGCAGGCACGGGTCAGCGCGCCTGGCCTGTTCGAGCCGGACGACCCGGAAACCGCGCGGGTCACGAGCGAGTTCACCCAGGCGGTCGCCGGGCTGCCGGCCTTGCTGCGGCGGGATGACTCGGCGCTGGCCGACGCCGCCCGCGCCGCGTTGCGCCGCGCGCTTGGCAAGCGTCTGCAGAAGCGGCCGATGGTGGACGTGCACCTGCTGCGGGTCTGACGGGAGACGGGACGTGAGCGGCTTCACGGCGTTCGTGCTCTACGCGCTGATCTGGTGGACCGTGCTGTTCGCCGTGCTGCCGTTCGGCACCCGCCCGGTGGCCGACGCTGACCCGGCGACCGGCTGGCGCGGCGCGCCGGAACGTCCGTTGATCGGGCGCAAGCTGCTGGCGACGACCATCATCTCGGCGGTGCTTTGGGGCTTGGCGATGTGGGTGATCCGGAGCGATTGGTGGTCGTTTCGCGTTGCTTGACCAATTTATGGGCGATTGTTCATTGCTTGCCTGATTGGACATCAAAATCGGTGCAACGGCGCAAAAAAACCGTGCCGAGGCCGCAGATTTACCTGGACGGGATGGGAGCCAACAAGTGATCTTCACAGCAGACCAGGATGTTTCGTCCTGGTCTGCCGTGTGATCGGCGTTTCCTCCCTAAACTCGGCCCGCTGCGCCGCCTGCGCGCGGGCCACTCCTTCTTTGATAGTTCCAGTGTGGAGCGGTGTCACGCGGATTCGCGTAAGCTGCGGCATAAACGATCAAAAAAGCGTTGTGCGTCGCACAAAAAAGCATCTATACCTGGTTATTCTTAAGATATAACAATTGGTGGTGGGCGGCTGGCGATCACGCCGCCGGGCCTGTAGGGTCCGCGCGGTCCCACTGACACAGGCTCCCCCCCATGCGTCTGACCCGCTCCCTGCTGCCCACCATCAAGCAAAATCCGGCGGAGGCGCAGATCGCCTCGCACCGGCTCATGCTGCGGGCCGGGCTGGTGCGGCAGGTGGCGGCGGGCATCTACGCCTGGCTCCCGGCGGGCTGGCGCGTGCTGCGCAACATCGCGCAGGTGGTGCGGGAAGAACAGGACCGCGTGGGCGCGCAGGAACTGCTGATGCCGACCCTGCAGTCCGCCGACCTGTGGCGCTCCACCGGCCGCGACAACGCCTACGGCCCAGAGATGCTGCGGCTGAAGGACCGGCACGACCGGGACCTGATCTACAGTCCCACCAACGAGCTGCTGATCGCAGACCTGCTGCGCCAATCGGTCCGCAGCTACCGCGAGCTGCCGCAGATCCTCTATCACATCCAATGGAAGTTCCGCGACGAGACCCGCCCCCGCTTCGGCGTGATGCGCGGGCGGGAGTTCTTGATGAAGGACGGCTACTCCTTCGACCTGGACCACGCCGCCGCGGTGCGCAGCTACCGCATCATGATGCTGGCCTATCTCCGCACCTTCCGGCGCCTGGGCGTGCAGGCGGTGCCGATGGCGGCCGACACCGGGCCGATCGGCGGCGACCTGAGCCACGAATTCCACATCCTGGCGCCCACGGGCGAAAGCCAGGTGTTCTATGACGCCGAGGTCGAGACGATCCGCATCGGCGCCGATGACGTGGACCACGCCGACCCCGAGCAGCTCGACCGCTTCTTCGCCGCAGTCACGGCGCCTTACGCCGCGACCGACGAGAAGCACGACCTCGCCGCTTGGGAGCGCGTGCCCGCCGAGCGGCGGCGCGAGGGGCGGGGTATCGAGGTCGGGCAGATCTTCAACTTCGGCACGCTCTACAGCGAGCTCGTGGGCTTGCAGGTCGCCGGCCCCGACGGCGCGCCGGTCGCGCCCAACATGGGCAGCTACGGCATCGGCGTGTCCCGCCTGGTCGGCGCGCTGATCGAGGCGCACCACGACGACGCCGGCATCATCTGGCCCGACAGCGTCGCGCCGTTCCGCGCGGCGGTCCTCAACCTCAAGCAGGGCGACGCCGCCACCGGCGCGCTGTGCGAGCAGGCCTACGCCGCCATGCCGGGCCGCGCGCTGTATGACGACCGGGAGGAGCGGGCCGGGGTGAAGTTCGCCGACGCCGACCTGATGGGCCACCCGTGGCAGGTCATCGTCGGCCCGCGCGGCGCCGCCGCCGGCACGGTGGAACTGAAGCGCCGCGCGACCGGGGAGCGGCAGGAGCTTACGCTGGACGCGGCGCTCGCCCATATGGCGTAACATGTTCGGACCTTTTGAACGCGCCGTGGCCGGCCGCTACCTGCGCGCCCGCCGCGGCGAACGCTTCGTGTCGGTGATCGCCGGGTTCAGCCTGGTGGGCATCGCGCTGGGAGTGGCGACGCTGATCATCGTGATGTCGGTGATGGGCGGGTTCCAGGTGGACCTGCTGAACCGCATCCTGGGCTTCAACGGCCACCTCGGGGTCTATCCCGTGGGCGGCGCGCTCACGGATTACCAGGGCGTCTCGGCGCGGGTCGCGGCCGTGCCCGGCGTCGTGTCCGCCGTGCCGGTCATCGACGGGCAGGTGCTGCTGACCGGGGAGCGCGGGCAATCGGCCGGCGGCCTGGTGCGCGGCATCCAGCCGGCGGACTTCCGCCGCATGCGCGCGGTCAGCGACAACATCCGCGCCGGCACGCTCGACGACTTCAAGGGGGAGGACGCGATCGCGGTCGGCGTGGGCCTGGCGCAGAAGTTCGGCTTGACGGTCGGCAGCCCGCTCACCCTGGTGTCGCCCCAGGGGGCTGCGACCGCGTTCGGCACCATCCCTCGGGTGCGCGCCTACCGCGTGGCGGCGGTGTTCCAGGTCGGCATGAACGAGTACGACACGTCCTTCGTGTTCCTGCCGCTGGAGGCCGCGCAGATCTTCTTCCAGCAGCCCGGCGCCGCGTCCCACATCGAGGTCATGGTGTCCGACCCGCAGGAGGTGCGGGGGGTCAGCCGGGCGGTCACGGCGGCGCTGTCCGGCACGCCGGTGCGCGTGGTGGATTGGCAGCAGAGCAACAACAGCTTCTTCGCCGCGGTGCAGGTCGAGCGGAACGTGATGTTCCTGATCCTCACGCTGATCATCCTGGTGGCGGCGTTCAACGTCGTGTCGTCGCTCATCATGATGGTCAAGGACAAGACGCGGGACATCGCGGTGCTGCGCACCATCGGTGCCGGGCGGGGCGCCGTGATGCGGATCTTCCTGATGTGCGGCGCGAGCGTGGGCGTGACCGGCACGGTCGCCGGCGTGCTGCTGGGCGTGCTGTTCTGCCTCAACATCGAGACGCTGCAGCATTGGGTGGAGGCCGCGACCGGCGCCAGCGTGTTCAATCCGGAGGTGTACTACCTCACGCACTTGCCGGCCAAGCTGAACTGGCACGAAGTGGCGCAGGTCATCCTGATGGCGCTCGGCCTGTCCTTGCTCGCCACGCTCTACCCAAGCTGGCGTGCCGCGCGGACCGACCCGGTGGAGGCGCTGCGGCATGAGTGAGCCGCTGGCGCTGCAAGGCGTGAGCCGCGCCTATCGCAGCGGGGACAGCGAGCTGCAGGTTCTCCGCAGTGCTGACCTCACGCTGCACGCCGGGGAGATCGTGGCGCTGGTGGCGCCGTCCGGCACCGGCAAGAGCACGCTGCTGCACCTGGCCGGCCTGCTGGAGCGTCCGGACGGGGGCGTCGTGCTGGTGGACGGGCAGGACGCCGGGCAATTGCCGGACACCGGCCGCACGGCGATCCGCCGCGACCGCATCGGCTTCGTGTATCAGGCGCACCATCTGCTGGCCGAGTTCACCGCGGCCGAGAACATCGTGCTGCCGCAGATGGTGGCTGGCCGTCCGCGGCGGGCGGCGCGGGAGCGGGCGATGGCGCTGCTGGCCGCGTTCGGGCTGCCGGCGCGCGCCGGGCACCTGCCGGGCAAGTTGTCGGGGGGCGAGAAGCAGCGGGTCGCCATCGCTCGCGCCTTGGCCAACGCGCCTGGCGTGCTGCTGGCGGACGAGCCGACCGGCAACCTCGACGTGGGCACCAGCAACGTGGTGTTCGAGGAGTTGCTGCGCATGGTGCGCTCAGAGGGGGTTGCGGCGCTGATCGCCACGCACAACCCGGACCTCGCCAACAGGATGGACCGCCGGGTAACGTTGCGGGATGGGCGAATCGAGGAGCTTTGATGCCGCACGCTGATTTCGTGCACCTGCGGGTCCACTCCGCCTACTCGCTGAGCGAGGGCGCGATCAAGGCCGACAAGATCGCCGTTGCGGCGCAGGACGCCAAGATGCCGGCGGTGGCGATCACCGACACCGGCAACCTGTTCGGCGCGCTGGAGTTCAGCCAGGCCTGCGCCGCCCGTGGGGTGCAGCCGATCATCGGTTGCCAGGTCTCGCTTGCCCGGGCAGAGAACCCGCGGCTCGCGCCCGATCCGGTGGTGGTGCTGGCGCAGGACGCGGCGGGGCTGGCCAACTTGCAGCGCCTGTCGTCGCAAGGGTTCATGCAGGGCGACCCGGCGGACCCGCAACTGCCGCTCCAAGTCCTGCTGGACCACGCCGAAGGCTTGGTGCTGCTGACCGGCGGCACCCGCGGCCCAATCGCCCGCATGCTGGCCGAAGGGCGCAAGCCAGATGCCGAGAAGCTGCTGGCGCAGTTGGCCGAAGCGTTCCCCGGGCGCTGCATGATAGAGCTGCACCGCCACGGCCTCGCGCTGGAGCGGGCCATCGAGCCTGGCCTGCTGCAGCTTGCGGACGAGCAGCGGCTGCCTTTGGTTGCCACCAACGAATGCTTTTTCGCGACGGCCAAGATGCACGAGGCGCACGACGCCCTGCTGTGCATCGCCGAGGGCCGGCAGGTCAGCGAGGCCGGCCGCCGCCGGGTCACGCCGGAGCACTGGTTCAAGCCGGCGCGCGACATGCGCCGCCTGTTCCGCGACCTTCCGGACGCCTGCGACAACACGCTGGCCGTGGCCCGGAGCTGCGCCGTCATGGCGGAGACGCGCAAGCCGCTGCTGCCGATGTGCCCCAAGGTGCGGCCTGGCCAAAGCGAGGACGAGACCGTGCGCGCCATGGCGCGGGAGGGCCTCGTGCGCCGCATGGACGCCATGGACGCCGACGCGGCCACCCGGGCGGTGTACTCCGAGCGGCTGGAGTACGAGCTGGGCGTCATCGCCGGCATGGGCTTCCCCGGCTACTTCCTGATCGTCGCCGACTTCATCCAGTGGGCGAAGGGGCAGGGCATCCCGGTGGGGCCGGGCCGCGGCTCGGGCGCCGGGTCGGTCGCGGCCTGGGCGCTGACGATCACCGACCTCGACCCGCTGCGCTGGGGGCTGCTGTTCGAGCGGTTCCTCAACCCGGAGCGCGTGTCGATGCCGGACTTCGACATCGACTTCTGCCAGGACCGCCGCGACGAGGTGATCGACTACGTGCGCCGCGAATACGGCGCGGACCGGGTGGCGCAGATCATCACCTTCGGAAAGCTGCAGGCGCGGGCGGCGGTGCGCGACGTGGGCCGCGTGCTGGGCCTGCCGTTCGGCCAGGTCAACCGCGTCGCCGAGCTGATCCCCAACAACCCGGCCAAGCCCGTCACCCTGTCCCAGGCCATCGACGGCGAGAAGCGCCTGCAGGAGATGCGCGACGGCGACGAGAGCGTGCGCCGCCTGATGGAGGTGGCTCTGCAACTGGAGGGGCTGTACCGCCACGCCAGCACGCACGCCGCCGGGCTGGTGATCGGCGACCGTCCGCTGATCGACCTGGTGCCGCTGTACCGCGATCCCAAGGCCGACACGCTGGTGACGCAGTACTCCATGAAGTACGTGGAGCAGGCGGGCCTCGTGAAGTTCGACTTCCTGGGCCTGACGACGCTGACCATCCTGCAGCAGGCGGTGGCGATCCTGCACGGGCTGGGCGTGCCGGTCGATCTCGACCGTTTGCCGCTCGATGATCCCAAGACCTATGAGATGCTGTCCCGCGGCGACGGCGGCGGGGTGTTCCAGTTCGAGTCCCAAGGCATGCGCGACGCGCTGCGGCAAATGCGCCCAGACCGGTTCGAGGACCTGATCGCCGTCGGCGCGCTCTACCGTCCTGGCCCCATGGCGAATATCCCGGAATACTGCCTGCGCAAGCACGGCAAGCCCTGGGAGGCGCCGCACCCCGAAGTGCGGGACATCCTGGCCGAGACCTATGGCATCATCGTTTACCAGGAACAGGTCATGCAGATCGCGCAGCGCATGGCCGGCTACAGCCTGGGCGGCGCCGACCTGCTGCGGCGCGCCATGGGCAAGAAGATCCGCGCGGAGATGGAGCAGCAGCGCAAGATCTTCACCGACGGCGCCACGGCCCGCGGCATCCCGGCCGCGAAGGCGACGGAGGTGTTCGACCTCATGGCGAAGTTCGCGGACTATGGCTTCAACAAGAGCCACGCCGCGGCCTATGCCCTGGTGTCCTACCAAACGGCGTGGCTGAAGGCGAACCACCCGGCCGCCTTCCTCGCCGCCTGCATGAACCTCGCGCTCGGCAACACCGACAAGATCGCCGCCCTCCGTCAGGAAGCCGAGCGCACCGGCATCCGCGTGCTGCCGCCCGACATCAACCGGTCCGGCGCCGAGTTCCGGGTGGAGGTCGGGCCGGACGGAGGGCAGGCGATCCGCTACGCGCTCGCCGCGGTGAAGCGCATCGGTTTTGCCGCCATGCAGGCGCTCGTGGCAAGCCGGGGTGACCGGGACTTCGCCGACCCGGCCGATTTCACCGCCCGGGTCGATCCGCGCCCGCTCAGCAAAGGGCAGCTTGAGAACCTCGCCCGCGCCGGCGCCTTCGACGGCATCGCGCCCAACCGCGCCCAGATGTTCGCCGCCGCGGAGACGGTCATGCGCCGCGCCCAGGCGCAGGCTGAGGAAACGGAGACCGGCCAGGCCGGGCTGTTCGGCGGCGGCCCGACGCCCGAGCCGCTGCGCCTGCCGCCCATGCCGGATTGGCCGCCGATGGAGCGCCTGGGCTACGAGGCGGAGGCAGTGGGCTTCCACCTGACCGCGCACCCGCTCGACAGCTACGGCCCCTTGCTGCGGCGCCTCGGCGTGGTGCCGTCCAGCCAGATGGAAGCGCGCGCCCAGGCCGGCGCCGGCCGCATCCGCATGGCCGGCTGCGTCGTGGCGTCCAAGGAGCGCGCGACGCGCACCGGCAGCCGCATGGCCTGGATCCGCCTGTCGGACCAAGGGGGCAGCTACGAGGTGACGGTGTTCAGCGAGGTGCTGGGCAGCGCGCGGGACATCCTCAAGGCCGGCAACGCGGTGCTGATGGGCGTGGACCTCCGCCTGGAGGGCGACAGCCTGCGCGTCACCGCCGCCGACTGCGTGTCGCTGGAGCAGGCGGCGAGCGACGCGGGCGCCGGGATGCGCATCTGGCTCGACCGGACGGAAGCGGTGCCGCACATCCGCGCGCTGCTGTCCCGCGAGGGGAGCGGCCGCGGCCGGGTCACGCTGGTGCCGCGCATCGACGACGCGCAGGCGGTGGAAATCACCATCCCCGGTGGGTTCCAAGTGACGCCGCGGCTGGCGCAGGCGCTGAAGATCGTGCCCGGCGTGGAGCGGGTTGAGGAGGTTTGACGGAACCCATCGCCGGCCCGCGCCTACACCGTGCCCACGTTGATCCCGCTGAACACATGGCTGAGCTGCGAGATGGGAACCAGGCTCGGCTGATCGAAGCCCCACGGGTTGGCGCACGCCACCTCCGGCCCGGTGCTGCTGTTGACCAGCCCGGTGACCATGTAGGCGTGGCCGCCGACCACGTTGTAGGCCGGATCGGCGGCCGTCGTGTCGAGCACGGCCAGGTCGTGCGCGGAGATGTCGGCCTGCAGCATCGGCGCCGTCACGTCGGCCAAGCTCATCAAGCCCGCCTTTTGGCCCGTCAGCTCCTCCATGGCCAGCGCCGGCCAGCCGCCTTGGCTGATGTCGCCGTAGCCGCCATTGAGCTGGGCCACGGCCTTCTCAAGGACCTGCGGCCAGATCTCGTGCACGCTGCCTTGGCTGTCCTGGCCGGGCCGGCTGTTGACGGACTTGAGGTCGAACACGTTGCTGACCGTCTCGGACACCGGCTTGAACGATGTGGTGGAGAAGCCGGGCAGTTGGCCATCCGCCGCCTCATACAGATGGACGGTCTCGGTGCCGTCCGGGTTGGTGCTGATCATGTTGCGGATGAATGAGGGGCTTTGCAGCGCGACCTCGCCGATGGATGAGAGCAGGTAGCAATCGCCGATCCCGCCCTGGTGGAGGTCGGTGTAGGCGGTGGCGGTCGTGTTGCCGGTCTGCTGCAAGTAGAGCTGGTCCTGCAGCGTCGTCGAGGCTGCCTCGAACGCGGTGGCGGCTACGTCCGGGGGCGGGAGCGCAGCGACGCCCACGCTGTTCGCGTTGATGAGGCTGGCATCGGCGTCGTCCGCGCCCGGTCCATCATAGGGTACCTGGAAGGCGTGGTGACTGTGGGACGCGAGCGGTGTCAGGAATTCCATGGCGGCCTCCAAGGCTGTGTTGCAGCCCGTGGATGCACAGCGCGGCGCGTCGGCGTCTGTGGGGAAGGCCACACCGGGCGACGTGCCGAAGTTCCTTGAAGATCGAGCGCGCCGGCGTCTGCCGGCTTGCATCATTTTCTGCGATCCACCATATCTCCGGCGCCCGCGACCGTCGCGGGTAATTCACACGCGGGGCGCCTTTCCCGGGGTTGATCCCCAGGGTCCGGTGCCGCATGGCCTGGCCCCGCGGAGGATCAACCGGATCACTGGAAAGGACGCGCCCTCATGGCGATGCCCGATTTCACCTTGCGCCAGCTTCTCGAAGCCGGCGTCCATTTCGGCCACCATACCCGGCGCTGGAACCCGCGCATGGGACCCTACATCTTCGGCGTCCGCAACCAAGTCCATATCATCGACCTGCAGCAGACCGTGCCGATGCTGGACCGGGCGCTGCGTGCCGTGCGCGACGTGACGGCGGCCGGCGGGCGCGTGCTGTTCGTCGGCACCAAGCGGGCGGCGGCCGAGTACGTGGCGGACAGCGCCAAGCGCTGCGGCCAGTACTACGTGAACCACCGCTGGCTCGGCGGCATGTTGACCAACTGGAAGACCATCACCGGCAGCATCAAGCGCCTGCGCCAGATCGAGGAGATGCTGGGCGGCGACGTGCAGGGCCTCACCAAGAAGGAGGTGCTGGACATCACGCGCGACCAGGAGAAGCTGGAGCGCGCGCTGGGCGGCATCAAGGACATGGGCGGCCTGCCGGACATCCTGTTCATCATCGACACGAACAAGGAAAAGCTCGCGGTCGAGGAGGCCAACAAGCTCGGCATTCCCGTGGTGGCCGTGCTCGACAGCAACTCGGACCCGCAGGGCGTGACCTACCCGATCCCGGGCAACGACGACGCGATCCGTGCCATCACCATGTACTGCGACCTGATCGCCGGCGCGGTGCTGGACGGGATCAGCGCCGAGATGGTGGCAAGCGGGCGTGACATGGGCGCCGCGGAGGAGCTGCCGCCGGAGGCGCTGCCGATGCCGGAGCCTGCTCCGGCCGAGCAGCCGGCAGCGTAAGGAGGGTTGGAGATGGCTGAGATCACGGCGGCGGCCGTCAAGGCGCTGCGCGAGAAGACCGGCGCGGGCATGATGGACTGCAAGCGGGCGCTGACGGAGGCAGGCGGCGACCCGGAGGCGGCGTTCGACTGGCTGCGCAAGAAGGGCCTGTCCGCGGCGGCGAAGAAGAGCGGCCGGGTGGCGGCGGAGGGCCTGGTCGGGGTCGCGAGCATGCCCAACAAGGCGGCGATGGTCGAGGTCAACGCCGAAACCGACTTCGTTGCCCGCAACGAGACGTTCCAGGCGCTGGTGGCCGCCGTGGCGCAGATCGCGCTTGAGGTCGGCGACGACGTGGAGGCGATCCGCGCCGCGCCGTTCCCCGGCACCGGACGGACGGTCGCGGAGGAGTTGACCCAGCTCGTGGCGACGATCGGGGAGAACATGCACCTGCGCCGGGCCAAGGTGCTGTCGGTGCCGCAGGGCGTCGTCGCGACCTATGTGCATCAGCCCTTGAAGCCGGGCTTGGGCAAGATCGGCGTGCTGGTCGCGGTTGAGGGCGGCAGCGAGCAGGACGCCTTGGAGACCCTGGGCCGCCAGGTCGGCATGCACGTCGCCGCGAGCCGTCCCGACGCGCTCGACATCGACGGGGTGGACCCGGCGGCGCTGGAGCGGGAAAAGGCCGTGCTGACGGAGCAGGCGCGTCAGTCCGGCAAGCCCGACAACATCATCGGGAAGATGGTCGAGGGGCGCATCCGCAAGTACTACGAGGAGGTCGTGCTGCTGGAGCAGGTCTGGGTGCACGACGGCGAAAGCCGCGTGCGTGCCGTGGTGAAGAAGACCGGCGCCAAGCTTGCGGGCTTCGCGCGCTTCCATCTGGGTGAGGGAATCGACAAGCCGGCCGGGGGCGACTTCGCGTCCGAGGTCGCCGCCGCCGCCGGCATCACGCCGCCGCCCGAGTCGCCGGCCCCTCCGCCGCCGGCGGAGTAGCCGATACCGGGTGATCGGGCCGGACCGGCGGCTTAAACTTGTGGCGGGCGGCGTCACCCTCTAGCGTGCCGCCGCCCGGCCCCGGAAGGATTCCATGCCAGATCAACCGACCCACAAGCGCGTCCTGCTCAAGGTGTCCGGGGAGGCGCTGATGGGCCGGCGGGAATACGGGTTGGACACCGACACCCTGGCGCGGATCGCCGCCGATGTGGGCGATGTGGTGCAGATGGGCGTGCAGGTCTGCCTGGTGATCGGCGGCGGCAACATCTTCCGCGGCGTGTCCGCGGCGGCGGGCGGCATGGACCGGGCGCAGGCCGACTACATGGGCATGCTGGCGACGGTGATGAACGCGCTCGGCATGCAGAGCGCCCTGGAGCGGCGCGGCGTCGCCACCCGCGTGCAATCGGCCATCCCGATGAGCAGCGTGTGCGAGCCGTACATCCGGCGCCGGGCGGAGCGGCACATGGAGAAGGGCCGGGTGGTGATCTTTGCCGCCGGCACCGGCAACCCGTTCTTCACGACCGATACCGCCGCGGCACTTCGCGCCGCTGAGATGAACTGCGACCTGCTGCTCAAGGGCACCCAGGTGGACGGCGTGTATTCCGCCGACCCGCGCAAGGTGCCAGACGCGGAGCGGTACGAACAGTTGACATATCTTGACGTGCTGGCCCGCGACCTCGGCGTGATGGACGCGGCGGGCATCAGCCTGGCGCGGGAGAACGGCCTGCCGATCATCGTGTTCAACATCCATGCGCCCGGCGCGTTCGCGCAGGTGATGCGCGGCGAGGGGCGCTTCACCCGCATCATCGAGCCGCATTGAACCCAACCCGGGGAGTCTCATCATGCCCGCCGACGTGAACGCCCTCAAGACCGACCTGACGCGACGGATGGACGGCGCGCTGGAAACGCTGCGCCGCGACTTCGGCGGCTTGCGCACCGGCCGGGCCAGCCCGGCACTGCTGGAACCCGTCAAGGTCGAGGCTTACGGCACAGAGGTGCCGATCACCCAGGTCGGCACCATCGGCGTGCCGGAGCCGCGGATGATCACCGTGCAGGTCTGGGACCGCACGCTGGTGGGCGCCGTGGAACGCGCGGTCCGCGACAGCGGGCTTGGCCTCAACCCCGGCTCCGACGGGCAGGTGGTGCGCGTGCCCATCCCGCAGCTTACGGCGGAGCGCCGGGGCGAGCTGGCGAAGGCGGCCGGGCGCTACGCGGAGGGCGCGCGGGTCGCGGTGCGCGGCGTGCGTCGGGACGGCATGGACCAGATCAAGGCGTCCGAGAAAAAAAGCGAGATCGGCGAAGACGAGATGAAGGACTGGTCCGACCAGGTGCAGAAGCTGACGGACGGCTACATCAAGCGCATCGACGAGGCTCTGGCCGACAAGGACCGGGAAATCCGGCAGGTGTGACGGGATGGCGTTGGGCAAACCGGACTTGAAGCCGCTTGCGTCCGGGCTTGCCGGACCCATGCCGCCGCAGCACGTCGCGGTCATCATGGACGGCAAGGGCCGCTGGGCGGCGGCGCGCGGGCTGCCGCGGGCGGCCGGGCACCGCGCCGGCGCGCAGGCGGTGCGCCGCACTATCGAGGCGGCGATGGAGGCCGGCGTGGGCTGGCTGACGCTGTATGCCTTCAGCAGCGAGAACTGGCGCCGCCCGGCGGACGAGGTCTTGGAGCTGACCGGCCTGCTGCGTCATTACATCCGCCAGGAATTGGCCGAGCTGTCGCGGCAGGGCGTGCGCGTCCGCATCCTAGGCGACCGCTCCCGGTTCGAGCCGGAAACCCGGGCCGAGCTGGACCGCGCCGAGCGCGCGACGCTCGGCAACGCACGGATGAACCTCAACATGGCACTGTCCTACGGCGCCCGTGACGAGATCGCCGCCGCCGCCCGCGCGGCGGCGCAGGCCGCGGCGGACGGCACCCTGGACCCGGCGGCGCTGACCGTCGAGCGGTTCGAGCGCTTCCTGTCCACCGCCGGCATGCCCGACCCCGACCTGATGATCCGCACTTCCGGCGAGCATCGGCTGTCCAACTTCCTGCTGTGGCAGTCGGCCTATGCCGAGCTGGTCTTCCTCGACGTGCTGTGGCCGGATTTCGGCCGGGCCGAGTTCAACGGCGCCCTGGCCGAGTTTGCCCGGCGCGAGCGCCGGTTCGGGGCGCGCCCTGCCTGAATCGCTGAATGGCCGGACCGAGCAGGCGAAGCGTTGGGGCGACCTGCGCAAGCGCGTGCTATCGGCGGCCTTGCTGGCGCCGGCGGCGCTGGCGTGCATCTGGCTGGGCGCCGGTGCCTGGACAGCGCTGATGGCCATGGCGGCGGGCGGGCTTGCCTACGAATGGGAGGCGTTGTGCGGCGGGCGGCCTGGGCGGGCCGTTCGCGGGGCTGCTGGCTTGCCTCGTGGGCGTGCTGGACCGGGAGGGCTGGGCGTTGGCCGTGCTGGCGGCGGGCGCCCTGGCCGTTGGATGGAGCAGCGGGCGGCGCGCGATGGCGGCGGGCGTGCTGTATGTCGGCCTGGCAAGCGTGGCGCTGATCTGGCTGCGCGGCGACAACGCGGCGGGCCGGGCCAACGTGCTGTTCCTGGTCGTCGTGGTC